>DATKLD010000107.1:0-11560 GCA_035542595.1 Terriglobales bacterium
CGGCGTCGGTGACCGCGATCAGACGGTCCGCGCCGTCGTAGGCATAGGTTGTGTTTTTTCCGTTCTGATCGGTCGCGGAAGTCCGGCGGCCCCGGGAATCGTAGGTGAAGCTGACCGAGGTCTGGTCCGGGTAGGTGATGCTGACCAGCCGGTCACCAGCGTCGTAAGCGAATGTGGTGCGGTGCTGCATGGCGTCCACCACCGCCGCGCGGTTGCCATGAGGATCGTATTCGTAGCTGGTGACGTTCTGCTGTGGATCAGTGATCGTGCTCGCAAGCCCCGCAGAGGTGTATGTCAGCACGGTGAGTCGGCCCAGCGGATCCGTAATCTGAGTCAATTCGCCCTTGCTGTCGTATGCAAACTGGGTAACGCTCGGTGCCGTGCCCCCATCCGGCGCGGGAGAGGTAACGGAAAGCAGATTGCCATGCGAATCGTACGTGTTTGTGGTGGTATTCCCAAGCGGGTCGGTTATAGTCAGCACTTCGCCGAAGTTGTTGTACGTGTATGTCGTCGTTGCAGTCGTCGTCGCGTCCACCTGGACTGTCTGCGATGTCATGTTGCTTGCTGTATCGTAGGTGTAAGAGGTTGTGTGTCCGAGGGCATCGGTGAGGGACAACACATTGCCATTGTCGTCGAACGTCAGGTGGACGGCTCCGCGAGTCGTGCAGCTGGAACACCCAGGACCAGATCCATCAGAGACGTACCATTTTCCTCCGATCACCGCAGCCGTATATGTCGATTGATTGCCCAGTGAGTCAGTCAACTGTGCTGTCTGAGACGGAGGTTGGATTGTCAGGCTCAAGGGCATCGCCGCCATACTCGCGTTTGCATCGTACACATACACCGTGAAGCTCCGGGTTCCAGGTCCTATCGGCGTACCGGACAGAGTGCCCGTAATTGGATTCAGGGTCAAACCTGCTGGAAGCGCGCCTGGGCTGATGGACCAGAAATATGGGCTCACACCGCCGGCAGCCGTAAGCACAGCGCTGTAGGCAACGTTCTGCGTCCCATTGGGCAGTGAACCGGTCGTGATTGCCAGCGGCGGGTTGATGGTCAGGCTCAGCGATTGCGTCGCGCTGCTAGGTGGCGAGCTCGAATCCGTGACCTGAACCGTGAAGCTGTTCGTACCGGTCGCTGTCGGAGTACCGGTGATCTCGCCGGTGCTGGCATTGAACGAGAGCCCCGCTGGGAGGCTACCCGCGGTAATGGACCAGAAGTACGGACTCTGGCCCCCACTGGCCGTCAGCGTCGTATCGTAACTTGCGTTTTCGGCCCAGTTTGGCAGAGAAGTCGTCGTGACCACAACTGGTGGCAGCACGGTGAATGTTGGGCCAGTCGCCACATTGGAACCTTGCTGCACAGTGAGAATGCCAGTTGCAGTTCCGCGCGCCACCGTCGCAACGATACGGGAATCGCTCCAACTGCCAATATTCATGGGAACGCCGCCAATAGTCACAGAGCCTGGCGACGCACCAAAACCAGCCCCAGTTATTGTAATCACGGTGCCGATCACACCACCCGCGGGCTGGACGCTGGCTATCTCAAGCGGTGTCTGTGCTGGCGCGCCGGTCAAAGTAGCGGCATAAAGCCTCAGATTTCCGTAGAAGGATACGGGACTGAAAGCTTGGTCCATAACCCACCGCACCGTAAGCCGTTGACCTGCAGAGGCCGCATTAAAGTTGATCGTGTAACGAAAGTCCGCATAAAAAGTGGACTGGAGAGATTCGTCGACGATGACGGGAGCACTCCCATCGCTCAAGAAAGCAACCAGCTTGCCTTGGGCATTATTGGCACCCACGTACACGTTCAACGTTCGAGGAGCGGTATCCGCCGCAACTGTGAACTCAAAGCCACTTCCGATTGCCGATGAAGACGTAGCGAAACAGCTGACAGCATCCTCCTGAGGATCGGGTATTCCGTCTTCGAACGAAAATTGCGCTCCGCCGCATCCCGAGAAAGCCACCCGACCGAGCGGGTTGTAAGCAGAGATCAGTTGCCCAACACCTGCCTTGCGAACCGTGCCGGAATAATATTGGCCGTTCGGGAGATCCCAGGTTTCCCTGGGTGCGAACAAAATCCAATCGGCGCTGCCTTCACTAGTAAGATCAGTAGGATAGGGAAAGGACGAACTTGCAAAGCTGGCCAAGGTGCCGCCGCTTCCAATCACGTCCGCTTCGACGGTGTGAGATACGCCGGTGAGACCCGCACCGTCCGTTGCTTGGCCTTGAAGTACGTAATGGCCCGGGACGGGGCTCCAAGACCAGGTATAGGGTGGACTTTGCAGGCTAGGCATCTGGCTTCCGGTACCAGAAACCTGAACCCCTGTAATGGGAACGTCAATCTGTGTTGCAGACACACTAAGAGACAGGTTCGCAGGGTACGAAACAACCTGACCGTTCTGCGGCGAAAGGATTGTCACTTGAGGTAGGCGGGGTTGCAACGCCGCGGCCTGTAGCCAAACCCCTCCGTTTGGGTCCGTCGACAGCAACCGAATCGTCAATGTCTGCCCGTCAGAAGCGGCCCGGAAGTCAATCGAATACATCTGTTCTACATACGGGGAGGCAGACGCGGCAGAAAGCGGCGTGTTGACCGACGGACTACTTCCGTCACTAATAGAAATGTCCAACTCCGCACTATTCTTAAAGCCAGCGTATAGTTTTAAGGTTTTGACGGTCGTGTCCGCTGGAACCGTGATTTGAAATCCTCCATTAAGATCCCAGGTTGACACTTCGGCGCCGATTCCGGTCCCGGTCACAATAGGGGTTCCATTGTTCCAACTGTACAGAATGTCGCCGTATGTATCCCCGTAGACGTTGGCTGTGTTGACCGGACTGAAATCGCTGATTATCGGCGTTCCTGCTTTCCGTGTTGCGGCCGTAGTAGTCCCATCGGCTCCCCAGACAACCCAGTCAAGCGTGGGAGATGAAGTGAGGTTAACCGTAACAGGGGTGTTGTCGACACCTAGCTGCAGCACGGGGCTCGCGCCACCCACCGTGAAGTTCACCGAGTTGGACCACACTCCGCCCTGCAGCACCTGCGCCACTCCGCTCTTGGCCCCCGAAGCCACCGTGGCCACCACCTGGGTGTCGCTCCAGCTCACCACCGTTCCGTAGGTGCTGCCCAGCCACACGTTGCCGCTGCCCTGCGTGGCCCCGAAGCCGGTGCCCGCGATCGTTACCTGCGTCCCCGCGACGCCTGCCGTGGGGGAGACGACATCGATCTGGGGGGGCGCCTGCGCAAACCCGCTAACGAACGAAGAAATGAGGAAGAGAATGACCGCGAAAAGAAGCACGCCGCACGTGCATAGCTCGCCCTTCGATATGCGTCTGACACTGCGCAGAAGCGCGAACCGGCATGTGCGTTCAGCGCTGATTGGGCTAGAGGCACCACAGACCTCATTATCTTTCATTCCATACTCCTGATTGGCAGTCGGAGACAATCCAGAGGCAAAGCCGACAAAACCACTCTTGTTACAAATGCCACATCCGTCGGCGTTGTCCTCTTCGGCCTCCTACGATCTGTTCCTAGCATTCACTCCCGACCATGCCTCAATAGGGATACGTAATACTCACGGCATCAACGCTACCGGCGCGAGCAGATGTTACTCCACGTCCCATGGAGTCGTATGTATGTGACTCGAGGATATTGCCGTCCGAATCTCTGACCGCCGTGATAAGGGACTGGCCGTTGTAGTCAAACGACACCGTTGTTTGGTCCGGCTTAGTGACTCTAGTCAGGCGACCCTGGCTGTCATAGGAGTATGAAAGCACCAGCCCAACATCCGAGCTAACGCTGACGACTTGGGGGCTGGACGCATCGGCATACGTGAAGTTGAGATGACGCAAGGCAGGATCGGTGACAGTTACCAGACGGTTCAACCCGTCATAGGACAGGGCCGTCGCATTTCCGTTGCGATCGATAATTGCGGTGAGCGATCCGCTTGCATTATCGAACAATCTTTGCTCGCCATTCTTGAAAGTTAGTGTCCAGTAAGTGCTGCCAGGAACGAGTATCGCGCCACCATTCGCAGGAGCCATGACCTGCAAAGTCGACGTGTTCGAGCCACGCCCGAAGGACCAAAAGCTCCCGTCTTCACGCGAGTATTTCGTAGTTCCATCGCTTCCCGAAAACACGCGCTCTTCATAGGTTGACCGCCAATTCAGCCCAAATCGGCCACTCTTTAAAGCTGCTTGCGTCGAGGGCCAGGCGCTGTTCCACGTCCTGGTAAGTGTCAGGCCACCTCCAAGACCAGGAATGCGGATGTCTGTTTGTTGGATGTAGGTATTGCCACTGGCCAGCTTAATCGGACCTCCACAGGTTGGGTCACTGGAATTACAGGAGGAACCGAGAGCCGTTTCCGAAGCTGTATCTGCAGGGATAATCGGGTCAATGTACAGTATGGAGCTTGCAGAAGAAGTTACGTTAAAGGAATAGTTGCCCTTTCCTGACGCTATAGAACCTCCCGCAAACTGCACTCCGGCTGTAACGGTAACCGGCGTTGCCTCTGCGACCCTTTGTGTCGGCGTCAACCCTCGCGCCAAAGACGCTGGAGCTCCACTAGTGCTAAGCAGTCCAGCTGGCGTCGTTGTGAAATAAGGGGTCGGATTATACTTCGGTGAAAACGGCACGCTAAACGAGATTGTGGCAGTAGCTGTCTCGTTGCTTCCTCCCACCAAGTGACCCTTGTCTAATGAGATGGACGTTGTGAATGGCACAATCGTCATTGACGCCGATAGTGACGCCACGCCCGCTGACAGCGGCACCGGGTCGCTACTGGCATACACAATTGCAGTCAAGGTCATGATTGTGTTGTGATCAACCGGAGGCACAGTATAGGTGAAGGTCTCGGTGTAACTGCCGGGCGAAACAACATTAGTGGTCCAATACAGAGGAATCGTGGTCCGGAAGACGGTCAACGGCGTAAAAGGATCCTGATATATCGGATACGACAGGTCCGGGATGTTGCTCTCTACAAATATCCAGCCAACACCACACTCGGGAATAGTGTAAGTGAGGGTGAGCGTATATTGCTGAGTGCTACCGCCAACGATTCGTTGCGGACTGACTGTCAGTTGCGTAGGAACGGGGGCTGGAAGGTCGAGCGGACACTGAGCACGCGATGCGGGCAGGAACGTGATCGCATGGAGAATACTGGCCAGCGCGAGAAAAACACGGAACAACAAGCGCATACATCCTCCTGCTCGATGGAAGCATTTTGAACTGGGCACGGCGGCTCGCCGCCTGGAGCATCATTCCCGCCAAACGCGGCAAGAAAACCTTGGCGCATCTACGGCATAGGCTACCGAAAACACGGAGCCATTTCCCACGCCGCCTCTATTGCCGTCGTGCCATGGCGGAAGCCATTTTCTCGGCCGCCACTTGGCTCCGACCTCGATTGCGCCGCATATATGCCTCTGCCCTTTCTGTAACAACTGCCGCTGGATTGACGTTTAATATGTGCAGCAGCCTACTTGCTTTCACCCTGCATAAGTGCGCAATTGGTGAATTGTTCCGGAAACAGAAAATGCACATACAAATGTGCACGTGTCGCGTCGGGATGGCCGGAGAGCATTGCGGGGCATCACGCGGCAGCGTTCGGAAGAAACACAGGAAAGGCGCAGGTTGCGGACGATTTGCAGTGCTGAAGGCGCACGCGTCCTCTGCAAAGGCGGTTAAAGGAATAACACCGTGAATTGTCAAGGACTTTAATCACGTTGTTCCACTTTCAGAACAAAAAGCCTCCAAGCCGGATTCCACCTGGTCCCGGAGGTGTCGTGGCAGAAGCTAAGATGTGGGGACTTTTGTGGGGACCGCTAATACATTCCAAGACAGGATAGCACAACTTCGGACAACCACCCACAGGACACAAGTTCAAGAACGGAAAAGGGGTTGCAGGGTTTCTGCCGTCCAGTCAATCAATTGCGTTCATGGCCTGAAAAGGTCTCATAATCCGCGTGTCGGAAGTTCAATTCTTCCCGCCGCCACCAGAATTCCGCCGCTGGCCGAATGTCACGCCGGCAGCGGTTTGCCCCTCGTTTCGGGCACGAAGCAGGCAACAAACAATCCCAGAATATAGATCAGGCCCAGAGTCATCGCGGCGCGCGAGATGCCACCGAAGCGCTGGATGATGGTTCCCGCGATGATGGGGAACATCCACGCGATCAAACGGGTGGCATTAAAGACGAAGGCCGAGGCGGTCGAACGTACTGAGCTGGAGAACAACTCGACCGGGTAGATGGCCATCCAGGAATAAGCGCATCCCAGGGTGAAAAACCCATTGATGGCGGCAACGAACATCATGCGCTCGACCGAGTGCGTCCACAGGTAGGTGACCGGCGTCATCACCAGAGCGCCAGCGTAGGTGAGAAACAGGAACGACCTGCGCCCGATAGCATCGGCCACGAATCCCGAGATCAAGTAGGCGACCACAGCGCCGCTGGTATAAAAAAGGGCGGCGCGGGCGCCCCACACCACGGGATTCGCGTATCCCTGGGCCCGGGCCAACCCCTGGGTGAACACCGGCAGCCAAGTGGAGATCGCCCACCACCCGACCATCGTTGCCAGCGACATCAGGAACGCCAGCAACACCCGCTTGCGGCTCTCGCGCTCGCGGAAGATCTCGGCCAGGCTCAAGGGACGGCGCGACGGCTTCCGGACCATATCACTGGCGACCTCGGTCGCTGCCCAGCGCTGTTCGCGCACTGCTGTCAGCCAGCGCTCCGACTCGTTGATCGCGCGGCGGATATACAGCGTGAAGAGTGCCGGGATGGCGCCGACCACGAACATGAGTCGCCAGGTCTGCGGTCCAAGGAAGTTGAAGCGGCTGAGCGTCCACCAGATCAGCGCCGCCAGCAACGTTCCCCAGCCGAAGCCCGACTGCAACAACCCGGCGCCCTTGGGACGCGCGCGGTCGGGCCAGGTCTCCGCCACCATCGAGACCCCGGTGCTCCACTCGCTGCCCAGGGCCAGGCCGGTGATGAAGCGCAAGCCGGCCAGCATCCAGAAGGTGGTGCTCAAGGCTGTGATGCCGCTGAAGATGCCGTACAACAGCACCGAGTACACCATCATGCGTTTGCGCCCGATGTAATCCGCCATAGTGCCGCCGATCACGCCGCCGATGCCCCACCCCAGCAGCGTGATGCCGATGGCGATGCCCGCCCAGACCGCCGCCGACTTCAACGCGGCCGGCGGCAGCAGGGCGCGCAGGGCGAAAGGAAGCGCCACGATGAGGGCATAGGCCTCGTAACCGTCGAACACCCATCCCAGGAAGCTGGCGACGAGGACTCGCCAGTGCTTGCCAGTCAAACCTTCGTGCCAGGGCGGGGACGAACTTTGTGCGGAAGCGGTGCTGCTCATGATTGGCCCTCCTTGTCGGGTTCCTATAGATCGCAAATCGCGGAAGCTCAGCGTGAGCTTGCGAACCGCTTTTCCAACTCGCGGATCTCCGGCAGCCCGACCACCTGCAGAAAGTCCTGGAAACTCACCATCTGGCCGGCAGCACGCTCCGGCGTGCCGTCCTCGCGGATCTGCGAGAGCAGGCTGCGCACTGCCCTAGTCATCGCGAACAGAGCACCCAGCGGGAAAATGATCACGCGGAAGCCGAGCTCCTTCAAGCGTGCCAGAGGGACGGGCGGAGTCTTCCCGCCTTCCAGCCAGTTGAAGAACAAGGGCGTGTCGGGAAAAGCGCGCGCCACAGCCGCGACCTCATCCTCGCTTTGCGGCGCTTCCACGAACAACATGTCCGCTCCCGCCTCGCGGTAGAGGCGGCCACGACGCAGAGCTCCATCCATCCCCTCGACGGCGCGAGCATCGGTGCGAGCGATGATCACGAAGTCCGGCGAGCTGCGGGCCTCGATGGCAGCGCGAAGCTTTTCCACCATCTCGCTGCTGTCGACGACCTGCTTACCTTCCATGTGGCCGCACCTCTTGGGGGCGACCTGGTCCTCGATATGAATGCCAGCCACGCCCGTGCGCTCGTATTCGCGCACCGTCTGTACCACATTGATGGCGTTGCCGTAGCCGGTATCGGCATCGGCGATCACGGGCACGTCCACCGCCTGGGCGATGCGGCGTGCGTTGTCCACCATTTGCGACATGGTGACCAACCCCACGTCGGGACGCCCCAGAAGCGCTGCAGCCGTGCCGAAGCCGGTCATGTAGACGGCCGGGAATCCGGCCTGCTCGATGAGGCGGGCGGTGAGGGCGTCATATGCGCCCGGGGCGAGGACGGGCTCAGGTCCGGTGATGAGTTCGCGCAGGCGGGCTGCGCCCTTGGCGGCGGGAGATAGGAAGCCACTCATGGCCAGCGGTTAGCGCCTCCCTGAACGGCGGCCAACATACATGCGCGTGGCGCTGGAGTCAATCAGGACGTAAGGGGCGCTAGCTCGCCAGAATCAGGTAGCTATACTGACCCACGTTGTGCACCGCATCTACTCGTTTGCCGTGGTCGTGGAAGAATCCCTGCACTTCGCTGGCGGGCAGACGGTGTTCGATCGGGGGGCCCGGAGGATGCTCGGCGTCCGGGCGCCAGTCCAGTACGGCGATTCTTCCCGCGGGCTTCAGCATGCGCTCCAACTCGGCGAGGGCAGCGGCGTGATCGTCCAACTCATGCCAGACGTTGGCCAGCAGGGCCAGATCGCAACTAGCGTCCGCCAGCCCGGTAAAGCTGGCCGTGCCCTGCAGCAGCACGATGTTCGCGGGCGCGTCGGCTTGGCCCAGTTTGCCGCGCAGGACGTCAAGCAGCTCGGCCTGCAGGTCCACCGCGAATACGCGACCGCCGGGCGCAATGGCCCGCGCCATGGGAATGGCGAAGTATCCCGTTCCGGTCCCGATGTCGGCTACGATCATGCCCGGCCGCAATTCAAGCCAGCCCAACACCTCGCCGGGCGGCAGCCAGAGAAGGCGCTCTTTGGCCTCCAGCTTGTGTACCTGCGCGGGATCAAAGACGCGATCGTGCATAGGTCACTCGACAACAAGGTATTACGCCCAGCTGCGGGGCACTCTCGGCAAGGAGGCTGAGTACGCTAAACGCGCTCGCCGGGAACGTTGTTTCGTGCTTGTGCGAGCAAGTTCGTGCAAGCGTACACGCTCCGCGTGTGAGGCATGGGCAGCCCGAGCCGCTCTCCCAGTTCGACCACCGCTCCCACCACGGCCTCGAGTTCGAGCGGACGTCCGGCTTCCAGATCCTGCAGCATCGAGGTCTTGTGCTCGCCGACCTTTTCCGCGCCCGCCATCCGCTGCTCGATCGTGACCGGCAGTTCCAGGCCCAGTCGCGCGGCCACGGCCTGGGCTTCCATCATGATGTTGCGGACCAGCGCCGACACCTCGGGATCGCGCGCCATCTGAACCAGCGTGGCCCGTGTCAGCGCGCTGATGGGGTTGAACGCTACGTTACCCAGAATCTTCACCCAGATTTCGTTGCGGATGTGGGTGGTGACCGGGCAGCGCAAGCCGGAAGCGATCAGGGCGTCGGCGATGCTGCGCGAGCGCGGGGAGCGTGTGCCGTCGGGCTCGCCGAGCGAGATGCGGTTTCCTTCGGTGTGTAGAACCACTCCCGGCTCGATGATCTCGGTGGAGAAGTATACGATCGAGCCGACTACGCGGCGCGGTTCGATGGCGGCGGCGATCACGCCTCCGGGATCGACCCGCTCCAGACGGATGTCTTCTGCCGGGCCACGAAAGCCCTGGAAAAACCACCAGGGCACGCCATTCTGCGTGCTGACCACGGTTGTCTCCGGAGCGAGGACGGAATGGAGCTGGGGCGCGAGTTGCGGCAGGCTGTGTGCTTTGACCGCAAGGAAGACCACATCCGCCGGGCCTGCGTCTGCGAGCGCGCCGACGATGCGCGGCCGCGCCTCGAAGTCTCCCTCCGCGCTCCTGACGCACACTCCGTGCTGCTGCATCGCCCGCAGATGCGGGCCGCGGGCAAACAGCGTGACATCGATTCCCGCGCGCGCCATGCGCGCCCCGATGTAGGCCCCGATGGCGCCCGCGCCCGCGATCAGAAACTTCATAGCTGACCGTCCAAAATGGCGGACGCCACCTGCTGGCGGCGGATCTTCCCCGTCGCGGTCAAGGGAATGCTGGGCACGATGAACACTTTCTTCGGACACTTATATTCCGCCAGACGTTCGCGGCAGTGCTTGAGCAGGTCCGATTCGTGCGCGCCTCCCTGCTCGTGCAGCACCACCGCGGACGCCACTTCCTCGCCCAGCGTGGGATGCGGCATGGCGAAGGTGACGGCCTCGGCCACCGCCGCATGCGCCAGCAGCACTTCGTCCACCTCGCGGGGCGCAACGTTCTCGCCACCGCGGATGATCAGGTCCTTGATCCGGCCGGTCAGGTGCAGGTAGTTATCCGCATCGAGATATCCCTGGTCGCCGGTGCGGAACCATCCCCTCACGAAGGAAGCAGCATTGGCTTCGGGATTATTCTCGTATCCATCGAATATGCTCGGCCCCTGAATCACCACCTCGCCGCGTTCTCCCTTGCGGAGATGCTTGCCCTGCGCATCCATGATGCTGATACGAATACCGCTGGCCGGTCCCACCGAACCGGGCTTGCGATGCTTCGGCGGGAGTGGATTCGACGCCATCTGGTGCGAGGCCTCCGTCATCCCATAGGCCTCGACGAAGGGCACGCCGAACAGTTCCTCCACCTTGTGGATCTTCTCCGGCGGCATGGGGGCGCTGGCGGAGCGGATAAAGCGCAGAGTTCCGGCGTGATGTTTGTGGCCGTGGGCGCGCGCCAGCAGAAGCTGGTGCATGGTGGGAACTCCCGAATACCAGGTCACGCGATGCTCATGCACAGTACGCCAGAAAGTCAGCGGGCTGAACTTGGTGGGCACCACGACCGTGCCGCCGGAAAGCAGCGGCGCCAGCGTCGAAGCCACCATCCCGTGAATATGGAACAGCGGCATGATGCACAGGGACACATCGTCAGGAGACAGGGAGTAGGTGTCGGCAACGTTGCTGGCGGAAACAACCAGGTTGGAATGCTGCAAAGGCACGCGCTTGGGGCGTCCGGTGCTGCCGCTGGTATGCAGGATCAGAGCCACGTCCTCGGGCGACGGCGGCACGGCGGGCGTCCCCTCGCGCTTGTGCACGATGTGCACCGTTCCCTGCGGGTCCATCACTACGCTCAGCACGCGGATGCCGCGATCGAGGGCGGCAGCGCGCGCCTGCTCAGCGCCCAGATGCGGACACAGCAAAAGGTGCGCCGAAGTGTCGCCCAGGAAGAAGAAAAACTCTTCGTAAGGATAGGCGGGATTCAGCGGGGCGGCGGTGCCGGTTATTGCCGCGGCCAGGAAACAGACGATCGCCGGCAAACCGTTGGGCTGGACAATGGCGACGCGGTTCCCGTGGCGGATGCCGGCCGCAGCCAGCGCATCAGCCACGGCCATGACCTGCTGCCGCAGCGAATCGTAGCTAATGTGCAGGTTTAGTTCTGGGACGATAATGGCCGTCCGGTCGCCGGGCGCCAGTTGCAAAAGGTCAAGAAGCGTCGTGGGAGCTTTCATGGCTTGGGTTAGGTAGCGATTCTAAAATAATTCCGAATGGCA
>DATKLD010000108.1:0-6543 GCA_035542595.1 Terriglobales bacterium
GCCGACGCCGTGGTCAAGGCGGTGAGCGATACCGCCTTCGACGTGATCGTGGTGAACTTCGCCAACGCCGACATGGTTGGGCACTCCGGCAAGATTCCGCCCACCATCCATGCGGTGGAAACGGTGGACGCCTGCCTAGGCCGTATCTACACCGCCGTACGCCAGAGGGGCGGCGTGATGATGGTCACCGCCGACCACGGCAATGCCGAGATGATGATCGACCCGGCGACGGGCGGCCCGCACACCGCACACACCACGAATCCGGTCCCGCTCATCCTCGTCAGCGATGAGAACAAGAAGTTCAGCCTTCGTCCTGACGGTGCGCTTCAGGACATTTCGCCGACGGTGCTTGGTCTTCTTGGTATCGCCCAGCCCAAGGAGATGACCGGGCATGACTTGCGTGTGCCCGTAGATGCCGCCGTCAAGAAATGAAAGCCATCCAGGCCTCAGAGGCCGCCGAGCGAATCAATTAGAATCGCTGGTTTCAGAGACGCGTTCATCCGCAGCGAACATGAAGTTACTCATTCTGATCCATCATCCTTTTGCGCTTTGGAGCGCGCCCGAATGGCTGGGCGAGCGCATCCACCGTGAATTCCCGGAGGTTGAAGTCGACCAGCGCAGCACTTACAAGAATGTGGAAGAGCACATCCGCGATGCTGAGATCTTCTTCGGCTGGTCCTTGCGCGGTGAGCAGGTCCGCGTCGCAAGAAAGCTGCGGTGGATCCATTCCACGGCTGCAGCCGTCCACCAGCTCATGTCGCCGGAGCTGCGCGCCAGTGACATCATCGTCACCAATGCCCGCTCCGTCCACGGACCCGTGGTCGCCGAGCATGCGATTGCACTCATGATCGCGCTCGCCAAGCGGCTGCCGTCAGCGGTGCGCTATCAGCAGCAGCATGTGTGGGCGCAGGAGCAGATCAGCTATCAGCATCCGCACCCCACGGAACTCGCGGGCTCGACGCTGGGCGTGATTGGTTTCGGCGCGATTGGTTCGGAAGTCGCTCGCAGCGCGGTCGCGTTGGGGATGCGTGTCTTGGTCGTCCGCAAGCATCCGCAGAGGAAAAACAATGCGGTGTCATCCCGAGCGAGCGCGCCCGGGGTTGGCGCGCGAGTCGAGGGACCCCTGCCCGGCGTCGAGAGCCTCGGTCCTGATCGCCTCGACGACGTCATTTCACAATCCGACTTCCTCGTCCTCGCCGCGCCGCTCACCGAGATGACGCGCCGTCTCATCAATGACGAACGCCTTGCGCGCATGAAGCCGACGGCTTACATCATCAACGTTGCCCGTGGTGCGCTGATTGATGAGGCCGCTCTAACTGATGCTTTGGGGCACCACCGTATCGGCGGCGCTGCCCTTGACGTTTTCGATCACGAGCCGTTGCCTGCCGACTCGCCACTTTGGGACTTGGATAACCTGCTGATCACGCCTCATACCGCCGCGACGTCGGACAAGATGTGGGAGCGCCATTACGCGCTGATCAAGGAGAACCTCCGGCGCTATCTTGCTGGCGAGCCGCTGCTCGGGCTGGTGAACAAGCGGGTGGGATACTAGGATTGATTCATTGAGCCATTGGACCATTATTCCTGATTCCTGACTTACTCCAGCAGCGGTCTCAGCGCCGCCTGGAAGCGGGCGACGAAGTGTTCTTCCAGAAAATTTTCTTCCACTCGCTTGCGAGCGGCGAAGCCCATGGTGGTCGCGTACTCGGAATCGCCCAGCACCCGCACTGCAGCTTTGGTGATGGTCGAAACCAGAAGATCGTTGACTAGGACGGCGCTGCCATTGGGGAACAGCTCGCTCATCACGGTACCCGCCAAGCCCATGACCGGCATGCCCGCGGCGGCGGCCTCGATTCCTGCCAGGCCGAAGCCTTCCTGCTTGGAAGGAAAGAAGAAAAGGCGGGAGCGAGCGTAGACACGATCACGCTCTTCGTCACTCAGCCGACCGAGAAATTCAACCCCGGCGATCTGCTCGTGTGCGACACGCCGCTTAAGGCGCGCCAGATCGTTGCCGCCGCCCACGATGAGCAGCCGGGCATCGGGAACGGACTTGCGCACGTCCGGCCAGGCATCGAGCACAGGATCATGTCCTTTGAGGCGCTCCACTGAGACCATGCGTCCAACGATCAGCCCCACGGGCGGCAACTCACCCACATGCACCCCAGCTTCACGTCGCGGCACGCCCAGCCACGTCACCTTGACTTCAGGAAGCCAGGGGTTCACTGCACGTGCGGCCGCCACGGTGGTGGCCGAGTTTGAAAGCAGGATGTTGGCTCGCAGCAGCGCCTCGCGCCGCTGCGCGACCAGCGGCTCCCAGACTTCAATGCCGTGCAGGAAAACGCCGTACGGTACTCTCTTGAGTCCCGGCAGCAGGTTGTGGATGGCCGCTAAGTGGATGTGTTCGTAGAAAACAAAGTCAGGGTTGCCCAGCGAGGTCCAGAGCCCGCGCGCTGCGAACATCCCCTTGCGCAGCGGGCGCGGCAGGGCCACCGGATGCCGCCACAGCGCGACTTCGTGTTCGGCGGCCAGCGCCTTCAGGATCGACTGCGAGACCACGCCAATGCCGCCGTGCGCTGTCCCCAGGCCGGAGGTCACCAGCACAACCTTGCGAAGAAGCCGCGCACTCATGGCACAATGAGAATCACTGGTGGCGAGAGTACCACAACTCATTCGCGAGCCTTCGGCATGAAGGTTCTGCACGTCGTGCCGTCTTTCTATCCCGCCTTCCACTACGGCGGTCCGATCACCTCCGTATATGAACTGTGCGCGGGACTGGTGCGCCAGGGTTGCGAAGTACGCGTGCTGACCACCGACGCCAACGGCCTCGACGCAGTGCTCGATGTCCCCCGGGACACTCCGGTGACGCTGCCGCCGGGTGTTTCGGTGCGTTACTGCCCGCGCATCTTTCGCCATTCCGTGTCTCCGCAGCTGCTGGAACGTCTGATGCCGGCGTTGCGCTGGGCGGATCTCGTGCACCTCACCGCGGTGTACAACTTTCCCACCCTGCCGACGCTGGCGGCGTGCGGCTGGCTGCGCAAACCGCTGGTGTGGTCGCCACGAGGAGCCCTGCAGCGCTGGCAAAGCTCGCGGCGGCCGCGCATCAAGGCGGCGTGGGAAAAAGCTTGCCGCCGTCTGGCGCCCCACGGCATGGTCTTGCATGTCACCTCGGAGTCGGAGGCGCAGGAGAGCGTGGCGAGGTTTCCCGGCGCCAGCGCGACGGTAATCCCCAACGGGGTCGAGATTCCGCCCGCGTGCGAGCACCGCGACAGTGCAGCAGCTCTGCGGCTGTTGTTTCTCGGGCGCATCGACCGGAAGAAGGGCGTTGAAAACCTGCTGGCCGCCTGCCAGCGTCTGCCCAGCCTCGCGCGGCCGTGGTCGTTGGCAATCGCGGGTACGGGCGACGCAACTTACACCGCCGGCCTCGCGGACAGCGCGCGCCATCTCGGAGTGTGCGAACAGGTTACCTTCCTGGGAGAAGTGCGTGGACAAGCTAAGACCGATCTCTTCGCCGAGAGCGACCTCGCGATTTTTCCTTCGCACACCGAAAATTTCGCCATGGTAGTGGCCGAAGCGCTGGCGCACGGCGTTCCGGTCATTGCCAGCAGGGGAACGCCGTGGAGTGGCGTCGAGGCGCACGGCTGCGGTCTCTGGGTGGAGAACGATCCCGCCAGCCTGGTCGCCGCTATCGAGCGCATGAGCCATATGCCCCTCCGCGAGATGGGCGAACGCGGTCGCTGCTGGATGGAGCAGGAATTCACCTGGGAAACAGTCGCGCGGCGCATGCTGCAACTTTATGGTAAGCTCCTGCTCAAAGAACAACGTGTTTCCTGACTCGGGAAATTTTGTCTTCCGACGTATTGCGAGCCACTCGCACCGCGCTTTAGCCGGCGCGCTTCCGCGATTTCCCCATCCCATACAAGGAGCGGTGAGCCACTGAATGTGCGGAATTGCCGCCTTGCTGGGGAAGCATAAGCCGGAATGTGCGGCGGCCATGGTCCGCACCATGAACGACTCCCAGGCGCACCGCGGACCGAACGATCAGGGCGCCGTCGTGCTCCAGGTCGGCGACGGCATCGTAGGCCTGGGCAATCGCCGCCTGGCCATTCTTGACCTGTCGCCGCTCGGGCACCAGCCCATGCACAACTCCGACACTGGCGACGTACTGGTCTACAACGGCGAGATCTACAACTCTCCTGACCTGCGCCGCGAGTTGCGGCAGGCGGGCTTCAGCTTTCGCAGCCACGGCGATACGGAAGTGCTGCTGCGCGCCTATCAGCATTGGGGTGTGGATTGCCTCCGGCGTTTGCGCGGTATGTTCGCCTTCGCCCTCTGGGACGCGCGCCGCTCGCGCCTGGTTATCGCCCGCGATCATCTCGGCATCAAGCCACTTTATTACGCGGCGCGGGAAGGGGAATGGTTTGTGTGTGCCTCGGAAGTGCGCGCTGTGATGAGCAGCGGGCTCGTGCCGACGGTTGCCAGCCAACGCGCCCTGGCCGGCTATCTGGCGTACGGTGCGGTGCAGGAGCCGCTCACCCTTTTCGAAGGAGTGTTCACGCTGCCGCGCGGCACCTGGAAGGAGTTCGATAGCCTGGGACGCGCGACCGCCCAGGGCACGTACTGGCAATTCCCGCCTCTGGACGGCCAGCGCAAAAGCAGGCCGGAGGAAGTGGCGGAAGAAGGCCGCGCCCTGCTCCAGCAAGCGGTGCGACGCCATCTGCTCAGCGATGTGCGCGTCGGCATTTTCTTGAGCTCGGGCCTGGATTCCACCGCTGTCCTGGGAATCGCACGCCAGGTCCAGGGCGCAACCGAACACCTGCACGCCTTCACCGTCTCCTTTTCCGACGAACCGGTGTATGACGAGGCGGCCATCGCCCGCGTCACTGCGGCACGCTTCGGCGTGCAGTACCACGAATATCCCGTAGAGCAATCAACGGCGCTGGCCTGGATGCGTGATGCGCTCGCCGCCATGGATCAGCCTTCCATGGACGGTTTCAATACCTACATGGTGGCGCGAGCTGTGCACGAGCAGGGCATCAGTGTCGCGCTTTCCGGCATGGGCGGCGACGAACTGTTCGCTGGTTACAACAGCTTCCGCCGCGTGCCGCGCATCCATCGTGCGCTGTCGTGGATGACGTCGTTGCCGCCAGGCTGGCGGGCGGCCCTGGCTCGTAACCTGGCGCTCCCCATGAACTCGGTCGTGCGCTCGAAGGCGGCGGACATCGCCACCGCCGGCCCGGACTTCCTCGCCATCTATTTCCACACGCGCCGCCTGCTCTCGGACCAAAGCCTGGCCCGGCTGGGACTGGAGCCCTCGGAGCTGGACCTGTCGCCGAGCTACCAGGTGCCGGAGCTGAATTGCGACGGATGGGTGGCACCCTCGGACCCGGTGGCCTCGGTCGCGCGCCTGGAGTCTGCTTTCTATCTGGGAAATGTGCTGCTGCGCGACAGCGACGTCTTCGGCATGGCCTCCTCGCTCGAGATCCGTGTGCCGCTGCTCGACCTGGACGTGGTGGATTGGGCCTTCCGCCTGCCCAGCGACGTGCTGCTGCCCACGGGCGCCCCCTCGAAGCACGTGCTTCGCACGATGTGTAATGGCCTCTATACCCGCTCGCAACTCGAGCAGGGCAAGCGCGGCTTCATGCCTCCCATCGGCCTGTGGCTGCAAGGGCCGCTGCGGGAGACGATGGAAGAGAGCCTGCGTTCGCTGAAAGACTCCGGCCTGATCGATCCCGGAGGGATCACGCCGATCACTCAAACCTTCTTGCGTGAGCCCAGGAGCCCGGCATGGTCGCGGGTTTGGGCGATGGTGACCTTGGGACATTGGTTCGAACAGCACAAGTCGGCGCCAGTCCTGATGCAGTGACCCGCCCCGACGGCGATCGTCAGCCGCGGGTCTCCGTCATCGTGCTTGCCTATAACGAGGAAGCGAATCTTCCCGACTGCCTGGCCAGCCTGAAGCACCTCGATTGCGAGGTGCTGGTGGTGGATTCGGGCTCGACCGATGGTACGCGCGAGATCGCGCGCCAGGCCGGCTCCGCTGTGTTCGAGCATCCCTTCGAGACTTACGGCGCGCAGCGCAACTGGGCGCAGGACCATCTCCCGCTGGCCGCCGACTGGGTCATGCACCTCGATTCCGACGAACGCCTCACCCCGGAGCTGGTCGCAGAGATCAACGGCATCCTGCTCAATCCGCCGCCCGAGGTGGACGGCTATCTGTTCCGCAAGCGCACCCTATTCATGGGTCGCTGGATCCGGCACGGCGGGCATTATCCCTCCTACCACCTGCGCCTGTTTCGCAAGGGCCGCGGCAGATGCGAAGAGCGCCTCTACGACCAGCACTACGTGGTGCGCGGCGACGTGCGCAAGCTCGAGCACGACTACGTGGACGTGCTGACTTCGGACCTGAGCGTGTGGTCAGCGCGGCACGTGCGCTGGGCGGAGCTGGAGGCGCGCGAAATCGCTGAGGGCTATGATGCGGAGGGCCGGGTCAAGGCCTCGCCCTTCGGCGATCCCATCCAGCGACGCCGCTGGCTGCGCGAAGGG
>DATKLD010000109.1:0-16658 GCA_035542595.1 Terriglobales bacterium
TACGAAGTGGTGGACAACTCGGTGGACGAGGCCCTCGCCGGCTACGCCGACAAGATCGAGACCACCATCCACATCGACAACTCGATCACCGTCGTCGATAACGGTCGCGGCATCCCCGTGGACGAGATGGTGGTGGACGACGAGAAACTCCCCGCCGCGCAAGTCGTCATGACCAAGCTGCACGCCGGCGGAAAGTTCGATACGTCGAGCTACAAAGTCTCGGGCGGACTGCACGGCGTGGGCGTAAGCGTGGTGAACGCGCTCAGCTATCAGCTCGAGCTCGAGATCTGGCGCGACGGCTTCGTCTGGGAGCAGACCTTCTCCAAGGGCGAGCCTACCTCGAAGTTCAAGAAGACCGGCAAGACGCAGAAGCGCGGCACGAAGGTCCACTTCGTCCCCGACAAGGAAATCTTCTCGACCACCGAGTACAACTTCGACACCCTGGCGCAGCGCCTGCGCGAGCTGGCCTTCCTCAACAAGGGCCTGCTGATCACGCTCAAGGACGAGCGCACCACCGATCCCAAGACCGGCGAGGCCAAGCAGGCGGAGTTCAAGTACAACGGCGGCATCTCGGAGTTCATCAAGCACCTGAACCGCGGCAAGAGCGTGCTGCACGACAAGCCCATCTACATGGAAGCCGAGCGCGACGGCGTGGCCATGGAGATTGCGCTGCAGTACAACGACGCCTACTCCGAGACCGTCTTCAGCTTCGCCAACAACATCAACACGGTGGATGGCGGCACGCATCTCTCCGGCTTCCGCACCGCGCTCACCCGCACCATCAACTACGCCGGCCAGCAGCTCGGGCTTTTCAAGGACGTGAAGGAGAACCTCACCGGCGACGATGTGCGCGAGGGCCTGGTGGCCGTGATCAGCGTCAAGCTGCCGCAGCCGCAGTTCGAAGGCCAGACCAAGGGCAAGCTGAATTCTGATATCGCCGGCATTGTGCAGGCCTTCCTGAACGAGCGCCTGGGAGCGTTCTTCGAGCAGAACCCCACGGTGGCGCGCAAGATCATCAACAAGGCCATCGACGCGGCGCGCGCCCGTGAAGCCGCGCGCAAGGCCCGCGACCTCACCCGTCGCAAAGGCGCGCTCGATTCCGGAGGCCTGCCCGGCAAGCTGGCCGACTGCTCCGAGCGCGATCCCAATCGCTGCGAGCTTTTCCTGGTCGAGGGCGAGAGCGCCGGCGGCACCGCCAAGCAGGGACGCGACCGCCGCTTCCAGGCCATCCTGCCGCTGAAGGGCAAGATCCTGAACGTGGAGAAGGCGCGCTACGACAAGATGCTGTCGCACGAAGAGATTCGCGCCATGATCACCGCTCTGGGCACCGGCATCGCCAAGGAAGATTTCGATCCCAGCAAAGTCCGCTACGGCAAGATCATTCTGATGACCGACGCCGACGTGGACGGCTCGCACATCCGCACTCTGCTGCTGACGTTTTTCTTCCGCCACATGCAGGAGCTGATCAAGCGCGGGCACGTCTTCATCGCTCAGCCGCCGCTCTATTCGATCAAGAAGGGCAAGTCGGTGCAGTACATCAAGGACGACCGCGAGTTCGTCAAGGTGATGGTGAAGCGCGCGTCCGAGGACCTGGTCGTCCGCTACGGCGAGGGCGCCGCCAAGATGGAAGGCGCGCCGCTCACGAAGTTCGTCACCACACTGAACGAGTATCTCGCCTTCTTCGACAAGGTGGACAAGCGCATCCGGCACGAGAAGGTCACCGAACTGCTGCCGCGCCTCGACCTCTCCAAGCGCCCCGATTTCGAAGGCGAGAACGGCAAGCCTCCGAAGAAGATTGCCCAGCTCGAAAAGCAACTGAGGTCGCTGGCAAAAGACGAGGGTTTCAAGTCGGTCGAGTCGAAGTTTGAGACTGAGCACAACTTGTGGGAAGTCCACGTCACCGACGAGCAGGGCGCAGAGCGGGTGATCAACTGGGAGCTGGCGCAGGCGCCCGAGTACCGGCAGATGGTCTCGAAGTTCAAGCAGATCGAGGCCTACATGGAGCCGCCGTTTGTCGTCCAGGCCGTGCCGCGCACCGCGCCCGCTGCCAATGGCGACGAGGCGCAGAGCGATGCCGAGCGCGCCGAGCGCGAAAAGGCCGCCAAGAAGACCCCCAAAGCCGCCCCCAAGGCCAAGGAGCGCGAGGAAGTCGAGATGCAGACCGCACGCGAGCTCTTCGATTACGTGCTCAACGAAGGCCGCAAGGACTACACCGTCCAGCGCTACAAGGGACTGGGCGAGATGAGCGCGGGACAGCTCTGGGAGACCACCATGGATCCAGAGCGCCGCACCCTGCTCGAAGTGAAGCTGGAAGACATCGCCGAGTGCGAGACCATCTTCACCACGCTCATGGGGGAAGACGTCGAGGCCCGTCGCAAGTTCATCGAGGACAACGCCCTCGACGTGAAGAACCTGGACATCTAAACGTCCGCCGCAAAGGTACCGGAGGGCCGGTGCCCTTCCGTACCTCCGTGTTCCTCCGTGGTCATGGGTCCGCCGGCGGTTCCCTGACATACAATTCGGCCCAGGAGCGTGCTGTGGGCCGATCGTTTGGCTATCTCGGCTTGCTGATCGTGCTATGTGTGGGAGCGTGGCTTTACACGCGTCAGGCCACGAGTGTGATGCCGACGGGCTCCGGAAATATTCGCGCCGCGGTGGACACGACCGGCGTGCAGAACGACCTGCTGGCCATCGCCAACGCCGAGCGCAGCCAGTTCGCCCTCGAGGGCAGGTACCTTTCGCTCGATGAGCTCCGTTCCAAGGGCGTGATCAACCTGCCCGCCTCCGGCCGCCGCGGTTACACCTACTCGGTGGACGTCGGCAGTGACTCCTTCCGCGTGGTCGCCAGCTACTCCGGTCCTGCCGGCGCCGCGCCGCAGACCATCAGCGTCGATCAGACCATGGAGATCAGGACGGAGTAGGCAGTTCACCCGCGGAGGACAGCGTCGGCTATCTTTGCCGCCTGCACCGCTGCCTTCACATCGTGCACACGCACGATGTGCGCTCCCTTCAGAATGGCCGCCGTCATCGCGGCGAGGCTGCCGTAAAGGCGTTTCTGCGGCGGAGCGTCGGTGCCGTCTTTGGCCAGCGTGCGCCCGATAAACGACTTTCGTGAGACCCCCGCCAGCAGCGGATATCTGAGTTCCTGCAGCGTGTCGAAATGCGCCAGCAGGGGATAATTCTCATCAAAACTCTTGCCGAAGCCGAAGCCGGGATCGAGCACGATGCGCTGGCGGGCGATACCGGCCATTACCGCAGCCTCCGCGCTTCTCCGCAGTTCGCGACTGACCAGCCCCACGGGGTCTCTAAGCGGCGGCAGGGTGCGCCACTCCTCCGGCCGACCGCGCATGTGCATCAGCACTACGCCGCACTTCAGCTCGGCCAGGGTGAGTGCCATCTCGGCGTCCCAGCACAGCCCGCTCACGTCGTTCGTGATCTCCGCTCCGGCCTCGACCGCCTTCCGCGCTACCTGCGCTTTGTAGGTATCGATCGACACGACCACCTCGGGGCGCTGGCGCAGCAGTTCCTCGATCACCGGCATCACGCGGCGAAGCTCTTCCTCGGCCGGGACCGCCGGCTGGCCGGAAGCCGCCATGGCTCCCGGCCGCGTGGATTCTCCGCCGATGTCGAGGATGTCCGCGCCGTCGTCCAGCAGCTTGAAGCCGTGCTCGATGGCTGCGCGCGGTTCGACGAACCTGCCGCCGTCGGAAAACGAGTCAGGCGTGACGTTGAGCACGCCCATGATGAGCGTGCGCGGGCCGAGCTCCAGAGTGCGCGAGCGCAGTTGCCAGGTGAAGTGGGGACGCATGGTCAGTACCGAGTACCAAGCGGCGAGTACCGAGTCGGATGGCCAGCCATGTCCTTGGTACTTGGTACAGGGTACTCGGTACTCACCCGGTGCTACAATCACGCCAACGTATGTACCGCCGCATACTTCCACCTTTGCTGCTGCTGCTCGTGATCGTCCAGCCCGCGCTGGCGAAGCAGGATCCCCTGGCATCGACGATTGAGGCGATTCTTGCCCAACCCGACGTGGGACGCGGTTTCTGGGGCATCGAAGTGGTGTCGCTCAAAGATGGGCGCACGCTCTATGCGCTGAACTCCGACAAGCTGTTTACGCCCGCGTCAAACACCAAGCTCTTCACCACCGCGGCGGCACTGGCGCTTATCGGGCCGGACTACCGCTTCAAGACCACGCTCGAGACCGCTGGCGCAGTGGACAAGTACGGCCGTCTGGTGGGCGACCTGGTGCTGGTAGGACGCGGCGATCCCAATCTGTCGGGCCGGGTGCTGCCCTATGGCGGCCGTACCCAGCGCACGCAGCCTTCGATCCGCGTGCTGGAGAAACTGGCAGACCAGCTGGTGCAGAAGGGCGTCAAATACATTGACGGCGACATCGTCGCCGACGATTCCTACTACGCCTTCGAGCGGTACGGCGAGGGCTGGACGCAGGACGACCTGGTGTGGGAATCGGGCGCGCCCGTCTCGGCGCTGAGCATCAACGACAACGTGATGTTCGTCAACATCCTGCCCGCCGACCGTCCCGGCGAGAAGGCCTTCGTCTCCATCGACCCGTTCGCCGATTACTACCGCATCGACAACCGCATCCTCACCACACCTTCTGGCACCGGGCCGCGCAAGATCTTCATCAACCGTGAGCCCGGCTCCAACCTGCTGACGCTTTGGGGCAACATCCCGGTGGACGACCCCGGCGCGGGTGAAGCGCTGGCCATCGACGATCCGGCGGCCTTCGCAGGTCAGCTCTTCCGGCGTCTTCTCGAGCAGCGCGGCGTCGCCGTATATGGCAAGTTCCGCACCCGGCACACTGAGCTGGCCAGCCTGCAGACGCTCACCGTCACCGCGCTGGCTTCAGGCGGCGGAGAGCACGCGACTTCGCGGCAGCCGCTCGTGCTGGCCAGCTACGAATCTTCTCCGCTCATCGAGGACCTTCAGGTCATCAATAAGGTCAGCCAGAACCTGCACGCCGAGCTGATGCTGCGTCTGCTCGGCCGCGAGAAGGGGACCTCGGGGACGATCGAAGGCGGTTTGGAAGTGGAGCGCGGCTTCCTGACGCAGGCCGGCATTGACCCGGACCAGTATGTTTTCTACGACGGCTCCGGCATGTCGCGCGAAAACCTGGTGACGCCGCACGCCGTAGTGCAACTGCTGCGCTACGCTGCCGGGCAGTCCTGGGGCAAGACGTGGCAGGACACGCTGGCCATAGCTGGCATCGACGGCTCACTCGCCAATCGCTTCAAAGGAACCGCCGCCGAGGGCCGGGTGCATGCCAAGACCGGCGCCCTGGGCCACGTGAGCACACTCTCCGGCTATGCCACCACCGTCAATGGTCTGCCGATCGCATTCTCGATCCTGACGAATAACCACAAGCTCGCCTCTAAGCGTTCGCTGGAGGTGGTGGACCAGATCATGCTGGCCATCGTCAACGACCAGCCGAAACGGAATTGAACCCCTCACCACAGCAGAAATGGCAATGTCACCGTGCCTGGCCGGCGATCGGACGGATAGTGGCGCGCGACGACAGCCAGGTCCACGCCGCCTTCTGCGAAAGGGGAAGGCTCGAAGCGGCAGACGGCGGCCTGCTCGGGACTGCGTGCGGCCTCGCGTCGCAAGCGGATGGGCTTAGTTCCGAGGCTCTGCCGGAATTCCACGTCCCCGGTGGTGCCGCAGCACAGGTAGAGGCTGAGCACGTCGCAGAACTGCAGCACGTCAGTGAGCAACTCGAATTCTTCCCCTGAACGCCCGCCCAGCAGCCGCTGCTGACGCGCTTGCTCGTCCTCAAGGAAATCTACTAGAAGCGCGCGATCCTCCGCGCTGTCGATTGCCGAATCCAAACGGCTCCGTCCCAGCCGGCAGAAGTGCCCGCTCACGATCGCTCCAGCAATGGGTGCAATCTTTTCTGCCCGCTCGATGGAGCCATTCCACGCCCGCAGAAAATCCTTCGGGAGAAAGTCGAGGAACGAGAGCGGCCGGCCATTGCTGGGGGTGATCTGGGCATCTAAGGCCGCCCAGCCGTCATCGTGATGGGTGATGCCCTCCACCACTTCGGGGGTGAGCCGCGACAGAAGCGGCGGACCGAGGGCAGCGGCAATCGCGCCCGAAAGTGCGGCGTGGTCGGCCTGGGTGATGAGCCAGTATTCCGGTGCGCAGGTTTTTTGCGTGGGAAGGATGGCATCCCACACCGGCACGCAACCTGGCGGGGGTATCGCTTCCGCGCCGATCGGACGCAGCACCACGGCTCAGCGCCGCCGCGGAGTCCGCGCCCGCGCGGCTCGCGCCGAAGTAGCCGCCGCCCCCTTGGGCCCAGAGGTTGAGGGCGGCTTGCGCATGCCTTCCAGCAGTTGCTTCAGGACGACGGCGTTGTTGTGCTCAAGGTTTCGCGAAGAGAAGACCAGGGTGAGCCGGCGGCTGTTGCCCGCGAGTTCATAGAGCCGGTGGAGCGCTTTCGACGCCGCCGGCGCTGCGAGTTCTGCAAGGTACTTCTTGCGGAACGCCGGCCACAGCTCCGGATGCGCATGGATCCAGCGTCGCAGCTCGTCCGACGGCGCTACGTCTTTCAGCCAGGCGTCCAGCGCGGCAGCCTCTTTCTTGAGGCCACGCGGCCACAGGCGATCGACCAGCACTCGCGTGCCGTCGGCGGCGGAGGGTCTCTCATAGGCGCGTTTTAGCAACACGGGCATGGCGCACTCCGACGGGGTTTGCAAACCAAGGCTGAGGTACCCATAATAATCGTTTGCCAAGACTGGGGAAAATCTTACCGCTGATTTTTCTGGCGCTCGCCCTCACCGGATGCGAGTCCCGTCCACCCTACAAGAGCGATGCCGAACTCGGACTCAACCCGCAGCAGGCGCGCGGCCGCGCTCTTTATGACACTTACTGCCTGCGTTGTCATGAGGCCTATATCTCCGGTGGCAGGAACGGTCCCTCGCTGATGGGAGTCTTCAGGAAGAAAGAGCTGCCCAGCGGCGCGCCGGCCAACGACGAGCGCGCCGGCGAGGTCATCCTGCGCGGTCGCGCCAAAATGCCCGCCTTCAGCGACCGTCTGACCCCGGAGCAGGTGCAGGACCTGTTGGCCTACATGCACACGCTGTAAGGGTATCGCGCGCAGATATAGGGCCTTCTATGCGACCGGCGCCTGTCCTGACGCCGACACCTTTCTCACCGCACCCGTGCCATGCGGGAGGGCGTCGCGCAACTCGCGGATGGTCCGCTTAAACACGGGATGGCGGACGTTGCCGGCGATCTCGCTCAGCGGCTCCAGCACGAACCGGCGCTCGTGCAGGGCGGGGTGGGGAATGATGAGATCTCGGGTATCTACCACCGAGTTGCCGAAAAGCAGGATGTCAATGTCGATGGTCCGCGGGCCTTTGGGCTGAAGTCGGCGCCGTCCCATCGATTGTTCGAGGGCGAGTACGCGCCCCAGCAGGCGTCGCGGCATCATCTCCGTTTCCAGCGCGACGGCACAGTTGAAGAACCAGGGCTGGGCGGCGAGTTCCGTCGGCTCCGTCTCATAAAAGGACGATACTGCCTTCACCTCGCCCAGTTCGCCCAACCGTGCGATTGCGGCCTCCAAGTTGGCCCGGCGGTCCCCCAGGTTCGACCCCAGGGAGAGATATACCGTCTTCTTCACGAAAAGATGTTACCGCAAGGAAAGCGCTGCGCGGTCAGGCGGGGGAGGACGCAGCAAGGGGCATTTCCGGGCGCGCCGGATGGGCGTCTTCGTCGACGGCGGCCTCTTCCCATAGCGAGCGATCGCGGAGCAGGAGGGCGACCATGGCGGTGTGCATGGCGTGGCCGGCACGGTCGGCGACCACCCGGCCCAGGATGCGCCGTCCCAGCAGCGCCAGGTCACCAATAAGGTCCAGCATCTTGTGGCGCACGAATTCGTCCGGGTAACGCAAGGGGCCGTTGACCACCGCATCGCGGTTAAGCACGATGCAGTTCTCCGTGGAAACACCCCGGATCAGACCCATGTTGCGCATGGCGCGCTCGTCCTCGATCGAGCCGAAGGTGCGCGCCGGAGCGATCTCCCGGCGGAAGACTTCGGGCGTCAGCTCAGCCGTGTAGGTCTCCGCCCCGATCAGCGGATGGGGGAAGTTGATGCTGTACGAGACCGAGTACGATTCTGCCGGATGGATAGCGATGAACTTGTTGCCTTCGCGCAGCTCGACCGTGCGCCGGATGCGCATGTAGGTCCGCGCGCGCCTCTGCTTGCGGATGCCGGACTTCAGGATCATCTCGACGAAGGGCTGGGCGCTGCCATCCAGGATGGGCAGTTCCAGGTTGTCCAGCTCTACGATGGCGTTGTCGATGCCCATGCCCATCAGGGCAGCCAGCAGGTGCTCGGTGGTGGAGATGAGCACGCCCTTTTTCATCAGGCTGGTGGCGTAGCTGACGCGGGCGACGTTGCGCCCGATGGCCTCGACTTCGAAGCCGTCCAGGTCCGTGCGGCGGAAGACCACGCCGCTGCCCGGAGGCGCCGGAAGCAGGCGCAGGGCGACCCTCACCCCGCTGTGCAACCCCACCCCCGCACAATCCACAGCTCCGCGAATTGTTTGCTCGTGGACCAAGCCCTATCTGCTTTTAGATGAAAAGACTAGCAGCTTAGTTGGATTAATAGACTGTGGTAAATTAGCCACAGTTCTTGGCAGGAAGTACCGAGTACCTAGTAGCTAGTACGGAGTTGTGAGGGTTCGTTTGTGCTGATTGACATCCTTCTCGACACTCGGTACTCGGTACCGGGTACTCATTTCTTCTTAGGCACGTAGGTCACGCTCGCCGTGAACTTCGACTCCGGGAGGCCCTGGTTGTAGGTGACGCTCTGAAGGAACCTTTGGCGGGTGACTTCGCCGTTGTGCATGGCGACGATGATGTGGGCGGTGTAAATGCCCTGGACCAGGCGCCAGTTGTCGTAGACCTCGGCTTCTTCGTCCTTCTCCCGCGATGCCGGATCGCGCATGAAGTAGCTCTTCTTCACCGGGAGGTGTGTGATTTGGTCAATGGCTATCGTGACCGCCTGGTCCCTGCTGTTGATGATGGTGACCTTCTCGACCTGCTTGTCCTGGGTGAGCCCGATGCCCTCATAGAACAGCGCCGTGCCGGGCTGCTGCAGCCATCCGCGCAGTACGTTGTTCAGCGAATACTCGCGCACGCGCAAGTACTCCTTCAACTCCTCGGGGTCCTCGGCGCGTGTGCCCTTATAGGTGATCTCCCAGCCCTGGTCGCCGTTGTAAATGTAGATCACGTCGCGCTGCTTGGTGAGTTCGATTCGTTCCTTGTCCGGCCACCTCCAGAATCGCCAGAACACCGACCCCTGTCCGGAGGGATTGCCGTGGTAAAAGCCATACGCCCGCCCCTGCTGTTCCATGTCCTGTACGTTCAGGAAGGCCTGCCCACCCAGCGCCTGGATCATCTGGTCGAGCAGCCGGCGGGCCTTCTTTACGCCGGGATCTTCGCTGACCATCTCCTGCACGGACTTCTGTCCCGGGAGTTGCGCCGGGGGATTCTGCGCCAGCGCCGAAACCGCCAGCATCGTAGCGACGATCAGGACCGTGGATCGCATTCTGAAGGCGCACCTTTTACTTGTGCGCATGCGGGCTCTGCGGAGGGTTGTGCGCCGTGCCTGTACCCGCCTTGGGCTTCAGCACCGAGACTTCGAACTCCACCGGCGCCAGTTTGGGCGGGAAGCAGGAACGATCATTGCAGGCCTGGTACTTGAGCTGGCCATGGACTTTGTACCTGCCCGGCGTGGCGGTACGCATCGCGCTAACCTTCGCCGCGATCATGAACTCGCCGGTGTACACGTTCAGGGGCTGGTCGGGAGCCACAGCCAGCGTCAGGCTGCGCCCTTTGGGATACGTGATGGAGCCCACGCCGATGTCGGTGGGCGGATTGAGCTGCAGCTTGGTCGGGATCAGCAGCTCCGATCCCGGTTGGTTGGAGTTTATGTGATATCCATTCGCGATCTTGAACCGCAGTTGCACCTTGGCGGGCCTGCCCGATGCCACCGAAACCTTGGCGACGGGCAGCGGCGTCACCCACGATGGCGTTTCGACCGCGGTTTGGGCCATGGCCGTCGCCACCAGCATGAGCGCGAATGCCATTAGCGCCGGTTTCACCGCGCCTGCTCCCTCTCGCTGACGGGAGCGGCATTGGCTTGTGCTCCGGGTCCCAGCGCCTTCTTGATGTTGTCTTCGAACTCGCCGCGGCCGACCAGTCCGAAAACGCGGTCCACCACCTTGCCTTGGCGGTCGATGATAAACGTGGTGGGCAGGAACTCGACGCCACCGTAGGCGTCGCCCACCGCTTCCTTGCCGACCAGCACCGGATAGTTCACGCCCATCTCCTTGGCGAACTTGGCGATGGTCTCCTCGCCGGAATCGTCCATGGCCACGCCGATCACCTGCAGTCCCTGCGACGCGTACTGCTTCTGCAGATCCACGAACCACGGCATCTCGATCTTGCAGGGCGCGCACCAGGTGGCCCAGAAATTCAGCAGCACCGCTTTGCCGCGATAATCAGACAGCCGCACTTGCTTGCCGTCCAGGCCCTTCAGTGCGAAGTCCGGGGCCACAGATCCGTTCTTTCCCACTGGCTTAATCCCGGTCACGCCGGCCCTTGACCTCGACATGCGCACGCCGGCGAACAGCATAAGGGTCACCGCTGCGACTACAACGAGAATCACGATTGCGTTACGTTTCACGAAACCTCACAACGCGAAGCGGTTCAGGAACGACAGCCACGCCGACAGGATGGTGAAGTGCCGGGTCAGGATCAGCGCCCCGATGGCGATCAGCAGCACTCCGCTCGCTACTTCCACCGTATGCAGGTGCCGCCGGAACCGCGCATAGAACTGCAGGAAGCGGTCGATGCCCAGCGAGGTCAGCAGGAACGGCACCGCCAGCCCGGCCGAATACACCGCCAAGAGTGCCGTGCCCTTGGCCACCGAGTTTTCTGATGCGGCGAACGCCAGGATGGTCGCCAGAATAGGCCCGATGCACGGCGTCCACCCGAAGGCGAACGCAAATCCTACGGCAAACGCCCCTGCGGCTGTGCCCGATCCCTTCACGCCGTGCAGGCGCTTGTCGGCGTAGAGCGCATTGATCTTGAAGATGCCCGTCAGGTGCAGTCCGAACAGGATGATCACAATGCCAGCAATGCGCGTCAGGATGGGGTAGTACTCGCGCGTGAGCTGCCCGATTTCGGTCGCCACCGCCCCCAGCGCGATGAACACCAGGGAGAACCCGAGGATGAACATCACCGAGTTCAGCATCACGGTGCGCAGCACGCGGTTCTCGGATTCGCCCAGTCCCTCGGCGCCCACGCCTGAGATCAGCGACACGTATCCCGGCACCAGCGGCAGCACGCACGGCGATAGGAACGACAGCAATCCCGCCAGAAACGCGGCGATGGGTAGTGGGAGGTTCGACATCCTGGTTTATTGTACCTGCCTGCGGGCGAGTTGCCGCGCCCTTGCAGGAGTACGTCTGCCGGCGGGAACAGGGCTTCCTACCGCCGGAAAAAGGGCTATCTTACAGATTCATTTCGGTAGAAAACGCTTCGGAGTATTCGCGCAAGGCTGCTTTGAATCGCGGCCCGGCGCGGACAAGTTGGACTTTCCGCGGTTTTGTGGCTACTCTTCGCCTTCCGGGGCCGTGGGCTCCTTGTCCACCGTCACCTTCACGGTCGCATCCACGCCCTTGTAGAGGCGGACCGGCACCTTGAACTCACCGATATGCTTCAGCGGCTCGTCGAGGTGGATTTTGCGGCGGTCGATGGCATAGCCCTGAGCCTCGAGCGCGGCGGCGATGTCACCTGAGGTCACCGAGCCGAAGAGTTGGTCTTTCTCGCCCGCCTTGCGGGTAAAGCTGAGGCTGACGGCTTCGAGCAGCTTGGCCTGGGCTTCGGCCTCGGCCTTGTCGTTGGCGGCCCGGCGGAGCGCCGCCTGTTTCATCTGCTCGATCACGGCGCGGTTGCTGCGCGTGGCCTCGATAGCGAGCTTGCGCGGCAGCAGATAGTTGCGGCCGTAACCATCGGCCACCTTCACTACATCGCCACGCGAGCCCAGCGCGGGAACGTCTTCTTTGAGGATGACTTCCATGTATGAACTCCGTCTTGGTTCGGCTCTTGGCCTTTGGTTTTTGGCCAAAAGCTAAGAGCTAAATGCTAAGAGCCGTCTTTCAGTATCTCGCCGCGAACGGCAACAGGGCGATGTTGCGCGCCTGCTTGATGGCCGCGGTCAGGCGCCGCTGGTGGGGCGTGCAGACCCCGGTCAGCCGGCGTGGAACAATCTTGCCGCGCTCGGCCACGAACTGCTGCAGCAGGCGCACGTCCTTGTAATTGATGGAGTCGATCTTCTCCACGCAGAACTTGCAGACCTTCTTGCGGCGGAAGAATTTGCGCGGTCCACCTTCGCCCCGGCCGCCTGGCCGTCCACCTGGTCCTCCGGGACGCCGACCCCCCGGGCCGCCTGGGCCGCGGCCATACGGACGCGGTGTCGGCGACGGCGCCGCTGGTGTCTCAGCAGCGGCTGGCGTTGCCGTGGCCTCGCCGGTTGTAGATGCTGCCTTTTTCTCTTCGTCAGCCATGATTCTCCTTCTCGGCTGTTGGCTCTTAGCTCTTGGCTCTTGGCCAATAGCGAAAAGCCAACAGCCAAAAGCGATTTTGTTTCGTTTATGCCGTAGCTGGCGCAGGCTCGCTGCCGGCCGCTGCTTCGGCGGTTTGCGGACGCTGGCGGACCTTCGAGTCGCGGATCTTCTTGATCTTGGTCAGGCGCTTCTGTTCCTCGTCGACGCGCACGGTGATGTACTTGATCACCGGCTCGGCAACGCGCAGGCGCCGCTCCAGCTCCGCCACCGCGCTGCCCGGACCTTCGACGGTGAGCAGCACGTACAAGCCGTCCTGGAACTTGCGGACCTTGTAGGCCAGCCGGCGCTTGCCCATGCGCTCCACGTTTTTCACGCTGAGGCCGGCTGCCGTGGCGCCGGACTCGACGGTCGAGATCACGCGCTCGGCCTCTTCCTCGGCCAGGTCCGGCCGAACGATATACATCACTTCATACGTACGTTGATGCTGGTCCATTTTCTTCTCCGCTTACGATCCTTTTTCTTCCGGCGATTCCGGACGGCGGTTGAACCGGCTCATGGCCTTGGCCACGCCCTCGCCCAGAATCACCTTTACCGCCTCTGCCGCTTTGTCGAGCTCTTCGTCCACCGCGGCGTACTGCGACTTCCTGAACTGTCCGAGCACGTAACGGGCTCCATCCTTCACCGGGTGATCGGGCGCTATGCCCAGGCGCATGCGCACGAACTCATCGCTGCCCAGCGCCCCGATGATCGACTCCATCCCGTTGTGCCCGGCGGAGCTGCCGCGCTGCCGGATGCGGATTGCTCCCAGCGGCAGGTCCAGCTCGTCATAGATCACGATCAGGTCCCGCGCCGGATCGACTTCATGCTCCCGCACCAGCTCGCGCACCGACATACCGCTCAGGTTCATGTAGGTTTCCGGCTTGGCCAGCAGCACGTCCTGCTCCGCAATCACAGCCTTGCCGGTCAGCGCCCGGCATTGGCGATTGCTCACCCGCACGCCGTAGTGCTCGGCAATGCGGTCCACCGCCAGAAATCCCATGTTGTGCGGCGTGAACTGGTATTCGATCCCGGGATTGCCGAGACCGACAATCAGTTTCACGCTCTCGACTCTCTATGCAACTGTCATCCTGAGCGAAGCGAAGGATCTTGACAGTGTTGATTGCGCCCACGGCGTCGGCCACTTTCGACAGCGGTGTTCGTACAGATATTCCCAAGATCCTTCGCGCGCAACAGCGGCGCGCTCAGGATGACAGTCGCGTTCTGTTGCGCGGACGCCGTCACTTCTTTTCTTTCTCTTTCTTCTCCGGCTTCTCTGCCTTCTCCGGCTTGGCCTCGGCAGCCTCGGCCTCGCCTTCCTCGATCTCCTGCTTGCCCTTCTTGATGACCTCGGGCTCGGCAGGCGCAGCGGCAGCTTCGGCGGCAACCGCCTCCGGCGTGGGCGCCACTTCCTCCTTCACCGAGATGATGTGCGCCACCGTCTGGTTGGGGTCGGTGAGAAACTTGACCCTGCCGCTGTGGGTCAGCTCGCTCACGCGCAGCAGCTTGCCGAACACGAGTTCGCTGACATCCGCATCGATGTGGCTGGGGATGTCCGCCGGCAGACACTCCAGTTCGACCTCGCGCAGCACCTGCTCCAAAATGCCGCCCTGCTGCTTGACGCCCGCGGCTTCGCCTTTGAGCATGATGGGCACCGACACCTTCAGGCGCTGGTCCATGGCGATCCGCTTCAGGTCGATGTGCAGCAGGGCGCCCTTGATGGGCTCGTACTGCCAGTCCACGATCATGGCCTTGGTGCGCTCGTCGCCCACCTGCAGATCGAAAATGGTGTTATGCCCGGACTCGGAGGTCAGGATGCGCGCGATCTGCTTGGGATCCACGCTGAGGGCGAGCGTCTGCTTCTTGGCTCCGTAGAGCACAGCGGGGATGCGTCCGTCGCGCCGCACGCGACGGGCCTCGTTCTTGCCCCGCTCCGTGCGCGGCAGGGCCTCCACCAGATTGATTTCACTCGCAGTTGCTGTTGCCATAAGTGCTTGGGTTCCTTCCTGCATCCCTGTTACGAGAACAGCGTGCTGACTGAGGTCTCCTCATGAATGGACTGGATCGCGCGCGCGATCAGGCCGCCGATGGACCGGACCACGATCTTGGGTTCGTTCCGCGCCGCTTCCGACAGCGGAATGGTGTTGGTGACGATGACCCGTTCGAGCTTCGACTTCGAGATGCGCTCCACCGCCGGCCCGGAGAGCACCGCGTGGGTGGCGCAGGCATAGACCTTGGCCGCGCCGGCTTCCACCAAAGCGTCGGCGGTCTTGCAGAGCGTGCCGGCGGTGTCGATGATGTCGTCGAGGATGAGCGCGGTGCGGCCGCGCACGTCGCCGATGACGTGCAGCACCTCGGTGACGTCCATTTCCACCCGCCGCTTGTCCACGATGGCCAGCGCCGAGTCCATCTTCTTGGCGAAGAAGCGGGCGCGCTCCACGCCCCCGGCGTCGGGCGAGACGATGGTCAGGTCGGGCAGGGCCAGTTCACGCACGTAGGACACCAGCACCGGCGAGGCGAACAGGTGGTCCACCGGAATGTTGAAGAAGCCCTGGATCTGCGGGGCATGCAGGTCCACGATCAGGGCGCGGTTGGCGCCGGCCGTGGTCAGCAGATCCGCAACCAGCTTGGACGAAATCGGCGCCCGTGGCCTGTCCTTGCGGTCTTGGCGCGCGTAACCGTAATAGGGGATCACGGTGGTGATGCGCCGCGCCGAGGCCCGCTTGAGCGCGTCGATCATCAGCAGCAGTTCCATGATGTGCTGGTTGACCGGGTCGCAGGTCGGCTGCACCACGAAGACGTCGCCGCCGCGCACGTTCTCCAGCAACTGGACGTAAACCTCGCCATCCTGGAACTTGGTGATGTTGGCTTGCGCCCGCGGCATACCGAGGAAGTTGCAGATCTCGTCGGTCAGGGCCGGGTTCGCCGTGCCGGAGAAGATCTTGAACTTCTCGTCTGGCCTCGCCCGCTGCGGCTTGGGCTGGGGCTTGGGCTGCTCCACCTGCTTCTTTTTTTCCGTCGCCGTGACTACCGTCGTAACCATGGATTCCCCCGCCGTGGGATTCATGGAACCGCTCGCGATGCCGGGTTTGACCGTAGAATGCATTAACCAGCTATTAGCTCTTAGCTGTTGGCTTTTAGCTTTTCGTGCTGAGTACGCTAATTTTCCTCGCCGACCCACTAACTGACAACTGACTACTGACAACCGAGTACTGAATTCTTGGCTGGGCGGCCAGGATTCGAACCTGGACAAAGTGCTCCAAAGGCACTTGACCTGCCATTAGTCGACCGCCCAGTGCCCGTTTCTCGTTGCGCGTTTCTCGTTCCTCGTAAGAAGCGCTTCTGTCGAGAAACTAGAAACGAGAAACCAGAAACCCAACCATAAGCTCACTCAAAACTCCGTTTCCAATATTCCCGCCGCGTGAGCGTCGTGGTCGCAACCGCCGGCATGCCTTCGGCGCGCAAATCCGACGCTGCCCTCCGGGCCAGATCCCGCGACTTGAACAGCCCATAGACAGTCGAACCCGAGCCCGACAGGGACGCATACACCGCGCCTCCCTGTTCCAAGGCGCGCTTCACGAGACGCAACTCAGGATGCTGGGGGAAGACGACACTTTCAAAGTCGTTTTCGATCCCGGCATGGACAAGGTCGAGAAGCAGTGCCTCGGCCCGGTCCCCGCCGCCCTTGGCGGGAACACCGGTGGAAGAACCACTCAGCCAGGCGGTTAATGCATGGCTGGACCTATTGAGTGTAGCGGAGACGCTATCTGCCGTCAATTTCGCTCCTCCCTGCTCCCTGCTCCCCCTCGACAAGCTCGGGGCAGGCTCTGCCGCCTGCCTTTTCGCGTCCCAGTCCGCAAACGCTTGCGGCGTCGAGACTCCGATCTCAGGCGTGACGATCACACAGTCGAGCGCCGGCAAGTCCTCCAGTGGATACACCTCCTCGCCGCGTCCGACGCCCAGCACCGTGCCGCCGATCAGGAAGAGCGGCAGGTCGGAACCGACCTCCGCCGCCAG
>DATKLD010000110.1:0-3948 GCA_035542595.1 Terriglobales bacterium
TGAAGAGTACAAGCGCGTCCTGGACCTGGACCCGAATTCTCCCTCTGCCTCGGACGCTGTCAAGGGGATTGCCTCGCTGTATTTCAACATGAAGAAGTTTGACGATTCCAAGCGGTACCACAAGCTCGCCATCGAAAGAGATCCTAACGATCCTGAAGAACACTACGCCCTGGGTGTGATCGATTGGGCGCTGGCATACACTGTGCGCATGACGCGGAGGGCTGAACCAGACTTGGAGTCGCAGCCTCCGCTGATTAATGAGCCCGCATGCTCAGAAGTACGTAAGGCGAACGAAGGCACTGTCGAGGAAGGCATCGCCGAACTTGCACAAGCGCTCAAACTTCGTCCGGATTACGACGATGCGATGGCATATATGAATCTTTTATATCGCGAGCGCGCCGAAATCCAATGTGGGGATGCGGCAGGTTACGCCGCCGATCTAAAGAAGGCGGACGAATGGGTGGACCTCACGATGGCCACAAAGAAAGCGAAGGCCGATCGAGCTCGCAGCGGCGTGTCAGCACAGCCCGAAACACGGTAGCAGTAATCCGAAGCGCCGGCTCCATCGAGTACACTAGAACCCAATGTCCTCCCCACCCCGTTCCTGGCTTGCGCGCCGCATCGAGGATGCTCTGCGCGAGGGATTCGCGCGCGCGTACGAGACCCTGCGCGTGGATCCCAACCGGTATCTTTTCCAGTTGCGCACCGCGCACGGGCTGCCCATCGCCACTTTCCGCGGCATGGCCACGCTGCCCATCGAGGTAGTGGACGACGTCGCCGACCAGACCATCCGCGCCGGGATGAAGCTGGCGGCGGCCGAGGGCGCGGGGATGGGGCTGGGCGGGCTGGTCACGCTGGTTCCCGACCTCAGTATTCTGGCCGTCATCACCTTCCGCACGCTGCAGAAGCTCAGCCTGATCTACGGCTTCGAGTTCAACACCGACGAGGAAGTCGCCGAGCTGTGGATGGCCGCCGCCAGCGCCGCCGGCGTGGACATCAGCAGGGAGGTGCTGGAGAAGGAAGTGGTGAACCGCTTCGTGCCGCGGGTGATCCGCGCCATCACTGCCCAGGCCAGCAAGGAGATCGTCGAGAAGTGGGCGGGAAGGCTGATCCCGCTGGTGAGTTCGGCCATCGGCGCCGGGCTCAACTATTATTTTGTCCGCGCCTGGGGCGAGCGGGCGCAGCGCCATTTCCGCGAAAAGCACCTGCAGCTCCGCCAGCAACTCGCGCTGGCCGGCGCGCCGCAGACGCCGGTTCTTCCCGGCGAGTAACTCTTACTTCGCCATCGCTGCTTCCGCCCTCTCCACCGCCGGCGGCGGGGCGAAGTCGCCCTCCCAGCGGGCGATCACCACGGTCGCAAGACAGTTCCCGATCACGTTGACCGAGGTGCGCGCCATGTCCATCAGCTCGTCGATACCGAGCACGATGAAGATCGGCTCCAGCGGCAAGTTGAACGATGCGGCCGTGGCGAACAGGATCACCAGCGAGGCTCGCGGCACGCCCGCGACTCCTTTGCTGGTCAGCATCAGCGTGAACAGCATCAGCATCTGGTGGCCCAGGCCCATGTGGATGCCGGCGGCCTGGGCGACGAAGATCGCGGCCAGCGACAGGTAGAGGGAGGAGCCGTCGAGGTTGAAGCTGTAGCCGGTGGGGATCACGAAGGCCACGATCTGCCTCGGAACCCCCAGGGCCTCCATGGCCTCCATGGCGCGGGGCAGCGCGGCTTCCGAGCTGGTGGTGGCAAAGGCGATCGAGACGGGCTCGGCGATCGCCTTGAGGAAACGCTTGAGCGGAGCGCGCACCAGCAAGGCCACGGGCAACAGCACCAGCAGCAGGAAAGCGATCATGGCCGCGTACAACGTGGCCAGCAACTGAAAAAGGTTCCGCAGGACGCCCAGGCCCATGTGGCCCACGGTGTAAGCGATCGCCGCTCCCACCCCGACAGGCGCAAAGTACATAACGATGTTGGTGAACTTGAACATCGTCTCCGAGAGGCTCTCGCAGAACGCCAGCATGGGACGGCGCTTCGCCTCGCTCAGCAACCCGAGCGCGATGGCGAACACGATGCTGAACACTACGACCTGCAGCACCTGGTTTTCCGCGACCGACTTGGCGATGTTCTCGGGAAATACGTGGAGGATGATGTCGGTTGCCGTCTGCCTGGCTACCGGCGCCGGCCCGGCCGCGGGAGCCGGCGGAAGCTTGATCCCGACGCCCGCCTTGCTGATGTTGATGGCCGTCAACCCGATGAGCAGCGCCAGCGTGGTCACCACCTCGAAGTAGATCAGGGACTTGATGCCCATGCGTCCGACCTTCTTCAAGTTGGCATGGCCGGCGATGCCGACCACCAGGGTGCCAAAAAGCAGAGGCGCGATGATCACCTTGATCATGCGCAGGAAAACCAGGCTCAGCACCCTCAGGTTCACGGCCACGTGCGGCCAGTCGTGGCCGATCTCGGCGCCGACGATCATGCTGACCAGGATCCACGTGGTCAGAGAGCGCCGCAGCATGGCGTAGGCAAGCAGTGTGGCCAGAATCGCCCAGCGGGAGACCGCCAGAACTCGGTCCGACAGAGAAGTGAGATGGTAATGGTTGCCCGCCCACAATGCCGCCGCCAGCGCAGCTAGCACGAAGACGGCGCTAAGCAGCTTGGCTCTCATGCTCAAGTGGAGGAAAAACCCCTGGCTCTCCGGCCATTCTACGGTGACACATTAGCATGCAGGGGGAGCAGGGACCGATTCCTTGACCACGTCTTCCGACCGTCGTGAAAATGCTAGCCCTCCGATCCTTGACATAGTCGAGGGTGGGCCCTTAGAATTAGCACTCGTTGCATCGGATTGCTAACAGACGTAGTGAGAGATGGATGATCGTGTTTGTAACCAACACAAAACAAAAGGCTATGAAAGGAGTGCATAAGAATGGCCACTAAGCTGACTCCCCTGCATGACCGCATTCTGGTCAGGCGGATTGAGGAACAGGAAACGGTTCGTGGCGGCATCATCATCCCCGACACGGCCAAGGAGAAGCCGCAAGAGGGCGAAGTGATCGCCGTCGGCAAGGGCAAGATCAACGAAGACGGCAAGGTATTCCCGCTGGACGTCAAAGCCGGCGACCGCATTCTGTTCGGCAAGTACGCCGGCACGGAGGTCAAGATCGACGGCGAGGAATTCCTCATCATGAAGGAAGACGAAGTCCTGGGCCTCATCGCGGGCGCCCACAAGCCGGCCGAGCGCGAGAAGGCCGGAGCGCGGCGGTAACTGGCTCTTAGCTCTTGGCTCTTAGCTTTTGGCCAACAGCCAACAGCCAACAGCCGAAGGCCGACCAAACCTGAGTTTCGGACCAGCCCAAGTGAGAGTTTGAAGAGAAAAGAAACGAGGAGAGACAAGCAATGGCAAAGCAGATCGTACATGGTGAAGAGTCGCGGCAGGCGATCCTGCGCGGCGTAAACACCCTGGCGGACGCAGTCAAGGTCACGCTCGGCCCCAAGGGCCGCAACGTGGTCCTGGAGAAGAAATTCGGCTCCCCCACCATCACCAAGGACGGGGTGACGGTCGCCAAGGAAATCGAACTGAAGGATTCGCTCGAAAACATCGGCGCGCAGATGGTGCGCGAGGTCGCCAGCAAGACCAGTGACGTAGCCGGCGACGGCACCACCACGGCCACCGTGCTCGCCCAGGCCATCTATCGCGAGGGCGCGAAGACGGTTGCGGCCGGCGCCAATCCCATGGCGCTCAAACGCGGCATCGAGAAGGCCATCAACACCATCTGCGGCCCGCTCGACAAGGAAGGCGCCCGCGGCAAGGGCGTACTCGATGAGTTCTCGCAGAAAGTCACCGGCGACATGATCGCCCAGGTGGGCACCGTCTCCGCCAACAACGACGAGACCATCGGCAACATCATCGCCGAGGCCATGAAGAAGGTGGGCAAGGACGGCGTCATCACCGTCGA
>DATKLD010000111.1:0-5682 GCA_035542595.1 Terriglobales bacterium
GGTGGCGCACATCGTGGAAGGCTGCACAGATAGTGATGCACATCCGAAGCCGCCGTGGCGGGAGCGCAAGGAGAACTACATCCGTCACCTTCCGGCGGCCGATCCGGCAGTTCGCCTGGTCTCGGCGGCCGATAAGCTGCACAATGCCCGCGCCATCCTGGCCGACTACCGTCAGGTCGGCGAGAAGCTTTGGGCCCGGTTCCGGGGTGGCCGCGAGGGCACGTTGTGGTACTACGACGAGTTGGTGAAGGCCTTTCGGGCGGCGCCGCCCGACCCTCGGGTCAACCCGCTGGTCGATGAGCTTGACCGCGTGGTACGCACTCTGCACCGCGAGGCCGGCGCCACGTCGGGTAGCGGACCCGCCGGTTGAGGGTAACTCCCGCCCAAACCGAAGTTTTCGCCGTTCACTGTAAATCGTTGCTGGTCAGGCGTAAGTCTGCTAGTTTATTTGGGATAAATACGTTTGCGCCACCCATCCCCCAACGCTCGGCGTAGCGCCTAAACACCCAGGAGGAGCAGCCAGTTGAGTTCCGAAGAACGCTTTTTGTTTACCTCTGAGTCCGTCACCGAAGGCCATCCCGATAAGATCGCTGACCAGATCTCCGACGCCATCGTCGATGCCTGTCTGGCCGAGGACCCGTACAGCCGCGTGGCCTGCGAGACCCTGATGACCACCGGCCTGGCGTTCATCGCCGGCGAGATCACCACCAAGGCCTACGTGGACTTCCCCGCGATCGTCCGCGGGACGGTGATGTCGGTAGGCTATACCGACGCCGCCTACGGCTTCGATCACGAGACCTGCGCCGTCATCTCGTCCATCCACGAGCAGAGCCCCGACATCGCCATGGGCGTGGATCCGGGCGGCGCCGGCGACCAGGGCATGATGTTCGGTTTCGCCACCAACGAGACGGAAGAGCTGATGCCCATGCCCATCACCCTGGCGCACCGGCTCACCCACCGCCTGGCGGATCTCCGCAAGAGCGGCCAGCTCGACTGGCTGCGTCCCGATGGCAAATCCCAGGTCACGGTCGAATACGACAAGAACCATCGTCCCGTCCGCGTGGACGCTGTGGTCGTCTCCACCCAGCACTCCGAGCTGGTGGACAACAAGAAGCTCCGCGCGGAAGTGCTGCAGCACGTGATCCAGGCGGTGATCCCGTCCCACATGCTTGACGCCGACACCAAGTACCACATCAATCCCACCGGACGCTTCGTCGTGGGCGGGCCCATGGGCGACACCGGGCTGACCGGACGCAAGATCATCGTGGACACCTATGGCGGCATGGGCCGCCACGGTGGCGGCTGCTTCAGCGGCAAAGACCCAACCAAGGTGGACCGCTCCGCCTGCTACATGGCACGGTATATCGCCAAGAACATTGTGGCCGCTGGCCTGGCCGCTCGCTGCGAGGTGCAGCTCGCGTACGCCATCGGTGTGGCCGATCCGGTCAGCGTGATGGTGGACACCTTCGACACCGGTAAGGTCAGCGAGAGCCGGTTGGTCGAGTTGGTGCGCAAGAACTTCCAGCTCACACCCAAGGGCATCATCGAATCCCTGAAGCTACGCCGCCCCATCTACAAGAAGACGGCGGCCTACGGCCACTTTGGCCGCAAAGACCCCGACTTCACCTGGGAAGCGACCGACAAGGCCGCCGCCCTGCGGGAACAGGCTGGGGTGAAAGCGAGCGAATCGGTCCTCGCTAAGTGACATTGGAGGGGCAGGGGCTGTGGATTTCTTGCGCCCCTGCCGCTTTTCATTTCGAGTATTCTGAGGATTCCACGATCACCAGCAATCGAGGTGTGAACGAGCGGGGAAACCCCGCATAGAAGGAAATTATGCAGACTGTTACTTCCATCAAAGGCGATGTAAAGAATCTCGATCTGGCGGACCAGGGCAAGAAGCGCATCGAGTGGGCCAACCAATCGATGAAGGTGCTGCAGCTCATCCGCAAGGAATTCATCAAGAACCAGCCGCTGAAGGGAGTGCGGATTTCGGCCTGCCTCCACGTCACCTCGGAAACCGCCAACCTGGCCATCACCCTGCGCGATGGCGGCGCCGAGTGCGTAGTCTGCGCCTCCAACCCGCTCTCTACGCAGGATGAGGTGGCAGCCTCGCTGGTGCGCGATTACAACATCCCCGTTTTCGCCATCAAGGGCGAGGACAACGAGACGTACTACCAGCACATCCTCGCTGCGCTTGACCACAAGCCCCACATCACCATGGATGATGGCGCCGACCTGGTGACCACGCTCTTGACCAAGCGCCAGGGCGATGCGGCCAGCGTGCTCGGCGGCACCGAGGAGACCACCACCGGGGTCATCCGCCTGCGGGCGATGGCCAAGGAAGGCGTGCTGCGATACCCCATCATCGCCGTCAACGACGCCCTCACCAAGCACATGTTCGACAATCGTTACGGCACCGGCCAGTCCACCATCGACGGCGTGGTGCGCTGCACCAACGTGCTGCTGGCGGGAGCGAAGTTCGTGGTCGCCGGCTACGGCTGGTGCGGACGCGGCCTCGCCATGCGCGCCCGCGGCATGGGGTCGGACGTCATCGTCACCGAAGTTGATCCCACGCGCGCTCTGGAAGCTGTGATGGATGGCTTCCGCGTCATGTCCATGCCGGAAGCGGCACGCATCGGAGATGTGTTCGTGACGGTCACTGGGAACAAGAGCGTGATCGGGCGCGAGCACTTCGACCTGATGAAGGACGGCGCCGTGCTCGCCAACTCCGGGCACTTCAATGTCGAAATCGACATCCCGGCGCTGGAGAGCATGGCTTCCTCGCGGCGCCCGACCCGCGAGTTCGTCGAGGAGTATGTGATGAAAGACGGCCGCAAGCTTTACCTGCTGGGCGATGGACGGCTCATCAACCTGGCCGCCGCCGAGGGCCATCCTGCCAGCGTGATGGACATGAGTTTTGCCAACCAGGCCCTGGCCGCAGAATATCTGGTCAAGAACCACGCCCAGATGGAGAAGAAGGTTTACCCCGTGCCCGAGGATCAGGACAAGCGGGTGGCCCGGTTGAAGCTGGAGTCCATGGCTATCAAGATCGACCGCCTCACGCCGCAGCAGGAGGAATACCTGGCAAGCTGGTCGGAAGGAACATAAGACCCGGCAGAAGGAACGCTCAGGGCGCGGCCTCGGTCGCGCCCTTTTTTGTTCCCGGAGAGCACGAAACGCGCTATCGTCAGAGGCGCTGTGCGGCTCAAGATCAGTACTCGCCAGATCGACCAGGTCATGGTCGTCGACTGCTACGGCCACCTTGTCTTCGGCGATGAAACCACTCTTCTACGCGAACAGGTGAAGGGCCTGCTGCACACCAACCCGAATATCGTGCTGAACCTGCGCGATCTGACCTTCCTGGATAGCCACGGGATGGGCGCCCTTATCGAGATATTCACTTCCTCCCGAAGAGCTGGCGGGAGCCTCAAACTTTGCGGCCTGACTAAGCACATCCGCGATGCGCTCACCATCACCAAGCTCATGGTCGTGTTCGAAGTGTTTCCCGACGAACTTGCTGCTGCTGCGTCGTTCCGCACGCAGCCGACCTGAGCAGCCATTGCCAGCCATGAAGACCATCAACCTGGAGGAAGGACGCCCGTCGGCCGCGTCGGCGAGTTCCCGCCTGCTCGACCAGTTGCGAATGGCCCGCGCGCAGGGCTTCGCGGCAGTGAAGGTGATCCACGGCTATGGTTCGCACGGCGTCGGCGGCGAATTGCGAATTGCCATCCAGGGAATGCTGGCGCGCATGGCACAGGACGGAGACATCGCAGCCTTCATCGCCGGGGAGGACTGGCGCATCTCCGACGAGACATCCTGGCGGCTGATCCAAAAGCATCGGGAACTCAAGCAGGACCGCGATCTGGGTAAGGGGAACAGGGGGATCTCGATCGTGGTGCCGTGAGGCTTGTAGCGCCGCCGTCTCGGCGGCTGTCCCCGTGGGCGTCTCGCCCACAGGCGCGAGGGCGCGGACGCCCTCGCGGACAGCCGGCCAGAGGCCGGCGCTACGTCGGTAGTCTTTTTGGCTGTGGAAAACTCCCATTTGCCAGCCACACAGAATCCCTTTCAGCGTTTATTATCCTTGGTTTGCACCCCGGAGCACGGGGAGTTGGAAAGGCCGGACACCGCCAGCATGAAGGACATCGCTTCCTGGATCCTGAACACGGCGCAGGGCCGCGGCGCGAGCTACTGCGATTTGCGCGTGGTGGATGAGCGCGCTCGCACGATTGCCACCAAGAACGGCAAGGTCGGGCACGCGTCAAACTCGGAATCGCTAGGCGTAGGTATTCGCGTCATTGCAGACGGGGCCTGGGGCTTCGCCGCCACGCAGGACCTTGCCCGCGCCTCGGTCGAGGCCACCGCCGCACGCGCCGTCGATGTGGCGCGCGCTTCCGCGCAGGTCAAGCAGCACGAGCTTCAGCTCGCGCCCGAGAAGGGCTATGTGGACGAGTGGACCACGCCCTACAAGGTCGACCCCTTCACCTCCTCGATCGCCGATAACATCGAACTCCTGCTGAAGGTCGATTCCGAGCTGCGTGCCGTCGAAGGCGTCACACTGGCCGAGGCGCTGCTCAGCTTCCGTCGTTACGAGCAGTGGTTCTACTCCTCTCTCGGCTCGGACATCCATCAGACCAAGTTCATCACCGGCGCCGGCTACTCCGCGTACTCGTTCGCGGGGACGGAGATCCATAAGCGTTCCTATCCCAATTCTTTCGGCGGGCAATACCAGAACAGGGGATATGAGCTGGTGGAGGAACTGAAGCTGGTAGAGAACGCGCGCCGCATCGCGGAAGAAGCGGTTGCGCTGCACAAGGCTGACCAGTGCCCGGAAGGCGTTTTCGACATCATCCTGGATTCCTCACAGCTCGGGCTGCAGGTACATGAATCCATCGGCCACCCAATCGAACTCGACCGCGTCCTGGGCATGGAGGCCAATTTTGCCGGGACTTCGTTCCTCACCACCGACAAACTGCGCCACCTGCGCTACGGCAGCGACCTGGTGAATGTGGTCGCCGATGCGACGATCGAGCACGGCCCCGGCCTGGGAACATTCAAGTACGACGACGAAGGCGTTCCCGCGCAGTGCACGCCCATCATCACCAATGGCCTGTTTACCGGCTACCTGTCCTCGCGAGACACCGCGCCCGCAATCGGTGAAAGCCGCTCTAACGGCACCATGCGCGCCGAGGGCTGGAACCGCATCCCGCTCATCCGCATGACCAACATCAGCATCCTGCCGGGCGCCAAGCCGCTGACATTCGAGGAGCTCCTGGCTTCGACGGATTATGGCATCTTTATGCAGACCAACCGCTCCTGGTCGATCGACGACAAGCGCTACAATTTCCAGTTTGGCTGCGAAATTGGATGGGAGATCAAGAACGGCAAGCGGGTCCGCATGCTGAAGAATCCCTCGTACTCAGGGATCACGACCGAGTTCTGGAACTCGATGGATGCAATCTGCTCGCGCGATGAGTGGGTGCTCTGGGGAGTTCCACACTGCGGTAAGGGCCAGCCGCAGCAAGTGATGGGGACGGGACATGGGGCGGCTCCGGCCCGCTTCCGTAACATTCAGGTGGGGTCGGCGTACCAAGGCAGGTCTTAGCTGGTGGCTTTCAGCCGACAGCAGTCAGCATTCAGCCGGGAGGGGCGCAGTGGCTGGCTTATGAGTTCGCGGCCCCGGAC
>DATKLD010000112.1:0-3322 GCA_035542595.1 Terriglobales bacterium
CGTGCTGCAGCTCGGTCGCGCACTGCACCGCATTCACGGCGCTGCCAAACTCGATCAGCACACCGTCACCCATCAGCTTGACGATGCGGCCCTTGTGCTTCTTGACCAGCGGCTCGAGCACCGTCTTGCGCCGCGCCCTGAGCGCGGCATAGGTGCCCGCCTCGTCCGCCTCCATCAGGCGGCTGTAGCCGACCACATCGGCGGCAAGAATGGCAGCGAGCTTTCGATCCACCGGCGCGCCCCTTCGGCCAGGAGTTTAGCCATGACGGGCAGGAGAATCCATGCCACAGCGACGGAAGGCGAACGTCCGTTCATGACCCGTAGCCGACCATTGTTGGGATCAACGAAAGCGTAGCCGCAGCCCTTGTATGTCTATTCCGCTGAGTTGCGTCGACCACGTCTGGCCGATCCCGACGGGCATTGCCTCGGTCAACGTGCCGGTAGTCACGAGCTCTCCAGGGCGAAGGGGCTCGCTCGCTGGATAGCGAGCAAGCTCCTCTACAAGAAACTGCAGCGCCTTCAGAGGTCCACCGAGCACATTCTGCGCATGGCCGGGCCTGCTGGTGCCGTCGTCGCCTACCAACTCAACTGTAAAGCTAGAAAGCGCCTCCGCCCACTGCGCCGGCTTACGCGAGATCTCGTGCCTGTCGCCGAGCAAAAGTGCGCTATGGACGCCATAGGCTGCCACAGCATCTGCAGCCTTGAATGCCCAGCCCGGAAATATCGAATGCACGATTTCGAAGCAGTGGGCGACCCAATCGATACAGTCGAACAGTTCGCGCTCGGTCATGCCTGCATGGGGCGCGCTTGTGAGATGGAGCACGATCTCCGGCTCAATGCGTGGTTCTGGGAGGTCCACTAAGGCAAACGTCTCATTGGCTGCTGTCAGATCCTTGACCGTGCTGTCGAACATGTAATTCCAGATCGGCGCCAAGATACCATATCCACCCCAAACAGCACGATTCGTGAAGCCAATCTTACGACCGATCGCATTCTCACCGCGCGCCCCGCGCATGTCGCGAACCTGCGCGGCGACCTTGTAAGCGGTCGCTAAATCGAGCGCGGGATAGCGCAACGAGAACGGCGCAACCTGCTGCCCAGTACCAAGGATGGCAAACGCCTCCTCGGCGATCTCATCGATCAATTCGACCTGTTTCCCTCGCGTCATTTCATCGACCCAGCAGCCAATTTGCGGACCTCAGAGGCCTTCGACAATAGCCCTGACGCGGGAAGCGGCCTAGGTCTGGATTTGGCACTTCTCAGCCCAACCGACGCTAACAGGAAACGTCCGCTCGCAGAGGCAAAGCGGGCAACGGTCTCAGGCACTTCCGGTGATTGTGGATGAGCTGATCTCCCGCGAACGTGGCGCGATCGTCCCAGTTTGACCCACAGCGGACAATCATCCGCCGGTGGTTGATTCAGTGCAAATGCTTGTCTGGCTACGCTGTCGTGCGTTGGTTGATGCGAGCGGCCATCAGGGCCACGCCGGCGCCTGCGCTTCCGATCACGACGAGCATACCATGCGGATCCCAGATGTGCATGGCTGCACCCGCGACGACGGGGCCGGAGAGAGCGCCGATGTTAAAGGCCATCGTGAAGGCCGTGCTCGCGCCAGACAACTGGTCGACCCCGAAGGCGCGGCCAAGCATGGTCAGCTCCGTTGTGTAGAGACCACCGAGGAATCCGCCCCAACCGAGCAGGAAAAGCCATGCCAGCGGGCCACCATGCACGATCACCGGAAAGGCGACGGCGCCGAAAAACTGGATTGCTCCGCAGAGCAACAACACGCGGTGTCCGCTCCATCGGTCAAGCAGCCGCCCGATTGGCAGCTGCAGGACAACGTTGCCGAAAATGTAGGCCGTGAGCAGGGACAGCGCCTGCCCTTCCGGCAAGCCCACACGCACGCCATAGACGGGCAACAGCGCCAATTGGATGGTCCAGATACCGCCATTTAGCAGAGCGGCGATCATGATCGCAGGGGCGTGGCGCATTGCCTGCATCAGTGGCATGGCCGCGCGCTGGTGAAACGAGGGCGCCCCGCCGCTGCCGCTCGCAAAAGGGATCGGCAGCAAGGCCGCTGCCAGGATGGCCGCGCTTGCGATGAAGGGCAGCGCGCCGGCGCTTCCGATCAGACTGAGAAGGAGCGGACCCGTCGCAAGGCCGACGCATAGCACGGACACGTACACACCCATCACCGTCCCTCGATTCTTCTCGGGAGCGAGCGCGTTGACCCATGCTTCGCTGACAACCCATACTATGCCCAGGCCCACACCCATCGCGAATCGAAGCAGGAACCAGGCGGCAAGCCCGTCGAGCACAGGAAACAGCAGAAGCGCAATCAAGCTGATTCCGGAACTGATGTAGATGGAGCTCGCGGCACCAATCCGCCGGATTAGCGGCGGCGTTAAGGCGCCGAACGCCAAGGTCGCGAGCGGAGGCATCGCCACCAGCAGACCATTCCAAAACGAATCGACTGCTCTTCGCTCGAGACTGAGCGAGAGCAGCGGCGCAACCGCGCTTTGCATAACGCCAACGATCGTGATGCTCGCAATCACGGCTACTAAGCCTCGCCAACGCTGGCGCACTGAGGCACTTGTCGTGACTTCGCTCATGAGATCGCTCCCCGCCCAGGGCTTCATGCTACGTGCCCCGATATTGCCGTCAAGCAGGGCTGCCGGAGTAATCACTAGCTGATCGCGCGCGGCAGCTTGTGGCACTTCTCGGAAGTAGCTCTATGTCTGGCTTCCGTGCACTAAGACCTCCAAGTCCGACATCGACGCAGCATTACTCGCCGGCCTCGATTTATGATCTGCGCAGGCCACCTCACTTAGAAACCGTGCCTGGAATTCTTCGAACGCGAGTGCCTTCCTGGCCATTGCCGGCGCCTGCTGGCGCCGACCCTATTAGAGCAAGGGTTCCGGAAAACGGTGGCACACTGTTATTGGTGCGTTCCTGGGACAGCGGTATCAGCGTTCAGCTGCAAGATACCGCGCGAGCCAGGGACGCCAGCGCGTGCGTCCAGTAAGGCAGAAAAAGCGCTCTCTGGACGATTTCTCGTCCGGTTCGTGCCCAACGGCCGCCTGGACCGTCGAGACACCCTCTCGAGCCGCTTTTTGGCGGCTAGCGACAGCGTTCGGACTCCAACCGCGAGCTTGCGCCCGCGGGCGCACTCGCCGGTCCAACGTCGCTCTCGCGGCCTCCAGAGACCGTCGCGCCAGATCGCACGGACCTTGGAGGCCGCCGCCAGCGCGGGAACGGCACTATCTAGGGTTCTGAGGCCCTAAGCGTCGGGCGCCTTTGTCCGGCCCAGCCCCCGAATTCC
>DATKLD010000113.1:0-5065 GCA_035542595.1 Terriglobales bacterium
CTGTCGAAGCTGTATCCCGGACCGGGCAGTTCCTACTACTTCGCCGAACAGTCCTTCCTGAACCATGAAAAGGTCTGGCGCTTTGCTCGTCTGGCCAAGTTCATCATTGGCTGGGGCTCGCACCTTTACTACTGGATCTATCCCGGCGTCATGGTCGCGGTGATGGGCATCCTGTGTGGATATTTGGCCGGCACGCTTTGGCCAAACTTCATGAATGCCTCTAACCCCGGACCGATGTTCATGATGGCCGTCTGCGTTGTGTTCTCTTTTGCGGTGGCTTACATCGCCTACCGGGGCGTGACCGGGTCGACGTCTGTCGCCATCGCCATTAACGTCATTCAGATAACGGCGCTGCTGGTGTTCTCGGTGGTCGCGTTCGGTTACCGCATGAACCATCCTCCGGGTAGCGTCGCCTATCAGTTCGATTCGACCTCGGGCGCGGCATACACCTATGAGTTCGCGACCCAAAAAACGATGGTCGATGGCAAGGAGACGGAAACCATTGTGCGCAATGCCGATGGTATTCCCCAGCCTGTGCTGGACAGCGCTGGTAAGCCGGTGCCGTTCCACATCAGCTATGCCGAGAAAGACGCCAGCGGCGCCTTCCTCTCTCATCCCAGTGTTTCCTCAGTATTCAAGGCCCACAATTGGGGCTGGGTCTTCGTTCAGGCCACGGTCGCCATTCTGATCCTGGTGGGATTTGAGTCGTGTACTGCGCTGGGCGGCGAGGCGCAGAATCCCAAACGCGATATACCCATTGCGGTGGTTCTCTCGCTGCTGGTTCAGGGGGCCTTTTGTTACCTGATCGAATATTTTGCGGCCAACTATTTCCTCAACAGCGGGTACTCCATGCAAAGCGCGGCGGGCTCGGCGGCGCCCATCGGCGACATGATGATCGTCGTCGGTGATGCGCTCTTCGGCGCCGGTCGCGGGCGGATCTTTATGCTGGTGGAGGCCTTCACCGTGTTCCTCGCCATCGTCGGCACCACGCTCTCCTGCATGAACACGGGAGCGCGCGTCACCTACGCCATGGGCAAAGACCAGGAAGTGCCGGAGCACTTCGGGCTCCTGCATGGAAAAAAACTCACTCCGCACCGCGCCATTTGGACCCTGGCTGCGATTTCTGCGGTGATCGGTTGCATCGGCGTGGTCATGGCCTTCGGCGACGCCGGCGCCCCCGCTGATGCGGCCATCAAAGCCTTGCCGCAGGGCTTCTGGTCCAGCTTCGGCTACACCACTCACGACAAGATGGCGGCTCTGCCCAATTCACTGCTGACGGTCACGCTGGCTTCCAACTTCGGCACTTTCCTGCTGTATGCCCTTAGTTGTGTGGTCTGCATGGTCGGCTACCACGGCCATCCCAAATTCAGTGTCATGCGGCACGTCTTGATCCCGCTGTTCGGATTGCTCGCCAACTTGGCCTGCATGATCTTCTATCTCGTCGGGCCGTTCATGGGATACGGCACCAAGATGGAACCACTGCTGGCATTGGGAATCGCCTTGGTCTGGGCGATCTACGGCGGGATCTACTTCATCCGCGCCAGCAAGAGCTCGGGGCGTACCACGCTGGTGGCAAACCGTACCTCGGTGGGCATGATCTGATAGTGGCAACGGGCGGGCGCCAAGCCCGCCCGCCCTTCAGGGTATAAATGTTAAGGTATTCTCAAGGGCCGCTCTTATGGAGAGCCGGCGCCGATGCCGGCATGCACCGTTCGTCGCACAATGCCTTGCTGGAGATCGAGTTCGCGCACCTCTCCGACCAGGGATGCGTGCGCGAAAACAACGAGGATTACCTTGGTTCCTCGCTTCCGGCCACGCCGGAGCAGGCGCGCACCCATGGCTGGTTGTTCGCGCTTGCGGATGGGGTGGGAGGACAGGAACAGGGCCAGGTAGCGTCCAGGTCCGCAGTCGAAGAACTGGTCGCGGGCTTTCGGGCAGCGCCGAAAGACGAACCCTTGGCCAGCTTGCTGAAACGTCTCATCCAGGCTGCCAATACACATGTTTACGAGACCGGGCACGCGGCTGCTCCCGCCCGCGTAGCTATGGCAACCACGATCGTGGCGTGTGCTCTGCGCTTTGATCGCGTAGTCGTGGCCCACGTGGGAGACTCGCGCTGTTATCTTATCCGGCGCAGTCGCGCCAGGCTGCTGACGCGCGACCACACCGTCGCCGCCGAGCAGGCACGAATCGGCTTGGCCTCGACAACGAATCGCCACCTCCTCAGCCGCTCCCTGGGCAACGATCTCTTCGTGGCTGTTGACACCAGCGAACATCTGCTTGTTGCCGGGGATATTCTCCTGCTTTGCTCCGACGGGCTGCATGGCTCGGTGTCGGGCTCGGACATGGCGCAGGTCGTAGACCGCCGTGCCGACTTGCAAGCGGCGGCAGAGGAACTGGTGGCGATTGCCAAGCAACGCGACGGCAGTGATAATATCAGCCTGCAGCTAATCCGCGTTCGAGGCGTCGAACGCGTGGGCATGTACCGCGGGCGACCCTACAAGCTTCGTTGATGTCGGACCCGGTCGCTGCGGCCTCCGCCGCTGACTGGCGCTGCCAAATGACACCCCTCCATCCCGGGGACCAACTCGATCACTACCGCATCGAAGCCCTGGTTGCCCGCAGCGGTATGGCCTCTATCTTCCGCGCCACCGATCTCCTCAGCGGCCGCCAAGTCGCGATCAAGGTTCCCCATCCCGAGATGGAAAGTGATCCGGTTTTCTTCGAGCGTTTCCAGCGCGAGCAGGAGATCGGCGCCAAGCTCGACCACCCCGGCGTGATGAAGGTGTTCACCGACGGTGATCGCAGCCAGGTCTACATGGTGATGGAGTGGGTGGACGGGCGGCTGCTGCGGCAAATCCTGAACGAGCAGCGCAAGTTTCCCGTCGAGCGCGCCATGCACATCGCGCTCGCCATCTGCGATGCGCTGGAGTACATCCACAGCAAGGGCGTTGTGCATCGCGACCTGAAACCGGAAAACATCATGGTTGACGCCCAGGACCGGATCAAGCTCATTGATTTTGGCATCGCCGCCAACGTGGGGTCGCGGCGCATCACCTTCACCAAGCTGTCGAACACCATGGGAACGCCGGATTACATCTCTCCTGAGCAGGTCCGCGGCAAGCGCGGCGATGCGCGCAGCGACATTTACGCGCTGGGAGTGATGCTGTACGAGATGCTGACAGGGAAAGTGCCGTTCACCGGGCCCAATGCCTTCGTCATCATGAACGACCGTTTGCTGAATAACCCGGTGCCGCCGCGCGAAATCGATCCCGCCATCTCTCCTCAGCTACAGGAGATCATCTACCGCGCCCTGGAACGGGAACCGCGGAACCGCTACGCCAGCGCCCGCGAGTTTGCCAACGATCTCCGGCAGCCGGAGCAGGTGGGAGTATCCGACCGTCCCGAGTTGCACGACTGGAAGCGGCGCCGCACGCCGTGGGCGAGAAGAATCCTGTTTTATCTGATGCTGGCGCTGATCCCCATCGTGATTTTCGGGTTGCTGCTTCTGCTGGCGAAACACTAACGGTGTGGAGACTGCTTCGTGGATGATTGCGTGCCAGAGCAGACTTCAGTTGAGTCACTCGTAACGTTTCGTGCGGCAACACGTGTCAGGGCACGACCTTCAGTCGTGCCGACGAAGCAAAGAAGACAATGGGCTTTGGCCCCTGATATGTGGAAGCCACGAGCTTCATCCGGGGCTAAAGCCCGGATCATAGGGACATGTGGTGGCACCAGTAAACTCGTGCCCTGACACGTGATCGCCACGGAAGTGACTCTTTGGCGCTTTTCAGCGGCGACCAAGGCTTACCGCGGCATGAAATCCTCGGTGTGGGTGACGAATTCCGGGTACGCCGTGGCCCCCAGCTCATAGACATCCATTCCCAGCCGCTCGCCTTCCAAAGGAACACGTTGCCGCACAAACCTATTCAAAAGCCAGTTCAAGCCGTAAGTCAGCGGGAGCACGAAGCCGAGCAAAGTCGCAATTCCGACCACTTGCGCGAGCCACTGACCTCGCGCCGGCTCGGGAAAATGCGCGAATAGCCCAACCGCCAGCATGCCCCAAATGCCTCCGACTGCGTGTACCGAAACTGCTCCGGCAGGATCATCAAGGGACAGCCGCACTTCAAGCATCTCAACGGACAGCGGAACCAGAACACCAGCAACCAGACCGATCACCAGGGCTGCCGCCGGCGTAACCGAGGTACAAGCGGCACTGCTAGCCACGAGGCCGCCCACCCAGCCGTTGGCCACCAGCGAGGCGTCGGGCTTGCCGAAGCGCATGCGAGTGATCATTACGGCCGCGAGAGCCGCCACCGCCGCGGAAAGCGTGGTATTGACTCCGACCAACACCAATCCGTCAGCGGTAAGTCCGGTGAACAGGACGGCGCCGGCGCAATTCAACCCCAACCATCCCACCACGGCCAGTGCGCACCCGAGAAGCACCAGCACGGCGTTATGCCCGGGAATTGCTGCCGGCATGCCGTCCCGTGAGTACTTGCCGTGGCGCGGACCGAGAATCCATGCAATCGACAAGGCAGTCAAGCCTCCGACGGAGTGGATCGAACTAGAGCCTCCGGCATCCACGAACCCGCGACCCAGCCCATAATTGGCGCCGAGTTGCGCCAGCCATCCGCCTCCCCAAACCCAGTGGGCAAATAACGGATAAGTACCGCCAGCCAGCAGTGCCGTGGAGGCACAGATCGCAGGCAGTCGCCAGCGGTCGGCGCCACTGCCCAGTGGGATCAATGCCGCCAGCCCGACGCTGAGCATTTGCAGCCAGGCCGCCAGCGAATCCGGAGAACCGTCGAGTCGCAAACCGCGGAAGAAAAGCGGTTCCCTCGCGATCCAGTCCCATGCTTTTCCCGCGATGGTGAGAACGTGCGCCGGCCGCCCGATGTACCCCTGCCAGGCAAAGCCGCAGGCAAAGTACACCAGCGCGGCGACCGCAACTGCGCACAGCGAAACCAGCATGGCGTGGGCTGCACTGCGCGAGCGTCCCAGGCCGGTATTAATGAACGCGAGTCCGGCTCCGGCCAAGGGAACCAGCAGAATGAAGAGAATGCAC
>DATKLD010000114.1:0-7048 GCA_035542595.1 Terriglobales bacterium
ATCACGAGTTGCACATCGCCGCGGGCGATGTGGCGGCGGGTATTGCGCTTCTGTTCGTCGTCGAGCGAGCCGGTGAGCAGCGCGATGCGATAGCCGGTGGGCTCGAGCAGGCGTCGGGCCGAGAGATAGTGTTGCGTAGCCAGGATCTCGGTGGGTGCCATGAGCGCGGCCTGATAGCCGTTTTCGATGGCGATGATGGCGGCTTCGAGCGCGACGATAGTTTTGCCCGAGCCGACGTCACCCTGCAGCAGGCGCCGCATGGGTGAGGGGCGCTGCATGTCGTCGGCGATCTCCTTCAGCACCCGCTTCTGCGCGGCCGTGGGATGGAAGGGCAGCACGCGCTTGAGCGCCTCGCGCACGCCGTCGGTGATAGCGAACGAGATGCCGGGCTGTCCGCGCACATTGCGACGCTTCAGTTCCAGTCCGAGTTCCAGGAAGAACAGTTCCTCGAAGATAAGGCGGCGGTGCGCCGGCGTGCTCGCGTTCTGCAGGTCTTCGAACCGCGTTCCCGGCTCGGGAAAATGGGCGAGGCGAAAGGCTTCGCGGCGGGACATGAGGTCGAGGCGCTGGCGAATGCCGCGCGGAATGCCGTCCGGCAGGTCGGGCGTGAGGTCTTCGAGCGCGCGATGGACGACGCGGCGAAACCAGCGCGGGCTCAGCCGGCCGTAGGCAGCGGATTCGTAAATAGGCACAATGCGCCCGATCTCGAGCGACTCCGCCGCCAGCTCCTCGGGGGATTTCTCCTGGGCTTCCTCGATCGGGTCGGAAAGAATTTCAAACTGCGGCTGCATGAGCTGGATGCGATTCCGCCCGCTGCGTGGTTCCTCCACCCTGCCATAGAGAGCGACCGTCTGTCCGGGCTTGAACTTACCCTTGAGATAAGCGGCGTTGAACCACAGGCAGGTGATCGAGTCGCGGCCCTGCCCGGCGGTCATCTGGAATATCTCGATGCCGCGCCGGGGGGTGCGGAACAGGCCGGCGCCGCGCACCTCCGCGATGATGGTGGCCATCTCGCCCGGACGCAGCTCGGCGATTCGGCGCGGGTTGATGCGGTCTTCGTAGCGGAAGGGCAGATAGTAGAGCAGGTCTTCGACCGTGTGGATGCCCTTGCCGGCCAGGATCTCCGCCAGCCGCGGGCCGATCCCCTTGACGTACTGCGCCGGGGTATGGAGTTCGAGCATTGAATCCAGTTTCAGGTTTCAGGTTGCAAGTTGCAAGTCGTATGCTGGATGAAGGGATCGTGGCGTGGGAAGATGGGGCAAAGCGCTGCTGGCGGTGCTGCTGGGGAACCTAGTGTACTTTACACTGATGCCCAAGCTGCCCCTCTCGGCACGGCATGTACCCTTCCGGTTCGATCTTGGGCTGCTGGTGGATTGCTGCCTGTGTACGGTAGCGTTCCTGTTGGTGAACTTCGCCTGGCGCCGCGGCGGCAGGTGATTTCTTTGGTAACCCCAGTCCGGCGAATTCCCGCACCGGCCCCGGCTCTTCCGGCGCTAGAATGAAGCGTTCTCCGCTCGCGGGCCGGCCACAAAGCGCTTAGCAAGAGAATGCAAAGAATCGCGATCCTCTACGATGCCAGCCAGGCGCTGCTTTCAACTTTCGATCTGAACGAGGTGCTAAGCCGCATCCTGGGCATCGTTCGGGACGTGTTCCACCTCAGCAAAGGCGCCATCCTGCTGCTGGATCCAAAGACGCAGGAACTGTATCTGAAGACGGCATTCGGATGGGAGGCGGCTGACGAGACCATTCGTGTGCCCCTCGACAGTGGCCTTACCGGAGCGGCCGCCCGATCCAAGAGGCCGGTGTACGCGCCCGACGTCAGCCAGGATCCACGCTATATCCCCTCGATGGCTTCCACCCGCTCAGAAGTGGCCATCCCGCTGATGGTGCGGGAAGAAGTTGTGGGCGTGCTGGACTGCCAGAGCGAGAAGCTGGACTTCTTCGATGAGGAAACACGGGAACTGTTGCGGCTGCTCTCGACACAAGCCTCCATCGCACTGTCGAATGCGCGCCTTTATTCACTCGAACAGCGCCGCCGGGCCCAGCTAGAGGCCATCAACACCATCGCCAGGCAAACCACGGCGGTGCTGGAGATCTCCGAGCTGCTGCAGCAGGTTTGTTCGCTGGTGCTGGAGTCGTTCGGCGGGGATCACGCCAGTGTGCTGCTGTTCGAAGACGACCGGCTGGTGCTGCGCGCGCACCAGGGCCGGCTGACGCCGCTGCTGAAGGTCGGTGACGAACTGCCGCCGGGCGAGGGCCTGCTGGCCCGCGCCATCGCCTCGCGCAAGGCCCTGGTGGAGAAGGACGTGCGGCAGACCCCGGGACACCGGTCCGGGTTCCGGGAGACGGCGTCGGCGGTGTGCCTGCCGCTGGTTTCGTTTGGGCAGGTGCTGGGCGCGTTGCTGCTGGAGAGCGCATCCTGCGATGCCTTCGCGCCCGAAGACCTGGGCGCGCTGGAATCCGTCAGCGATATCTGCGCCACCGCCATTCAGAACGCGCGCCACTTCGAGCGCGTCCGGCAAATGGCTTACGTAGACGGAGTAACTGGTATCTTCAACCGCCGTTATTTCGAGCTGCGCATCGCCGAGGAAATCGCCCGCAGCGCCCGCCACGGGCTTACCTTTTCGGTGATCATTCTGGACATCGACCATTTCAAGCAGCTCAACGATGACTTCGGCCACCTCGTAGGCGACGAAGTCCTGCGCCAGGTCGCTGCTATCCTGGCGCAACAACTGCGCAGGAGCGACGTAGTAAGCCGCTACGGCGGAGAGGAGTTCGCCATCATCACGCCCGAGACCGGTGTGGAGGGCGCGGCGGCCGTTTCCGACAAGCTGCGGCGGGTAATGGAAAGCTGGCATTTCCCCGGCGTGGAGCGCCCGGTGACCGTCAGCGCCGGGGTGGCCGAGTTCCCTGCTGAAGGAAACACGCGCGACCAGCTGGTCCAATCCGCCGACGAGGCGCTCTACGCGGCCAAACAAAGCGGCCGCAACTGTGTCGTCACGGCGCAGATGTTGCGCCGCACCTCTTGATCGCAGCCGCACGCGGTCCGCGAGCAGCCGCTCCGACCCAAAGTGCTACGGCGGTTTCCCGCGCAGCGCTGTCCAAACGGTTACCAAAGAGAGTTGCAGGACGGGCGTACGCAACGCACAATGAAAACGGACTGATACCCAATGGCAAAGGTTGTTTCACCCCCGATCTCCCCTCCCGTACCGTTCCTCCCCAGAAAGATCGTTGCCCGCGTCCTGCTCGCGGGACTCGATGATCCTTCCAGCGCAGTGCTGCGAGACTGCTTCAAGCAGTTCAACATCAAGACCGTAAGCAGTAATGGCGACGCAGCAAAGCGCCTGCAGAAGGAAAAGTTCGAAGCTTGCGTGGTGCATCTCGGCCAATCGGATGCGGAGAGCGTGCTGGATGCTGCTCGCAACTCCGCCTCCAACTCGCGCATCGTCATCTACGGCATTTCGCGCGACACCCAGGAAGCGCTGCGCTTCTCCAGGTTCGGCATCAACGCCGTAATCAATCAACCGGTGGAGCGGCAGACGGCGCTGAAGGTGGTGCGTTCGACCCATTTGCTGGTGGTGCATGAGCTGCGGCGCTACGTGCGCTTGCCGGTAGTCACTGAAGTGAAAGTCGACTGCGGCGCAAACAACTTTCGCGCCAATAGCGTGGAAATCAGCGCCGGCGGCCTGTCGCTCAAGACTGACATGCGCATGGCCAAGGAGCAGCCCGTCGAGGTCACTTTCAGCCTGCCGCCCAACGGCAAAGTGGTGGTCTCACGCGCCAGCGTGTGCTGGAGGCGCGAAGCTGCGAACATGATCGGGATCCGCTTCGATCCTACCGACGAACGCCGCCTGCAAGTGAAGTACTGGATCGACAGCTACCTGGAGATCGGGTAGACAGCTTTCTCCGAGCCTCCCTGCCGCCTTGACCGCCCGCGACAGAAGCGGCGATCAGTCTTCATCTCGGCGTCATCAGCGGCAAGCCCCGTTCCTGCCAATCAGCGATTCGCCGGCAGTAAAATCATCCAGCACAGACAACAGGAGCACGGTTTGAAGAACGCTCTCAAGCGCTACATGCGCACCCTCATGAACTTGTGGCCACCGTTCCTGGGTGCTGGAATCCGCGTGAAGCGGCTCCAGTCCGACTGGAAAGAGATTGATGTCGAGATGAAGCTCCGACGATGGAACTCGAATTACGTTGGCACTCATTACGGCGGGTCGCTGTATTCGATGACCGACCCGTTTTATATGCTGATGCTGATTGAGAACTTAGGCCGGGAATACATTGTGTGGGACAAGTCGGCCATGATTCGTTTCAAGAAGCCCGGCCGAGGCGTTGTATCCGCGGGGTTCCGGTTGTCCGATGGGCAAATCAAGGAAATCCGGGAAGCGCTGAAATCCCAGGAAAAAATCGACCGGCTCTTCACCGTCGAGGTTAAGGACGAATCGGGAGCGGTGGTGGCCGAAGTCCAAAAGGAGCTTCATGTTCGAAGGAAGCGCGCCGGGCCGGCGTGAGACCTCGACCAGCGCTTGATTGTTGCCAGATAGCTTCCCCCGAACACCTCTGTCCTCAGCTCTGCTTTCCGAGCAGAGCTTCCATTTCTTTTTCGCCGATCACCTTCACTCCCAGCTCACGTGCTTTGTCGATCTTCGAACCGGGGTCAGCGCCGGCGACCACGTACTCGGTCTTCTTGCTGACGGAGCCGGAGACGCGTCCGCCCGCATCTTCGATCATCTTCTTGGCTTCCTCGCGCGAATAGCGTGCCAGAGTTCCCGTCAGCACGAAAGTCTGGCCGGCGAGCCTGGTGCCGCGCTCTTTCTTCTTGCCCTTAAACGTAAGGCCCGCCTTGCGCAGGTCTTCCACCAGCTTGCGGTTGCGCGGTTCCTCGAAGAATTCGCGGATGCTCTCGGCGATCCGCGGCCCCACCTCTTCTACTTCCTCCAGTTTGGTGACGCTGGCGGCTTCGTCCTTCAAAGTAGCCGCTTCAATAAGGTCGTCCACGGAGCCGAAGTGCTCGGCCAGGAACTGCGCGGTGCGCTCGCCGACGAAGCGGATGCCGAGGCCGTAGATCACGCGCTCGAGCGGCAGCCTTTTCGAAGCCTCGATCTCGTCGAGCACGTTCTGCGCCGACTTGTCGCCCATGCGCTCGAGGTCCATGAGCTGCGGCTTCGTCAGCCGGTAGATGTCCGCGACGTTTTTGACGAGCCCGCGATCGCAGAGCTGGTTGACGAGCGCGTCGCCCATGCCCTCGATGTTCATCACCGAGCGTGAGGCGAAGTGCAGGATGGACTCGCGCAGCTTGGCCGGGCAGTTGGCGTTCACGCAGCGGTGGTCGGCCTCGCCTTCCACGCGAACCACGTGCCCACCGCACTCCGGGCAGCGTTCCGGCATGTGAAAATGCTGCGTGCCGCGAGGATGGCCTTTGTCCTCGACCACGGCGGCCACCTTGGGGATTACGTCGCCGCCTCGCTCGACCGTCACCCAGTCGCCGATGCGCACGCCCAGGCGCTCGATCTCGTCCATGTTGTGGAGGGTGGCGCGGCTGACGGTGGTGCCGCCGATGGGCACCGGCTTCAGGTGCGCCACCGGCGTGAGTTTGCCGGTGCGCCCGACCTGCACCTGTATGTCCTCGATCTGGGTGACGCCCGAGCGCGCCGCGTACTTGTAGGCGATGGCCCAGCGCGGCGCTTTGCCGGTGAAGCCCAGCTCGCGCCACAGCCGCGTCTCGTTCACCTTGATGACCACGCCGTCGATCTCGTAGCCGAGGCTGTCGCGCTTCTCTTCCCAGGACGCGATGAAGCGCCAGACGTCGTCGATGTTCTTCGCCAGACGCCGGTTGGGATTCACCTTGAACCCGGCGGTGTGCAAGGCTTCGAGTGCCTCAGCTTGGCGGTCGAAGTATGTGCGGCCGTCCACCAGCAGGAAGTAGGAGTAGAAATCGAGCCGCCGCTGGGCGGTGATGTTGGGATCGAGCACGCGCACCGCGCCGGCGCCGGCATTGCGAGGGTTGGCGAACTTCGCCAGGCCCTGCCGCTCGCGTTCTTCGTTCATACGCTCGAAAGCCTTGAGGGGCATCACGACTTCACCGCGCACCTCGAATTCCTGTGGCAGGCCGGCCTTTTTCAGGGTGGCCGCCGGGATGGAGAGTGGAACAGAACGGATGGTCTTCACATTGGGCGTGACGTCTTCGCCCACCGAGCCGTCGCCACGGGTAATGCCGAGGACGATTTTCGATCCTCCATGTTCGTCACGGGCGTAGCGCAGGGCCATGGAGAGGCCGTCCAGCTTGAGTTCGCAAACATAGCCGACATCGCTCCGCCCGGAGAGCTCGCGCACCCGGCGCTCCCAGTCACGCAGCTCCTGTTCGTTGTAGGTGTTATCGAGCGAGAGCATGAGGCTGGAGTGCGGTACCTTGACGAAACCTTCGCGAGGCTTGCCGCCGACACGCTGCGTGGGCGAATCCGGCGTAACCAGCCCGGGGTGCTCGGCTTCGAGCTGCTTGAGCTGCTGCATCAGCCGGTCGAAGTCGGCGTCGGAGATCTCTGGCTGGTCGGCCACATAGTAGAGATATTCGTGATGGCGGATCTTTTCGCGCAGCGCCTCGATCTTGCGCTGCCTGTCGTGGACGGCGGACATGGTCGAGATTATAGATGGCAAACCGCCGCGTTCACTTTTCGGGTCCGCGGGGGTTGACGGCGCGTGCCAATCGTCTATAGTGCTCCCGCTCTCCTTTGAAGCAAATCCCGGCCCAGAACAAACCCAGAAGTGAAACCACATAGGGAGGCAACATGAAGAGGATGGCAACGTGCCTGATGCTGGGGCTCTGTGTCGTAGCCGCAGCGCAGGACAAACCCAAGGCTTCCGGCAAGGATACGGGCAAGCCCACGGAGAAGAAGGCCGAAGGCCAGATGAGCATGTCCATGAGCAAGCCCTCGCCGGAAATGCAGAAGCTCAGCAAGACGTTCGTTGGCACCTGGAGTTCAAGCGAGAAGCACGAGCCCAGCCCCTGGGCGCCGAAGGGCGCCACCGGCAAGGGGACGGCCGTGTT
>DATKLD010000115.1:0-5438 GCA_035542595.1 Terriglobales bacterium
GTGTTAAGCACGGCGCCCACACCGGTAAGCACAGCGCACCCGAACAGCGCCGCCTCATCGAGCGGCAATTCAGGATCGATCTTGATCAGCGAGCGCCGCGAGACCGTCGCATACTCGGCGAAAGAGGAACAACCGAGGAGATGGTTAACCGGCGCCGCGTTTCGGCGCAGGCGGCGCGCTCCGGAGAGCAGCGTGCCCGCGGTGTTGGCGGCCGCGCCCGGTTCACAAAGCGCCGGGCGTCCCTGCGAGCACGGCAGGCAATGCCCGCAACTTGGCACGAACACCAGCACCACGTGGTCGCCCTTCTTGAGTTCATCGACGCCAGGCCCCAATTCCTCAACGATTCCAGCCGCCTCATGCCCCAGGACCATGGGCGTGGGACGCGGGCGATCGCCGTTGATGACTGACAAGTCGGAATGGCAAAGCCCGGCCGCGCCGATCCTGACCAGAACTTCACCCTGCCCTGGGCCTTCGAGGTCAACGTCCTCCACGGAAAGTGGTTTGGTCTGTGCGTAAGGAGGAGCGACTCCCATCGCGTTCAACACCGCAGCCTTGATTTTCATGACTGGTCTCCTTGAGATTTTGCGCCGGTATTCGTTGCTTGCTGAGTGACCTCGCCGCGCTCAATGCGGAACATGCGGTCGAGCATGCGGGCGGAGTGCTGGAGATCGGACTCCGAAATCAGGATCGACATGCCTTCCTGCCGCAAGCCTGCGATCACATCGCTGATGCGCTGGGCCAGCGCAGGAGCGACACCTTCGAAGGGCTCGTCGAGCAAGAGCAGCCGTGTGCCGCACATCAGCGCCCGTCCCAGCGCGACCAACTTCTGCTGTCCCCCCGAGAGTTGCAGGGCCCGCCGTTCCCGCATGGCGTCGAGTTCCGGAATCTGTTCGTAAACCTCCTTCAACCTTTCCTGCGCACCGCCGCCGTTCATGGCCCAGAACGGCAGCAGGATGTTCTCTTCGGCCGTCAATGCCGGAATGAGGCGGCGGTCCTCGGGCATGTAGCCGATGCCGGCGCGGGTTCTGCCGTGCGACGGGACACCCGCCAGGTTCGTCCCGTTGAACTCGACCGAACCGCGGCGCGGCGCGAGCAGGCCCATGATGCTGCGCATCAGGCTGGTCTTGCCCGCGCCGTTGCGGCCGATCAGGCCGGCCATGACGCCGTCGGGAAGTTCCAGGCTCACGTCGCGCAGGACCGTGACCCCCTGAATCGCCACCTCGAGAGCCGAAACCTTAAGCACGCGGGTTCTCCTTCGATGCCGCGTGCGCGGCGACCTGCCCGCCGACCACATACTTGCGCACGTCAGGATCGCCCAGCACGTGGGCGGGGGCCCCGTCGGCCAGAACCTTTCCCTCGTAAAAAGCGATGACTCGTTTCGAGTAGCGGCTGACAATCTCCATGTCGTGCTCGACGAAAAGGACGGTCACGCCCTCGGAGCGGACCGCGCTCATCACCGTGTCCATGATCCCGAACTTCTCATCCGAGCTGACCCCGCTGGTGGGTTCGTCGAGGATCAGCATTTCGGGCTTCACCGCCAGGGCCATAGCGATGTCCAGCAGCTTGCGCACTCCTTCCGGCAGCACGCCGGCCCGGCTGCTGCGGTACTGGCGAAGCCCGAAGCCGTCAAGCATCTTTTCCGCCGCGGCCATCAGAGGGGTCCCGTGGCCGGGGACGACCTTGGGAGTGCGCGCCCACCGCGACCGCTTGCTGTTCCGCAACACGATGCTCAGAGCCACCACCACGTTCTCCAGCACGGTAAGCGAGTCGTAGAGCTGCGGAATCTGGAAAGAGCGGCAGATGCCCAGTCGCGTGATCTGGCGCGGGTGAAGTGCGGTCACGTCGCGCCCCTTGAAGTTGATGACACCAGTGTCGGGCTTCAGGTAGCCGGTCACCATGTTGACGAACGTGGTCTTGCCGGCGCCGTTGGTGCCGATCAGGCCGACCACCGTATCCGGCTCGACGGAAATAGAGATGCCCCACGCCGCGGTGACCGCGCCGAACTTCTTGCACAGACCCTGGGCATCGAGGATCGGCGTCATGATGAACTCCGCCGTCGAAGATACGCGAACACCGACCACAGCCCGGAAGGAAGAAATACGATCATGATCAGAAGCGCGCTGCCGACCACCAATTGCCAGGTGTTGGGGGAATATTGATACGCGTAAGTGCGAATGACCTCGAAGACCAGCGATCCCAGGAACGGCGCGATTACGCTTCCCGTCCCGCTCAGAATCGTCACGAAAACGAACTCTCCCGAGGTGGTCCAGTAGGCCAGGTCGGGATCGATGTGGCCCACCGTCATGGCGGTCAGGGCCCCGCCCAGTCCCGCCAGCGCTCCAGCGATAACGTACTTCACGTGAATGGCGTGGCGAACCGACGCCCCCATGTATTCCACACGAATCTCGTTGTCGCGAATGGCGGGCGAGAGCCGTCCCAGAGGAGTCTCGAAGTAGACGTGCATCACCAGTGCCGCCAGGAAAGCCAGCATGCAGGCCAGCGCGAACAACGCGTACTGGTGCGCTTCGCCGCCGATGGGCCTGCCGAGAAGAGCAGGCGGTGTGACGTTGAAGCCGTCGGTGCTGCCCAGGGCCGCAGTTTTCACCAACAGGCCGTACAGGATCATGGAAAACGCCAGGCTGAGCATGGCGAAGAAAATGTCGCGATACCTGGCCATGAGGAAGCCCAGCAGAAACGCCACCAGGCTGCCGATCGCCACGCCTGTCAGCAGCAACAGCAGCGCGTCCTTGATTCCGAGAAACTGTCCGAGACTTCCCACCGCATAGGCCCCCAGGCAGTAGAAAAGGCCTTGCCCGAAGGAAACCAGCCCGGTACGCAGCAACAGCATCAGACCAAGAACCACCAGTCCTTTGCCCAGCGACAGCGTGAGCAGAAAAAGCCATTTGGGCAAGAGAAGTCCGAGCACCAGCAGGACGAACAAGGCGGCCACGAGTGCCACCAGGGTGGAATCGGCGCGCCTCATATCTTGCGCACCTCCGCCGCGGCAAACAGACCCTTGGGGCGGAAGATGAGCACCAGCGCCATCACGGCATAAATGCTGAACAGCTCCACCTGTGGCAGATAATGCACGGCCGCCGAACGCACCAGCCCCACGATCAGAGCGCCCAGAGCCGCGCCCGGCAAGCTGCCCAGGCCGCCCACCACCACCACGGCAAAGGCCAGCACGATCACCTGCACCCCCATGCCCGGCACCACCGAGACGGTAGGCGCGGTGAGCGCGCCACCGATGGCGGCCAGCATAGTGCCGATCGTGAACGTGACCAGGTAGAAGCGGGCTACGTTGATGCCCATGGCCAGGCTGATCTCGCGATCGTGGATGACTGCCGAAAGCAGCTTGCCATGGTGCGTGTAGCGGAGCACGCTGGCGAGAGCCACTCCCGCCACGGCGGACACTCCGATAAGGACCACGTTGTATACGGGATAGATCAACCCCGCGAATTCGAAGTTGCCCAGCAGCCCATAGGGTTCGGAGACATAGTACGCGTCCACGCCCCAGACCAGCTTCACCACATCTTCCAGGATCAGAAACAAAGCGTAGGTGACCAGGAGCAGGACGATCTCATCCCTGCCATACATGAAGCGCAGCAGGCCACGCTCGATCAGCGGGCCGGCGACCACCCCCACGATCACAGCCGCCAGCGCCAGCATGCCGTAGCTGGCCAGCGGCGCGTGGCCGTGTCCCAGCCAGTAGCCGACCAGCGTGGCCGCCATGTATGCGCCCAGAGCGTACAGGCTCCCGTGCGCCATGTTGAGGATCTTCATCACGCCGTAGATCAGCGTGAGACCCAGGGCGATGATGAAGAGCCAGGACGAGTAGATGATCCCGTCGATCAGCAGCGCCACCGCTTCGCGCATGCGTCACTCCCGTGTCCCGTGAGGTCGCCGTAACGAATCGTAACTTCGATCGCCGGGGATGAACGCGGATAGCGCCCGTCTATCCGCGTTGATCCGCGGTAAAGGAGTTGGCTTTCTATGGCTAGCTCGGTTTCGTGAATCCGGCCTTGATCCAGGCTTCGCTCTTCACGCCGTCCGGCGGTGTGACCTTGCCCGCAGGATAAGTCTTGACGTCGACCAGCGTGACCTGACCTTTCTCATGCTTCACCGTGCCGTAAGCGGTCCCCTGCACGGCCTGATGCCCTTTCCCGGTGGACATCTGGACCTTTCCACCGGGCCCCTCAAAAGTCAGGTTCTCGAAGGCGGCGATCACCTGGTCCTGGTTCGGCGCCTTGCCTTTATTGCCAGCCTTGGCCTTCTCATAGGCGGATTTCACACCCAGGATCGCCTGCGCCATCTTGTAAGCGGGATAGGTGGGCGGAACCCCGAACTTGTCCTGGTAGGCCTTGCGGAACCAGCGATTGAGCGGCGTGTCGGGTGCGAACATGTCGAAGGGACCGCGCGCCCCGAGGATAGTGCCGTCCGGAATCTGGCCCCCGAGCTTCTGCACGGCCGTCTCGCCACAGGTCAGCATCACTGTGCTTCTGCTGAACAGGCCGCGCGGGGACGCCTGCAGAATGAAGCCCTCCAGATCACCGCCCCAGAAGCTGGAATGCACCGCATCGGCGCCGCTCGCGAGCAGAGCCGAGATCTCCGCCCCGTACTGGCCGGACAGCAGTTGCGGCCACTGTGCCGTGGCCACTTCCACGCCGGGCTTCAGCACCTTCATCGACGCCTCAAAATCGTTCCACGAATCCTGCCCCCAGGCGTAGTTCTGGTTGATGCCGGCGATCCTCTTTATGTTGGGCTTGGCCTGGGTCATGTACAGGGCCAGCGCGACATTGTCCATGGTGGCCATGGCGCCCGTGCGGAAAACATACTTGTAACTGGCGTCCTCGAAGATGCGCGGCGTACCGCAATCGAAGAACACGGTCAGCTTCTTGAGTTCCTCGGCGACCGGAGCGATGGCCAGACAGTCGCCGCTGGAGATGTATCCGATCACCAGGTCCACGTCGCGCTGCACCAGGTTGCGGTATTCCGTCACCTGCTTGGTGGTGCCGCCGGCTTCATCCACGTATGTCAGCTCGATGGCGCCGCCTCCGATGCCCTTGGTTGTGTAAGGCGCGGGTAACTTGCCGGCATTCGCGGCCTCCGCCACCACGTCCGCGGCGTTCTTGGCCGGCACGCCGAATGGCGCCGCCGCCGCGCCGGATAGGAACGTGACCAGGCCGATCTTCACTGCCTTGTCCTGCGCGACAGCCGGCGACGCCGACAACAGACCTGCTACGCACACTGCAACCAGGAAAATTCTGGCAGAATTCGATTGATGCGGTTTCATTGCGCCTCTCCAATCTCAGTCAGGATCAGGGACCGCGATCCTTTCTCCGCGCGGCGGGGCTGTCGTTCCGATTGCCAATTCTTGTGGAGGGCCCCGCGTCGCGCGAATTATAGTGCCCGACGGAAGCGCTGGGTAGGGTGTTCCG
>DATKLD010000116.1:0-9358 GCA_035542595.1 Terriglobales bacterium
CCAGGTCACGGTTGCGGAGTACGCAAGATTCCTGGACTCGACTCATCGTCCGCCACCGCCCACATTGGATGATTCAAATTTCAACAAGCCAGCGCAGCCGGTAACGGCCGTCTCGTGGTTCGAGGCGGCGGCCTATTGTGAGTGGCTGTCCGGGATTACGGGATCGCACTACCGTCTGCCCACCGAGGCCGAGTGGGAGCGCGCCGCGCGCGGAGGCACTGAGGGCAAACTCTTTCCCTGGGGTGATGATCCGCCGCAATCGCGGCGGAATTACGGCAGTCTGTGGAAGAACGGGCCGGAGCCGGTGCGGCGCTCGGAACCGAACACCTACGGCTTATACGAGATGTGCGAGAACGTACACGAGTGGTGCAGCGACTGGTTCCAGGCGGACTATTACGCGCGCTCGCCGGAGTGCAATCCGCAGGGACCGGCGAGCGGCGACCGGAAATCCTCGCGCGGCGGCTCCTGGCGGCACCACATCAAGATCTCGCGCTGCTCCGCCCGCTCCAGCATCCCCCCGCAGTTCCAATACGCGGACTACGGTTTCCGCGTAGCCTGCGACCTGCGTTGAACCCACAGTGTCAGCACATCCAATCGGCCCTCGAGGACGTACCTGTTCCAGGGGTGATCAAATGCGCAAAGTCGTTCTGTTGCTCTTGATGTCGGTTCCGCTGTGGGGTGCCGACAATCTTAAGCTCAACTCCCACCTGGATTATTCCAGCGACAGCCAGGACGGCCCGCTGATCACGGGCGATCACATGGAGGACGGCGCCGCGGCCGGCAAGCCGAACTACATCATCATCTACGGCGAGGGTTGATTCAATTCCAAGCGGCAGGCTCGCCGCTCCGTAAGTCTATACAACAAATACAAGGGCAGGGTGCAGTTCGTCGTCATAGATATGGACCACAAGCAATCGCCCGCTCAGCAGGAACTGGTGAAGAAGTACTACACGGGCTACATCCCGCATGTTGTGGTCCTCGACCGCTCCGGCAACGCGGTCTACAACTCCGCTGGCGAGGTGGAGGAGAGCAGAATTGAAACTCTCCTCGACAGAGCGGTTGAGACCCATTAGGTCACGATCACCCGATTAAACCATGCCTCAGAAGATTCCCAGGAACTTCTTAGCCGGCAAATACGCCGACACGCGCGAGCGGCACGCCGCGCAGAAGTGGCTGCCTTTCACATCGATGCGTTCCACGGCGTGTGAGGCGGCCATCACGCAGTCATAGTCGCGGCAGTGGGTGAGGCCGAAAGTGTGTCCCAACTCATGGACGGCTTCCTTCAACAAGCGTTCGCGCAGCAGGTCGGGGCTCGGGGGAAGGCCGTAGAACTCCTGTTGCAAGCGGTGGCTTGAGACCACGGCGCAGGTGTTGTTAAGCTGTGCCTCGCCGAAGACAAAGGTCAGGATGGGCATATAAAGATCGTGCGTGGTGACGCCCAGCAGACGCCAACATCCCCGCGGGACGGTCTTCTCCATGTGGCGGAGAATCTCGGTGGAGTGGTACTGGCGACGCTGGCTATGGAAGGCGAACTCCGGATCCAGCCGCCACGGCAGGATTTCGCAACGGGAGCGGAACTCAGCTGCCAGCCCTCGGCGCAGCTCGTCTAGCAGTGAGGACCCGATCTCTCCCACCGGCAGCAGGTGGAGGACGCTCATTAACCCCCCACAGGAGTCTTCTTCCAGCCATACTTCTTCAGCTTGTTGTAGAGGGTGACACGATCGATGTCCAACCGCTCGGCGGCGCGCGTCTGGTTGCCGCCACAGTCCTCCAGTACCTTGAGGATGTGCAGCCGCTCGGCTTCCTCCAGGGTCACCGGCGCGCCCTCCGGCGGCGCGCTCAGCTTGAGGGTGAAGTCCTCCTCGCGGATCTCCGGCTCCTGGGCCACCACCATAGCGCGCTCTACGGCGTTCTCCAGCTCACGCACGTTTCCTGGCCAGTCATAGTGCTGCAGCAGGGCCATGGCCGCCGGCGCCACGCGCACGATGCGCTTGTTCATGGCCTGCGAAAACTTGCGGATGAAATGCTCCACCAGCAACGGGATGTCTTCCGTACGTTCGCGCAGGGAGGGCATCTCCAGCCGGAAGACATTCAGCCGGTAATACAGGTCAGGACGAAATTTCCCCTCTTCGATCAGCGTCTCCAGCCGCCTGTTGGTCGCGGCGATACAGCGAAAATCCACCTTGATGGGCTGGTTCCCGCCCACGCGGGTGATCTCGCGTTCCTGCAGGACGCGCAGCAGGTCGGTTTGCGTCTTCAGGCTGATGTCGCCGATCTCGTCGAGAAATACGGTGCCGCCTTCAGCGATCTCGAACTTGCCTTTCTTGCGGTACTGCGCCCCGGTGAACGCGCCCTTCTCGTGGCCGAAGAGCTCGCTCTCCAGCAGCGTCTCGGTCAGCGCACCGCAGTGGATGGCGACCAGCGGGTTGAAGCGCCGCGGGCTCTGGGCATGGATGGCGCGTGCCACCAGCTCCTTGCCGGTGCCGCTCTCCCCGGTGATGAGCACCGTGGCATCGGTGGGTCCGACCGTCTCGATGGCGTCGAACACCTTCCTCATGGCCGTGCTCTGGCCCACCAGCTCGGGCGGACGCGCCACCTCAGCCACCGTCTCCCTGAGCCGCACATTCTCCCGCGCCATGCGGCGGTGTTCCAGCGCATTGTGCACCACGTGTGCGATATCGTCGGGATCGAAGGGCTTGGTCACGTAGTCGTAGGCGCCGTTCTTCAGCGCCTGCACCGCGGTCTCGACCGAGGCATATCCGGTCATGATGATGACGATGAGCTCGGGATCGATTTCCTTCAGCCGTCGCTGCAGCTCGATTCCGTCGGTGCCCGGCATCTTGATGTCCACCAGGGCTGCGTCCCAGCGCCGCTCCGCCATGCGCTGCAGCGCTTCCCGCGCGCTCTCCGCCACCCCGATCTCGTAGCCTTCCTCGCGAAACCATTTTCCCAGCGAGTCGTGGACGATCTTCTCGTCGTCCACCACCAGCAGGCTTCCTCTACCATTGGCCGTCATCGCTCACCTCGCTTTTCCCGCCGTAGCGGCCGGGGCCGCCGCTACTTCGGCGTACGCATCCACCGGCAGGGTGACGATGAACTTGGTTCCCTGCCCGGGCTTGGAGTCCACGTCGATGCGTCCGCGGTGGCGCTCCACAATCCCCTTGCTGATGGCCAAACCCAGTCCCACCCCGTGTCCTCTTTCCTTGGTGGTAAAAAACGGTTCGAAGAGATTGGGCAGGATGTCAGCGGGAATGCCGACGCCATCGTCCTGTACCTCCAGTTGCACCGAGCCGATCTGTGGCACCATGCGGCTGCGCACCCACAGGTTGCCGCCGTGCGGCATGGCCTCGATGGCGTTGATCATCAGCGCCAGCAGCAGTTGTTCGATCTGCGCCGGGTCGCATTGCACCTGCGGCAGGTCTTCGGCGAGCTGCCTCTGGAGCTGCACGTTGCTGAGTTCGGTCTGGTGCTGCACCAGGCGCAGGCAGCGGTCAACCACCTGGTTCAGGTCCGCCCACTGCAGGTTCATGGGCGCGGAGCGAGAGAAGCTCAGCAGGTTGCGCACGATGTCGCCGCAGCGCCGGCTCTCGCTCTCGATCAGCTCCAGCGAGCTGCGCACCTCGTCGCGACGCTGCGCATCCCACCTCTCGCGGTCGAGCCACTTGCGCAGCAGCTTGGCATAGGTGAGGATGCCGGCCAGCGGATTGTTGATCTCATGCGCCACCGTGGCCGCCAGCTTGCCGATGGACGCCATTTTCTCCGACTGCATCACCTGCTCGTGGGCGTGCTTGAGTTCGCGCGTCTTCTCCTCGACGCGCGCCTCCAGGGTTTGCGCCCAGGCGTCGGTCTCCTCTCGCGCCTCGCGCAACTGCCGGCTCATCTGGTTGAAAGACAGCGCCAGTTCGCCCAGCTCGTCGCGGGAGACGATGTCGAGCTGGTAGCCGAGCTGGCCGTGCGCCAGCCGCTCCGTGCCCGCCGTGAGCTTCTTCACCGGGATGTGCACGACCCGCCAGACAAAGATCCCGCTCAGCACGGCAATGAGTGCCATCGCGACCAGCGTGTAGACCAGCATGCGCAGGCTGCTCTCGCGCAGGTTGGTGTCGGCACGCGCCAGTGACACGTTAGTATCGAGCACGCCCAGCACCTGCTGGTCCGCCGGATGCGCGTGGCACTCCGCCGTCGAGCACGAAGGCTGGTTCTCGATGGGGGTGATGATTCCCAGTACGCGATGGCCATTCGGCTTGAAAATGCGGAAGCGGTCAGGCCGGTTCAGCTTAGTGAGCGGCCGCGCCTGGGCGTGGCACGCGTAGCAGGCTTCGGCTCGCTTGTCGACATAGGTGTTGACCTCGGCGGGATCGCTGGAAAAGCTGATCCTGCCTTCCTGATTGAAGATGCGGATGCGCACCACGCCCGGCTCGTTAGCCATCGTGTCAATGGAGCGGTAGAGCGCCTCGCGATCGTTTCGCAGCATGTGGTAGGTGGTGGCGCGCTTGACCACGTCGCTCATGCGCTCGGCGCTGAGCAGAGCGGCTTCCTCCAGGTTCTGGCGGTGCAACCGGATGTTCAGGTAGCCCAGCAGGGCGAAAATCACCACCATCCCTGCCAGCAGTAGCGCGATCAGCCGGGCGCTCAGGGTGTTCCCCAGGCGCTGCCAGCGCATCGCGTACCCGAGATTTCGTTGGGAAATCACGAGTCAACTTCTCCTCGACAGCCTTTCCGCCGCGCGCCCCGGGGCCGTCATCCCCCGCTGGCTGCCGGCAGCGTCCAGGCGGGCAGACAAGGCGGTGCTCACGGCATGGTAGAGTTCCCGACCAAGCTGAGGCTCTTTGACGCAAAGATCACGCAGCCCGCGTCCCTCGATTCGCAACACTTCGACCTCGCCCACCGCCCTGGTGGAGGCGGCTGCGGCGCCTTCTTCCACCAGCGAGGGCCAACCGAAGACACCCCCTGGCCCAATGGTCATCAAGGTCTCCCGCGCCTTCGATGACAGTGCGATTTCAAGCGCAACCTGACCTTCCTGCACGAGATAAAAGTGGAGGCTAGCTTCGCCGGCGCGATAGATCGTCTCTCCAGCCGAGTAGCGAGCCGATTCCGCTAACGAAAGCAGCTTTTCCCGAGCAGGTGGAGAAAGCTGGGCGAGGAATCTGTCACGAGGCGGAATCCTGTTTCTCATGTCTCGCCCCCTCCAAGCCGTGACAAGCCGACGACTGGTGCTCGCACCGCGGCCCGACTTGCTTGCCAAAACCGAGAGCCTCTGTTGACGCCACGGTTCAATCTCCCGCGACCGGTTGCTCCAAGGAGCGTGCCTGAACTTCGACCCGTGCCGGTCTTGCGTGCTCGCCTTCTTCGGGGAATATGGGCAGATATTTGGCCGCCATGCCGAAGAGCGCGAAACCGCCCGCGACTATCATGGCGGTCACCGCCATCTCCGTCCATTTGGGCACGTAGTGCATTCCTGCTGCGCCCTCCATGCCGGTGATGCTTACGTTCAGGCGATTGGTGATGAAGCCCAGCACGGTCAGCACCGCCGCCAAATAAAGCCCGCCCTGGCTCTCACGGATGCGGCGTGTGAGCAGCATCGCGATAGGCAGCAGAAGTCCCACTACTACCTCGAGCAGGAAGAGCCAGGTCTCATAGCGCGGTTGCAGAACCAGCTTCAGCACACCCCGGTGATACAGATCCTCAAAGCGCAGCACGGCATAAACAGAAAGCACCACCGCGAGAATCCGTCCGAGATCGATCAGCAGCGGCAGCTCCAGTTGGCGACGAAAGTACTTCGAACTCATGTACGATTCAAAAATGGTCATTGCCAGCCCGACGGCTATGGCCGAGATGAAGAAGAACACCGGCAGCAGGGGCGTGTACCAGAAGGGATACAGCTTCTCGGGCATGATCAGGTAGAGCGTGCCCAGCGACGACTGATGCAGGGTCGAGAGAATCACGCCCAGGATCACGATGGGGATGCCGACTGCGTGCAGGATGCGGAGGGGCCGGTCCAGCCGCAGCCGCTCGAAGACGATGGGCGCGAACTCCAGCGCCAGCACCGAGGTGTAGAGCATCACGCAGTAGGCCACCTCGAACATCACCGAGTGCGGATTGCGCATGATCAATGGGTGCCAGATGCGGTAATAGCGGCCCAGATCGAACATCAGCGCCACGCACACCAGCAGGTAGCCGAGGAAGGCGGTCAGCACGGTCGGCCTGATGATGGGTTTGAAGCGCTCGATGTGAAAGATGTTCACCGCGGCCATCAGGGTGAAGCCCCCGGCGGCCAGCATCACCCCGCACAGCACGTCGAAGCCGATCCAGATCCCCCAGGGGAACCTGTCGCTTAAGTTGGTGGAGGCGCCCAAGCCCTCGGTAAAACGCACGACGGTGGCATAAATGCCGGCGGCCATAATGGCGAAGAAAACCACTTTCCACAACGTGAACTTCATCAGTCTCTGCTTCACGTCACTTCTCCTTCTCGTGCGATTTCTTGCCTTCGGCAGCGGCGACCTTGGTACGGCGGTCGGTGATCCACCAGATCCCACCCAGCAGCACTCCACCCAGCCCTACCAGGTCGGGAATGCGCGACAGCACGCGGAAGGTGAACAAGGGCAACGGTTCGCGCACCAGGTCGGTGCGATAGCCGAAAGTCTCAAACGGCACTGAGGAGAGCAGCAGCACGCTGGTACCACCCACTTCCTCCAGGCCGTAAATGTGGTTCACGTACTTGCCGGGGTTCTCGTGCAGGCGCTGCTTGGCCTCGGCGACGAGTTCGTCGCGATCGCCGAACTTGGTCGCCCCGGTGGGGCAGATCTCGGCGCAGGCCGTCATCTTGCCTGCCAGCACCCGGTCCGCGCACATATCGCACTTGCAGACCGCGGGCAGCGCCTTGCTCCACTGGTACTTGGGCACGCCAAACGGACACGCCACCATGCAATAGCGGCACCCCATGCAGCGAGACTCTTCGTAGATTACCGGCCCTTCTTTGGTCTTGCGCATCGCGCCCACGGGGCACACCGAGGCGCAGGTGGGGTCTTCGCAATTCATGCACAGGCGGCGCATGTACTTGTCACCCTTGTCCAGAACCACGGTGTACTTGTGGGCCGATTGCACCTCTTCAGCCGCGACGGTGTCGTTGTACGGCAACTTGTTGCGCTCCGCACACGCCTGCTCACAGGCCTTGCAGTCGATGCACAGCGTGGCGTCATACAAAATGGCTTTGCTCATCTTTTTCTCCGACACAAACCACCAATCAAGTGATGGGCAATCTCTTTGCCGCACGGAGTACCCGAAACCAAAACCAGTGACACTGCCAAGTATTTCTCTAACAATGGCTTACGCTACCGATGAGTTTCTCGATAAGGGGTGTCCGATTTCTGCGGAGCTAGTGCTGAGAAATTAAGCGCAGCTCGTGCGCGCGGGCTCGCACACCGTTGAGAAGTTCCGCTCAAATCTGGAGCGGCAGGGGCCGTTTAGCCCCTGCCGCTCTGGCCGCGCTGGGAAGCTCATCAGGAGGTTCTCAGCTCAGGAAGAACTCGCGGGTTACCTCTGCCCATTCCTTGTCCCCTAGGTGCGTAGTCAGGTCGCTAATGGAGGTGCCGCCATCCTGCGCTACACCGGCCGGGATGGGCATAAATTTGCGCAACCGGGCCGACGCTTCGTCCATCCACCAGCGGGCCAGCTCACCACTCAGCAGGTTGCGGAAATTCAGCTTGGCATCCGGCGACTCCACGCTCACCAGCCAGCCGTCGCCATAGGGATCACGACGCGCCAATTCAGGATCGCTGGCCGCTTTGTCGTTCACGTCGGTGACCACGCCCTCGATGGGCGATACCATGTCAACCTTGCTTCCGTTGCGCTCGATGGTCCAGATCTTCTGCCCTTGCCGGACCCACTGCCCGCGCTGTGGCAGCGTGATGTTCTGCACCTTGCCCAGCAGGCGGGCGGCAAAATCATCCAGACCGATGCGGACCATTTTGGGACCTTCATTCAGCGCCCAGGTATGTCCAGGGTGATATTTCAAGTTTTCCGGTACCTGGAACCCCGCCACTACGGTAGGCTGAAGGGTGGCATGGGCCACGGCCGCAGTCGAGGTTGCAGGCTGCGGCTGAACTTCCATGACAGGACGAACTGCCAAACGCCGACTGTAGAAATGATCGATCAGTAAGAAGACGATGAAAGTCGAGAGTACGAGAATGACGGTCATGATGAGCCTCCTTTTGCGGCCTTACTTCCAACTTCCGCCTGTACTAAAGGCACGCCCCATGCCAGTCCAGCGAGTTCGCAAGTTATTGGCTGTATGTGGCTGACACTGAACAGGATAGAGCGTGATGGAGGGTCGAGTTGCGAGCCGCTGCGCGGAAATGTTTAACAGCGATTTGTTGCGAATCGCAACGGAGGCGAGTAGCCTAAGTCCTGCTTTTTCTGCGAATGCACGCAGAATGTGTGAGTTAGGCGGCTAGTAGAGATGTTGAATTCATCCATACGCGTTGCTCAAAAACTCAACGCTATTTCGATCATTGTTGGAGGTTCTCCGAGTTGGCATCTAACTGGACATCGGGCTTTCTCAGGAAGCCTGTAATCCGTACAGGGCCCTAAGACAGCGGACTGAGCGTCCCGGAGGAGATGACATGAAGAGAGTCCTGGTTGTTGCTCTTGTGCTGACGGTAGCGATGGTGATCGCGGTGCCGACAGTCACGGCCGAAGACGGCGCCAAAGTGTTTGCCGCAAAGTGCGCCCTGTGCCACGGTCCCGATGGCGCCGGCAAGCTGAAGGGAACACCGGATTTCCGCACCAGCGAGTTCCAGAAGAAAACCGACGCAGAGCTGACCTCCGCCATTGCCAACGGCCCTGGCGGCAAGGAGTCGCACGCCTTCTCCAAGAAAGGCGTCGACGACGCCACCATCAAGTCGTTGGTGGCTTTCATCCGCACCCTCAAGAAGTAGGGGGATCGAGTTCCGCAACCGGCTTGCCGCGCTCCTTCGGGTGGAGGAGAAGTCGGTGTCTCTACTCCTGAGCTACTGGCACGGGATGCGGACGACCGGCGAGCAGCCAGCGTCCGCCAAGGGATGGTATAGTCGCGCGACCGGATGGCACGAAAAACCTATCCCCTGGCGACGCTGGCACTGCTGACGGCGATCAACTTCGTCAACTACATCGACCGCTCGGTGCTGTTCGCCGTACAGCCCCTGGTGCAGACCGAGTTCAAGTTCAGCGACACGCAATACGGCCTGCTGACGACGTCGTTCTTCATTTTCTACATGGCTGCGGCGCCGTTCATCGGCATGGCCGCGGATCGCTGGTCGCGCAAGTGGATCGTCTTTGCCGGGATCTTCCTGTGGAGCGGCGCCACCCTGCTGACCGCCGTCGC
>DATKLD010000117.1:0-12480 GCA_035542595.1 Terriglobales bacterium
CTCAGAGCAAGGTCGAGATCCTGTTCCGCGGTCTCGAGGCTATCACTTTGCTCTCTGCCCTGGGCGCCGAATGCCACCCGACCGGCGAGATGGCGCGGGCGGTCATCCCCGAAAGCCAGCAGGACGAGGCACTGGACGTGCTGCGCCACCAAGGGGCGCGACTGGTTTCGCTGACGCCAATCCGGGCCACGCTCGAGGATTACTTCATCGAGCGGCTCAAGAAGGCCGAGAAAGTGGAAAAGGCGGAGGTTAGGCAGTGACCGCACGCATAGCGCATGTTGCATTCAACACCTTCCGCGAAGCCGTGCGCGACCGCGTTCTCTACAACCTGATCTTCTTTGCCCTGTTGCTGGTGGGCGCAGCGTTGCTGTTCGGGCAAATCTCCATCGGCATCGCGCGCATTGTGCTGATCAACCTAGGGCTGACCGCCATCTCTATTTTCGGGGTGGTGATTGCTATCTTCATCGGCATCGGGCTGGTCTCGAAGGAGATGGAGAAGAAAACGCTCTACACCATCCTGTCGCGCCCGGTGCGGCGCTGGGAATTCATCGCGGGCAAATTCGGCGGGCTGGCGTGGACCCTGGTAGTGAATACTTTCTTGATGGCCATCGGCTTTTTCGGCGCGCTGCTCTTGCTGGCTCACCGGTTCGAGCGTGCCGACGGCTGGCTGCTCGTGGCCATCTATTTCATCATCCTGGAATTCGTCGTAGTCACGGCGCTGGCGCTGCTGTTCTCGACCTTCTCCTCGCCGGTGCTTTCGGCGGTGATGGCGCTGGCGCTGTTTGTGATCGGCACCTTTGCAGAAGACCTGCGGGCCTTTGCCGCCATGAGCCAGGGCGCCACCCGCGTGCTCGCCACGCTGGCCGCTTACGTGGTGCCCAACTTCGCTTCCCTGAACGTCATCTCCTCGGTAGCCCACGGACAGCCGATCGCAGCGTCGCTCATTCTTTACAACACGGCCTATTCGCTGTTCTACACGGCTGCGTCGCTCTTCGCCGCGATCCTGGTGTTCGAATACCGGAACCTGAAATGACGGCGCGCGGGACCACAACCGTGGTGACAGCAATGGCGCTCGCGGCTTCGCTGGCGGGCGCCAGCCTGATGGTGCGCCGTCTTGACCACCTTCGCGCAGGCACGACGGAGGAAACAGCGCTGTACGTTCCCTCCCCCCAAATCCTCCAGCGCATGAGCCTCGGCTACACCGGGCTACTCGCGGACATCTATTGGACGCGGGCGGTGCAGTATTTTGGCACACAACACCACGCTCGCTCAATGCAATACAAGCTGCTCGAACCGCTGCTCGACATCGCCACCACACTCGACCCTCACTTAACGGTCGCGTATGAATTTGGGGCGACCTTTCTGGCGGAGAACCCGCCGGAGGGCGCGGGCGATCCCGATGCCGCCGTCCGCCTGGTGGAGCGCGGAATCCGCGAGAATCCTCTCGAGTGGAGGCTCTACTACAACCTGGGATTCATCCATTATTTCGAGCGCAAAGACTATGCCGCGGCTGCTGCTGCCTTCGAGCGCGGTTCGCGGGTCCCCGGCGCGCTGCCCTGGATGAAGGTGATGGCCGCGCAGATGTCTCAGCATGCCGGCGACATGCACACCGCTCGTCTCTTGTGGGCGAGCCTCTTTCAGACGACAGAAAGCGAAGATATCCGGGTGAATGCCGCCAAACACTTGCGGGCACTCCAGGTGGACGAGGAAGTCTCTATACTGGAGAACCTGGTCAGCGTCTTTCGCGAGCGCAGTGGGAGGTGGCCAGCGACCTGGGCCGAGATGGTGGCTGCGGGGTATCTCCGCTCCGTGCCCCTCGATCCCAGCCGCAAACCCTACCGACTGGCGCCTGACGGACGGGTGCTCGTGCAAGTTCCCAAGGATTTGCCGTTCATCACCCAGGGACTGCCACAGCGGCAGGAACCATCCAACGGGCCGCAGGTAGAATCCAAGTAGCTATCCGCTTTTGCGTCGTTTGCCATGCCAGCATGCAGCCTATTACGGCGCCACTTCCTAAGCCCGCAGGGCGACATTTGTGTGAGCCCGGAGGGCGGCACGTTTGCGCGAGTAGCAGTTTGTCTTCTGTTCGTGGCCGGCCTAGCTGCTGCCGCCACCGCACCCGAGATCGCCGCCAAGGTGGACCAGCGCTACAACCGTCTGCAGACACTTCAGGCCGATTTCACCGAGACGTATCACGGGGCCGGGGTGTCGCGCACCGAATCGGGGATGCTTTGGCTGAAGCGTCCCGGCAAAATGCTTTGGGACTACCGCGAGCCGCGGCCAAAGATGTTTGTCATAGACGGTAAGACAGCATGGTTCTATGCCCCGGGGGAGCGACAGGCACGCAAGGCAGCGGCTAAGAAACTCGACGACCTGCGATCTCCCCTACGCTATCTCCTGGGCAAGACCAAGCTCGAACGAGAACTTGCCGGTCTGTCGCTGGCCACAGATATTGCCACCCTTGCGCCAGGCGATATTGCGCTGCGGGGAGTCCCCAGGGGTATGGAGAATCGAGTTTCCAGCGTGCTGCTGGAAGTGACTCCGGAAGGGGAGATTGCGCGCATGTTGGTCAACGAGGTGGATGGCTCGAGTACGGAGTACCGCTTTAGCAACCGGCGCGAGAACCAGCCGGTTGCCGATCAACTTTTTCACTTTTTGCCGCCTCCCGGGGTGGAGGTGATCGAGGCCCAGGATCTGACGCCGTAAGGAGGCAGGAAGCAGGGGCAGGTAGCAGGGAGGGCTCTTTCCTGCATTCCTCCGGCTGCTTGGTCGGGCCCTGGGCACATGTTGCCCCAAAGTGACTTGTCCCTTTGGGTACCGCGGCTGTCAAGGGCGGCGGAACCAGTCATTTAGCGGTGTTACACTCTTACTACCGGGTCCCATGGCAGAGTTCCTCATACGGATGGCGGACGAGCGCGGACACGTGCTCGAACAGGTGGAGAACGGCCCTTCGCAGGAAGACGTGCGTGAGCGTTTCTCGCAGCAGGGATTCCTGGTTTACTGGGTCAGGCCACGGGGTCTCCTCGCCGGGGGAGGCTTGCGGCTGCAACGCCGGCGCAAGGTCAAGCTGGATGAGTTCGTGATCTTCAATGCCCAGTTTTTGACCCTGATCAAGGCCGGGCTGCCCATCTTGACTTCGCTGGAGTTGCTGCTCAAGCGGCAAAAGAGTCCCGCCTTCCGCTCGGTGCTCGAAAATGTTCGCGACCGGGTGCGTACCGGGGAGTTGCTCTCCGACGCCTTCCTGGCCCAGGGCATCTTCCCGAAGATCTATACGACCACGCTGCTGGCGGGGGAGAAGAGCGGCAACCTGGAAGAGGTGCTGACCCGTTACATTGCCTTCCAGCGGGTGGCCATGGCGGTGCGGAAGAAGCTGTTGGCGTCGCTGGTGTATCCGGCACTGCTGATCACCGGCGTGATCGTGATTTTGACGGTGCTGCTGAACTTCGTCATCCCGAAGTTCCAGGCGCTGTTTGCCGACTTCGGCGCCGAGCTTCCCAAGATCACGGTGTTGACGCTGACCGTCGGCACCATGATTCGCAGCTATTTCCTGATCATCATTCCGGCGATCGGGGTGGTCGTTTTCCTGTTGTGGCGCTGGGGGAAGTCGGAAAGCGGGGCGCAGCGGCTGGACCGGGTGCGGCTGGCCGTGCCCCTGATCGGATCCATCTGGCTGAAGTACCAGATCAGCATGTTCTCGCGCATGCTGGCGACGCTGCTGGCCGGCGGTATCCCCCTGATGTCGGCGTTGCAGACGGCCGCCGACTCCATGCAAAGCCGGCTGATCTCCAAGGCCACGATGGATGCGGCGGACAAGGTGCGCGAAGGCAGTCCTTTGGCGCGCAGCCTGGAGGAGGCCGGTGTATTCCCCGACCTGGCAGTGGAGATGATCGAGGTCGGCGAATCGACGGGAGCATTGCCGGCCATGCTGACCTCGGTGGCCGAGTTCTATGAGGAAGATGTGCAGACCGCGCTGGTGGCGGCGCTGTCGCTGATTGAGCCCGTCATCCTGATCGTCATGGGCGCCATTGTGGCTTTCGTGCTGATATCGTTATATTTGCCCATCTTCAGCCTGGGGGCGGGCGGCATTCATACGTCGTAAGCAGGAGAATCTGGGGAGTTGACAGTGGCGGGCAAAACACCTTTGTTCGTGGGCGGCAGCGGTGGTCCTACGGACCATGCCGCGGAAGAGGCGCGCGCCAAGGAAGTGGCCCGCCGCTATCGCTGCGAATTCGTGGACCTGCGCAACTTCCACATTCACCACGATCTGTTTCGCTCCGTTCCCGTGCACCTGATGTTCCAGCACAACTTCGTGCCGCTGGAAGAGCGCGATGGCCACCTGGTCATCGCCATCGCCGACCTTCCCGGCAGCCCCTGGATCGACGAAGTCGGCCTGATGCTGGGCAAGCGCCTGCTGCCCAAGGTGGCCACCCTGTCGCAGATCTCCGACCTGCTCAAGAAGAACGAGCAGTCGCAGCGGGTGCTCGAGGATGCCAGCGAAGGCTTCGCGCTCGACGTCATCAAAGAGGAAGAAGGCGCCGACGAGACCATTTCCATCGAGCGGCTGACGGCCGAGGGCGAAGCCAGCCCCATCATCCGCCTGGTGGACACCACCATCTTCACCGCCCTGCAGCGGAGGGCCAGCGACATCCACATCGAGTCGCGCGACGATTCCTCGGTGATCAAGTACCGCATCGATGGCGTACTGCAGCAGGCCATGCCGCCCATCGGGCGCGAGCACCATTCCACCATCATCAGCCGCATCAAGGTGATGAGCGAACTGGACATCGCCGAGCGCCGCGTGCCCCAGGATGGGCGTTTCCGCGTGCGCTACAGCGGCCGCTCTATCGACTTTCGCGTTTCCATCATGCCGTCCATCCACGGCGAGAACGCGGTGCTGCGCGTTTTGGACAAGGAGTCGATGAGCGAGAAGTTCCGCAACCTCACCCTCGACGTGGTGGGCTTCAGCGACGACGACCTGCGCCGCTTCCGCCGCTACATCGCGGAGCCCTACGGCATGGTGCTGGTCACTGGACCGACGGGCAGCGGCAAGACCACAACGCTCTATGCTGGGCTCAACGAGATCAAGAGTGAGGAAGACAAGATCGTCACCATCGAGGACCCCGTCGAGTACCAGATTCGCGGCGTCACCCAGATCCCGGTCAACGAGAAGAAGGGCCTGACGTTTGCTCGCGGCCTGCGCTCCATCCTGCGCCATGACCCGGACAAGATCATGGTGGGCGAGATTCGCGACACCGAAACGGCGCAGATCGCTATCCAGTCCGCGCTTACGGGCCACCTGGTATTCACGACCGTGCACGCCAACAACGTGGTGGACGTGATCGGGCGCTTTCTCAACATGGGCGTAGAGCCCTATTACTTCGTCTCGGCGCTGAACTGCATCCTGGCGCAGCGACTGGTACGCGTGATCTGTGAATCGTGTAAAAAGAAGGTTTACTACCCCCCCGAGGTGCTGGAGGCTAGCGGTCTTGACCCGCAAGTCTGGGGCAGTGTGCCGTTCTATGAGGGGGAAGGATGTATGGAGTGCGCCGGCACCGGCTTCCGCGGCCGCACCGCGATCCACGAGTTGCTGGATCTGACCGACCGCATCCGTGAGATGATCCTGGAGAAGCGGCCGACTTCCGAGATCCGCCGCGCTGCTCGCGAAGAAGGGATGCGCTTTCTGCGTGAGTCGGCGCTAGCCAAGGTGAAAGCCGGCGTTACGACTCTGAAGGAGATCAACAAGGTCACCTTCATCGAGACGACTAGATAGTTCTGCGCTCCCTGTTCCTCGTTTCTGGGCAGAAGCGGGAAGTTTGGCCTCAGGCTGGTTCTTTCGAGAAACTAGAAACGAGAGCTAGAAACTTGCCAACCATCACCAAATCGACCGCCCGTCCATACCTGGCCTGCGAGGTAGCTGCCGATTGCGTGCTGGCAGCCCGGGCCAACGCCAGCGGCCGCATCGAACTCTGCACCAGGCACGCGCTACCGGCGGGCGCGGTGGTGCCTAATCTCGGCAACGTCAATGTGCTCGACGGGCAGGTGCTGCGCCGGGCGATCTCCGAGGCGCTGGCGGAGGTGCAGGACCGCTCGCACGACGTAATCGCCATCCTTCCTGACGCGGCGGTGCGCGTGGTCATGCTGGACTTCGACACCCTCCCTGACAAGCAGCAGGACGCCGAAGGGGTCATCCGCTTCCGCCTGAAGAAATCCCTCCCGTTCAATGTAGATCAGGCGGCGCTTTCTTACGATGTCCAACGGCTGAACGGGCACGTGAAGGTGCTGGCCGCGGTATCGCCGCAGTCGGTGCTGGAGGAATACGAATCGGCGTTCCGCGACGCCGGCTACAGTCCAGGAATTGTGGTGCCTTCGATGCTGGCGGCTCTGGGTCTGGTGGATGCCGGCGCACCCACGCTCGTGGTTAAGGTGGATTCGGTCAGCATCAGCGTGGCGGTGGTAGAACGGGACGAACTGCGCCTGCTGCGCACGCTCGAGAACGCCAGTGGCAGCGCGGTCACCGGGGCACAGATCGCGGCCGACGTTTACCCTTCCGTCGTCTTCTATGAAGACACTTACGGTGCCAAGGTGGAGCGCGTGCTGGTCTGCGGGTTGCCCTCGATGGCTGATATCACTTCGGCACTGGAGGCACAGATCGGCTTGCGTGTGCAAAGCCTGGTTACCGGACGCCACCTCGAAGGCAAGGGAAGCTCGGCGCCGGCTTCGCTGCTGGCCGCAGTGATAGGAGCCCTGGTGAGCTGAAAATGCGTACCCGAATCAATCTTGCGAGCCAGCCCTACGAGGACGCGCGACGCTTCTATCTGCAGTGGGGCGGGCTGGTGCTTCTGCTGGCGGTGGTCACGGTCGGGCTCCTCGGCTTGGTGGTGAGGTCGCACCGCGCCTCGCGCGACATCGCCAGGAAGGTAGCCAAGGAACGGGCCCAGATTGCGGAGATCGACCGCGAACGCGCTGCCGCCGAGGCCATCCTCAACCGGCCGCAGAACCGCGACGTGCGTGACAAGTCGCACTTTTTGAATGCCCTGATCGTGCGCAAGGCCTTTTCCTGGACCCAGGTGTTCTCCGATCTGGAAAAAATCGTGCCTCCGCGGGTGCGCATCGTCTCCATCCATCCCGAAGTGAACACCAGCAACCAACTGGAGATCCACCTCGAAGCCATTGGCGATTCCAGGGAGAAGGCCAACGAACTGCTGCGTCACATGGAGGAGTCGCCTACCTTCCGCGAGCCGCAGTTGCGGGTGGAGCGTCCTGACCAGGGCCCCACGCCCGGCATCGACTTTACGATCGTGGCCCAGTACGTCCCTCAACTCGGCAAGGAGAACCGCTGATGGCCAATTTGCGCAGGGCACGCAAGCGCCTCACTACCGTCGCCATCGTGCTCGCGGTGCTGGATGTGGGTGCCATTGGCTTTCTGCTGTCACCACTCGGGCGCTCGCGCAGCGCGCGGGAGGGGGAATACGCCGAAGCGCGCCGCGAGCTGCAGACCAAGATGCGAGACGCCGTTCCCTTGCGCGGTATGGACAAGAAGCTGGACTTGGCCCGGCAGCAAATCGCCGACTTTTACCGCGAACGCTTTCCTGCCCAGTACTCGGCTGTTTCGAGTGAACTGGGCAAAGTTGCCGGCGAAACCGGGGTCCGTGTGTCGCAAATCTCCTACGATCCCAAGCCGGCGGAGGTCCCCAACCTGCAACAGGTCGTCATCAACGCCAATCTGGACGGCGACTACCTGCAAGTAGTGAAATTTATCAATGCCTTGGAGCGCGACAAGATGTTCTTCATGGTGGACAGCCTCACCCTGGCGCAGGAGCAGGGCGGCAGGGTTCGCTTGCAGGTAAAACTGGAAACCTATTTGAGGTCGGAGAAGGCATGAAAGTAGGAGCTGAGGACCGGACCAAGGTGATCCTGCTGGCCGTGCTGGGTTTGGCCGCGGTGATCTCCGTGGGTTACATGTTCAGCTCTCTCGACAGGCGGCCAGCCCCGGTGGCGGCGGCGCCCCCCTCCCCGCGAAGTACTGCCTTGCCCGCGCCAGTGTCCCGTCGCCCCGCACGCGGACCCGCGATCGCCGCGGTTTCCAACAGTCTGGATCCCGAACTGCGCCTCAAGCTGCTGGAGTCCAGCGAAGGCACCAAGTACGAAGGCACGGGACGCAACATTTTCGTGCCCGCGCTGGAAGCCATTCCGAACCCAATCGCGCCAGGCATGCCGGGAAAAAAGGAGCCACCTCCCCCCCCACCGGGCCCGCCACCGCCACCGCCAATCAATTTGAAGTTCTTCGGCTTCGCCAGCCACGCTGGCGAGCCAAAGCGCATCTTCCTGGCGCAGGGCGAGGACGTGTTCATCGGGGCCGAGGGCGACATCGTGGATCGCCGCTACAGGATCGTGCGCATCAATCCCACCTCGGTCGAGATCGAGGACGTGCTCAACAACAACCGCCAGACCATCCCCCTTACGCAGTCGTAGGCATGCATGAAGCTCCACCCCCACTTGCGTCGGAAGGCAGGCCACTCACCGCAGGATGGCTACGTCCTTATTGTGATGCTGCTGTTTCTCACCCTGATGGCGATCGGTCTGACGGCGATGGCCCCCGCCGTGATACAGAGGATCCGCCGCGAACGTGAAATCGAGCTGATTCACCGCGGCAAACAGTACACCCGCGCCATCCGGCTCTTTTACCGCAAGTTTGGTCGCTACCCCATGCGCCTGGAGGAGCTGGAGAATACCAACAACATCCGCTTCCTGCGCAAACGCTATAAGGATCCCATGACCGCGAATGGCGAATGGCGGCTGATTTACTACGGACAGGCACGGTTCACCCAGCCGAATGCCACCTCGCCGCTTCCAGGGGCGACGCCTCCCGGTTCTTCCAGCACGCCAGGAAGCGCCTCATCTCCGTTTGCCAACACATTTTCCACTTCCCCGCCACCCGGGCTAGGACAGGCCAGCACCCCAACCACGCAGGCTGGAACTGGGTTGGGCCAAGGCGGTGGTCCGATGGGACAGGCCGGCACCACAGCAGGAGCGTCAGCCGATTCCTCCCAGTCCAGCCAGGCCAGCGGACAACCCGGCCAGCCCGGCACGCCGGTTTCACAAGTAAGCTCACCCTTGGGGGGAGGCCCCACTTTCGGCGGCGGACCGGTCGTGGGAGTAGCGAGTACGAGCAAGAAGGAATCGATCAAGGAGCTCAATAAGAGGAACCATTACAACGATTGGGAGTTCGTCTACGATCCGACTCTCGATCTGGCTACCGTCCAGCCGCTGGCCGGTGTAGCAAATCAGCCGAACCAGATAACGCCGGGAGTGCAGGTTTCGCCTGGCCTCCAGCCCGGATCCACCTCCCCGGGCATGGGGTCAATGGCGCCCGCCAAACAATAGCAACGAATAAACCGACGGCCCGGGGAGATTTCTAGTTGATCGTGCCGCTGGTCGCCATGCGCGGATCCAGCTTGATCTCGCCGAAGGTCTTCTCGTAGCTGGAGACGTTCTGCTCGAGAATCGTGAGCAACGCCTTGGCCTGCTGCGGCGACAGGTAGATGCCCTGGAAGTTCCTCACTTCGACTTCGTTCTGGCTTGCCTGCTGCAGCGTGCCGAAGACCAGGAAGAAATCCCATACGTTGACGCGGACCTGCACGCTGTTGGCGTAGTTCTCACGGTAGTCGGGAGCGTTGATGAGCCGGATGCTGGGCTGCGCTGGGGTTGCCATGATGAGTGCCTCGTGGAAAAAAATTAGGGTTCAGCAGGCCGCATGGTGCGAAAGGAGGGACTCGAACCCTCACGGGTTTCCCCACCAGATCCTAAGTCTGGCGCGTCTGCCAATTCCGCCACTTTCGCAACTTGATCAGATTGTAACCGAGGAATACGCGGGCCGTACCGCCCATGTGTTGCCGGTCAGAGCATCAACCATGAGTCAAACGAAGAGCGCTGCACCCTACGCAGGAAGCGCATCTCACCCTGATACCAACGCCCTGTGCGAAACGCCAGCCGGCTAGAAGTTCTGGAGGCCCTGCCAGATCCAGACGCCGGCGATCACTACGATGAGCAGGCCGGAAGCCACTCCCAGCACGCGGACGAACGGCTGGATCTTGCCCATGCGCCGTTGCAAGGCGAGCTGCTCTTCCTGCATGTGCATGGAGGAATCGTCGAGGAAGAGCTGATCATCCTCGTGCATGGTAAGAGTGCTGCGATAGATAAGCAGCACGATGAGAACCACGGTGATGGCGCCCCAGGCGATCAACAACATCATCAGAGGAGACACGTGCCACCTCCCGACCGTCAGACGGCCCGGTCCTTTCCCTAGCCAGACCATCTGCATAGCTGGCGTAGCGGAATCTGGGCTGATTATAGCTCTGTCCAGTACCGACTAAGAGGCTTTTTTCCGCTGAGATCGGGGCGTTTGCCCAAGCCACCAAAACTTGCGACCCTCCGCCTGCAGGCGGCATCTAGACGTATGAGAACAGTTTCAGGCTCCGAGATCGGAAGCCGTTCTGCTATACTGAGCACGGATTTTCAAGGAGATACGGATGGCGACGACGACTAGCCCTGGTGTGGACACCGGCAAGAAATACCCGCTTAGCCTTACCCCGAACGCTATATCCAAGGTCAAGGACATCATGGCACAACAGAACCCGCTGCCCGCGGGGCTGAGGCTCGGAGTGGTCGGCGGAGGATGCTCCGGGTTTTCTTATTCGATGTCTTTCGAGAACACTGCCGGGATGATGGACAAGAGCTTCGACTTCGACGGCCTGAAGGTGTTCGTGGACGCCACCTCGCTGATGTACCTGAACGGCTGCAGGATCGACTACGTCGAGACCCTGGAAGGTGCTGGCTTCAAGTTCGAGAACCCGAACGTGAAGAGCACCTGCGGCTGCGGTTCTTCCTTCAACGTCTAAGAGAGATTCTTCTACAGGCCACAAAGGGCTCCGTCGGGCAACGGAGCCCTTCGATTTTTTCCACAACAATCTTTTCATTATAACTTGCAAGTTGCAAGTTACCCTGCTAGGGTCTTGGCAATGTGGTGGGGAAACCCAAACTAAGACGCCGCTCCGGATGTCCGGTGAGCATCTCACTGGAAATGTTGGGAGACCGCTGGTCGTTGCTGATCATCCGCGATGTGATGGTTCGCGGATTTCGCACGTTCAAGCAGTTTGAGGAGTCAGGAGAAGGTATTGCCACGAACATTCTGGCGGATCGACTGCGGAAGCTCGAAGCGGCGGGGATCATCACCGCCGAGGTGGAAAAACAGGATCGAAGAAGCTCAAGTTACCGCCTGACCAGGAAGGGGATTGATTTGGCGCCCGTGCTCTTAGAGTTGCTGATTTGGGGGGCACGCCACGAGGAGACAGCCGCACCATGCGGTCTCATCACGAACATGGAGAAGAATCGCGACCAAGTCCTGGCGGAGGTCCGGCGCCGCTGGCGGGAACGCGATTCGACTCCGCTGATCCCCAGATTTGACGTTGGGTGATGGAGACAAGCAATCAATCAGCATCGCTCCCTCGTATCCAGTCAATTCACGCGCGACAGCAGGAGAAGTAAATGGAGAAAAAAGAGAAAAAGGACCATGGAAGCAAAACCCACGCACGAACAAGCGCAGGCTCGCATGCAAACTGACGAACGACCGGCACCCTCAAGAAGATGATGTCATCGACGACCTGAGAAACGCACACGTTGGCGCGTGAAGCTACGCGCAGCGAGAGGAGCGAGGCATGAGCAAAGTACGAGTTCTGGTGGGCACGCGCAAGGGCGCTTTCATCCTGACGTCTGACGGTAGGCGCGAAAACTGGGACGTCAGCGGCCCCCATTTTGCCGGCTGGGAGGTTTACCACCTCAAGGGATCACCGGCCGATCCGAATCGGATTTATGCCTCGCAGTCGAGTAGCTGGTCTGGACAGGTCATCCAGCGCTCCAGCGACGGCGGGAAGACTTGGGAGGCGCCCGGCGGCGGAGTGACGACGAGCCCGGAGGGGTTTCCCAGGGGCGAAAGCAATCGGTTCGTCTATGACACCTCGGCCGAAACAGGCAAGCCGCTCACTACCCATCAGTTTTATGACGCCACGCAGCAGCCGTGGGTGTTCAAGCGCGTCTGGCATATGGAGCCGTCGCTCAACGATCCGGAGACCGTCTATGCCGGAGTAGAAGACGCTGCCCTGTTCCGCTCTACCGACGGCGCACACAGTTGGCACGAACTGGCCGGATTGCGCGGTCACGGCACGGGCCCCAAATGGCAGCCTGGCGCCGGCGGCATGTGCCTGCACACGATTGTTCTGGACGAGAAGAAACCCGGACGGATTTATATCGCCATCTCGGCGGCCGGCGCTTTCCGCACCGACGACGGCGGCAAAACGTGGAAGCCGATCAATCGCGGTCTGAAATCGCAATTCCTGCCCGATCAAGCTGCTGAGGTCGGACACTGCGTCCACCGTATCGCCATGCACCGCTCGCGGCCGGATGTGTTGTTCATGCAGAAGCACT
>DATKLD010000118.1:0-5153 GCA_035542595.1 Terriglobales bacterium
TAATATATATGCAAATATAATATCAAATTTGGGGAAAGCCTGTCAATAAGAAATCGGGTCTGCTTTCGTGCTTCGGGCCTTGGTCAGTTGCAATACATAATAATACATGTTATGTTTACAGCATTATGGGCGACATCGAAAAGACCATCAGCTTCCGCGCCGACGCCGATAAGATCGACGCGCTCGATTCGCTGGCCGCGGCGCAGGACCGCCCGCGTAGTTATCTCATCAATGAGGCGATCTCGAATTACATCGAGCTGCACGCCTATCAGGACGCGCTGGTCCGCAAGGGACTGGAAGAGATGCGGAAAGGACGCGTGGTTAGCCACGGGGAGGTTGTCAGGCGGCTCAAGAGGGCGAAGCGTGCGCGCCGATGATCGTCTGGACCGAGCAGGCGGCCCGGCAACTGGATCAGGCTCATGATTTCATCGCTTTATCCAGCGGCCATGAAGTCGCCGCCCGGATCACGATGCATATCCTCACCAGCGTGCAAGGGCTTACCGCTTTCCCGATGTCGGGCAGGCCGGGACGGGTGCCGGGCACCCGAGAACTGGTCATTTCTAATAGCCCCTTTATCGCCGCATATACCATCGAGAAGACCCGCATCGTGATCCTTGCCCTCTACCACGGCGCACAACAATGGCCGGAGGTCTTTTGAGCCCGCGGACTGACGCACCCGCCCGGTCAGCCAAAAGCGGCTTACAAGTCTGACTCCTTCAAGACCGATTTTCCGGCTGCGTACAGGTTTCTTGCGCAATTCCATGATGTGCTGGCCGCCAGGGTCTTGGTCAGAAAGCTCGGATGGGAGTGGTATGCCCTGGGAAAGATCGGCCCGTATACGTTTGCGCCATACAAGGTCGTTTGGAGGGAGCAGGCCGACCAACTGACTGCCGCGGTCATCTCTTCCGGCAGTGCTGGCAAACAGGTTGTACCAGACCACAAGCTGAAGCTCGTTCCGTTCGAAGCTGAAGATGCCGCCCACTACGTGTGCGGCGTGCTCAACTCTTCGCTAGTCAGGTTGGTTGTCAAACGCTACGTAGTCGAAACGTCAACCTCAGTCCACGTGATGGAACATATAGGCGTCCCGGCGTTTGAGGCCAGGTCGGGCTTGCATCTCGCGGGAATCGGTGACTGAGGAAGGCGCCTTTTTCGTCACCCCAGCAGAGATTCGATCCAGCACTCTGAGCGCTCCCTGACTTGCCGAAATTCGCGTTCGCTGACACCCCAACCCTCGGCCACAAGCCTGTCCAGTTCCAATTCGATGGCGGCGAGCTTTGTTTGGGCCGACTCTTGCGTTTCGACCAGCGGAGCAGCATCATGGGCTGCCTTGGAGAGCGCGGCAACTTTCAAGTGGTAGGCGTTGCCCGGTTCAGAACCCAATTTGCTTCCAAGGACGTGCTGGGGTTAGGGCGAAAACCCAAGATCCCTCGACTTGCGCTCCCCTCGACAAGCTCGGGGTCGCGCTTCGCTCGGGATGACAATTTCAGGGATGGGGCGCGTTAGGCGCGGCTGAAGGCCGCGCCCCTCCGAAACATCAGGTTCCTTTCTTCGCCGCCTCGGCGCGCGCCCGTACCCAGCCTTCCTTGTTGGCCTGGCGGCCGCGGGCGATGCCCAGCGCTCCCTCCGGGACATCTTCCGTGATCGAGGATCCTGCGGCAACGTACGCGCCCTTGCCGATGCGCACCGGAGCCACCAGCGTCGAATCGCTGCCGATGAAGGCTCCGTCTTCGATGATGGTCTGGTGCTTACGCTGGCCGTCGTAGTTGCAGGTGATGGTTCCGGCGCCTACGTTCACGTTCTCGCCGATCACCGCGTCGCCCAGGTAGGTGAGGTGGTTAGCCTTGGAACCGCGGCCGAGTTTGGCTTTCTTGGCTTCGACGAAGTTGCCCATATGGACTTCCTCGGCGATGTCGCATCCCGGTCGCACGTGGGTGTAGGGACCGAGTTGCGCGTGCGAGCGGATGTGCGAGCCTTCGAGCACGCATCCCGGCTTGATCCAGACGCCGTCGCCAAGTTCGCATTCGCTGATAACCGAGTATGACTGCACGCGGCAGTCCGTGCCAATGCGTGTGCGGCCCAGCAGTTGCACGTAGGGCTCGATAACCGTGTCAGGGCCGATCTCCACTTCCATGTCAATCACGCAGGTGTGCGGATAGTAGATAGTGACGCCCTCCCGCATCAGTTCGGCGCACTTCCAGGCGCGCAGGCGCGCGTCCAGCGCCGCCAATTCGGCCCGCGTGTTGCTGCCCAGCACTTCGTGCGCGTCGCCAGCCGGGGTGGCCACCACGCGTTCGCCCGCCTTCACCAGCAGCGCCGCCATGTCGGTGAGGTAGTACTCCTTGTGCGGATTGTCGGTCGAGAGGCGGTCGACGTAGCGGTAGAGGGGCTTCACAGCGAAAACGTAGATGCCGGAATTGATCTCGCGAATTTCACGCTGGGTGGGTGTAGCCTTCTTTTCTTCCACGATCGCCCGCACCTCGGGACTGCCGGCGCGGCGCCGCACAATGCGTCCGTATCCCTGCGGCTCGGTGACCTCGGCGCTCAGGATGGTCATGGCCGCCTTCTGCGCCAGGTGGAAGTCGCGCAGCCTCTCGATGGTCTGCCACCAGATCAGCGGAACATCGCCGGAGAGCACGATGACGTGGTCGTAGGCGGCGAGCGCCTCGCGCGCCACCATGAGGGCGTGGCCGGTGCCGCGTTGCGGCTCCTGCAGGACGAAGTTGACGCCCATGCTGCTGACGGCGTCGCGCACGCGCTCGGCTTCGTGTCCGATGATGACATACACATCGCCCGGCGGCACCACTCGCGAGGCCGCCGCCACCACGTAGGCCAGCATCGGTTTGCCGCCCATCTGATGCAACACCTTGGGATGCCGCGACTTCAGGCGCGTGCCCTTGCCCGCGGCCATGATGGCCATGGCAATCTTCGGCTTGGTCTCGGTGCTGACCCTGGGAGTCTTCATGGCTCTGAGCATCAATGGGTTATCTTAACTCGCTCGCGATGCGGGCCGTTATTTTCCGCTGATCCCCCCTGCGGCTCGGCGCACGGGACGCGGTCTACGGTCAGCGCCAGCAGGTCGCGCGCCACGCGGTCGGTGGCATGGCGTGCCACCTCGGCGGTTTCGTCAAGGTAATCGCCCTCGATGGGCCGCACGCCCAGCTTCTCGATCTCGTCGAGATCGTTCAAGATCTGCGCCGCTCCCTCCAGCGCGTATTTCCCCTTTAACGCTCCCGAGAGGGGAGTGCGGTTGACCAGCGCGTAGTCGAAGATTCTGTGCCCGGCGGTGTGCTTGTAGATCGCCTTGATATGGTCGGCGGCACTGAGGCCCAGGCTTTCGTTGGCCTGCGTCATCAGGTTGCAAACGAACGCCTTTACCGCTCGCGAGGCCACGATGGCCTCGGGAACTCCGCGCACCAGCATGTTGGGGATGAGACTGGTAAAAAGTGAACCGGGACCGACAGTGATGAGGTCAGCTTGCGCGATGGCCTCCAGCGCCTGCGGCAGCGGTTCGGGATCGGCGGGCACCATGTGCAGGTCCACGATCCGTCCCGTGCTGGCGGTAATGCGGGTTTCGCCCTGCACGCGCGAGCCGTCGGCCATGAGCGCTTCCAAGACGACATTGGCGGTGGTTGCCGGATAAATATGACCGCGCGTGGCCAGCACCTCTGAGGAAAGCTTCACGGCTTGCGCGAAGTCGCCCGTCACCGCCGTCAGCGCGGCCACGAACAAATTGCCGAAGTTGTGGCCTTCCAGCCCCTTCCCGGAAGCAAAGCGGTACTGGAACAGGCGCGAGAGCAGGGCTTCGTCTTCCGACAGGGCCACGATACAGTTGCGGATGTCGCCCGGAGGCAGGATGTTGAACTCACGCCGCAGGCGCCCGCTGGAGCCGCCGTCATCGGTGACGGTGACCACGGCGCTCAACTCGCCAACGATGCCCGCTCCGGCAGCCGGCGCCATTCCTTCCGGCGGTTTCACGTAGCGCTTCAGTCCCCTGAGCAGCGTCGAAAGGCCGGTACCGCCGCCCATCGCCACCACCCGCAGTGCGCGGGCAGGCGCCGCAGGGTCGTTCCCGTTCGTTTGCTCGACCGCCATAGGCTGGCTTCTACTATCACTCTTGCCGGCAGAGAATCCGTCTCAGGCTCATCGCGGCAATGGAGGAGTAAACTCTGTTCCCGGTTCCGGGTAGAGGAGTTCGGTGAAGCGCGGATCATCCGCGAGATTGTGAAAGTCGGAATCGTTGCGCGCCTGGAAGCGCAACGCCGGGTTCAGGCGGATGGCTTCATCCAGGCGGCGGAGCGAGTCCTCAACCTTGTTGGTCAGGCAGTCCAGCACGGCCAGCCCGTAGAGCGCATAGTCGGCCTTGGGATGCTGCTTCAGGATCTTCTCCAGGTGGGCGCGGGCCTCATCGTACTTGCCCTGGTTCATCAGCGAGACCGCGAAATCGTAATGTTCTTCCGGGGTCTTGAAGGCAGTGGCGGCGCGCGCCAGTTGCTGGTTGCAGAGCTTCATGTGGACAGCAGCCCGGTCAGCCAGCTCGGTTGAAGGCCCGTCGATGACTTTCTGTAGCAACGCCTTGGCACGCTCGAATTTGCGCTCCTGGATGGCCCTAAGCGCGCCCTCGTAGTTTTCCACAGCCTGTGTAAAACGTGGGTCTTCCTGCGGCCGACGCTTGGGTTGAGGGCGTGGCACGGCCTCTGCGACATGGCCGCGTGAGCTCTTAACAGGTTTTGTTTTCTTTCTGTTAGAGCCTTGGCGCTTAACTTTTACCGCACTTTTCTTCTTCATCGGGCTGTGGGCTCACCGGGATTCCGTCTGCTTGAGACTTGGTGCCCTGTGAAAATCTAGCCGCTGCCCTCATCCCTGGGAGCACCGCTGTTTATACGCAGAAAATGGGACAGGCGTCAACTCGGGGAGTGTCGAGTACCGAGTTGGGAGTCCCGAGTTGCCCGGAGGGCGCGCCGCGCTTGCTCGGTACTCGGCACTAATTGGAGGCGGCCGCTTGCAGGTCCACCTTCTCCCACTCGCCCTTGATGATGCCCGCGCGGATCTGTGCCGCCGTCTTGCCGGCCTTGTGCTGCTCGTAGGTGTAGAAAAGTTCCTTCATGCAGGCTGCACAATGGGCGCCGTGCGTGGATTCGAAGCAACTATGCAGG
>DATKLD010000119.1:0-14212 GCA_035542595.1 Terriglobales bacterium
ATCGCGGCCCTGACGCTGGTGCTGGTGCTGGGCGCGAACCGGCTTTTCCGACTGTGAGGATGACCGGCAGATCTATGGTTGAGGGAGGAACCGCAGCCGTGTAAGCTGTGCTGGTTTGGCTATGGCAGGCGTGATCAAGTCGGCGCGAGAGTATGTGGCCTCGGTCTTCGACCGCGACCCGGCGGCCAAGTCCTGGATCGAAGTCCTGCTCTGCTATCCCGGTCTGCACGCCTTGTGGGCGCATCGAGTGAACCACTGGCTCTGGACCCACCACCTGCAGTTGCTGGCGCGCTTCTGCTCCCAGGTTTCGCGCCTGCTGACCGGCATAGAAATCCATCCCGGGGCGCAGATCGGACGCCGCTTCTTCATCGATCACGGCATGGGTGTGGTCATCGGCGAGACCACCATCATCGGCGATGACGTGACCCTCTACCAGGGCGTGACGCTGGGCGGCACCGGCAAGGAGAAAGGCAAACGCCACCCCACGCTCGGCAACAACGTCGTGGTGGGCGGCGGAGCCAAGATCCTGGGCAACGTCACCATCGGCGAGAACTGCCGCGTGGGCGCGGGTTCAGTGGTGCTGAGCGACGTTCCGGACAACTCCACCATCGTGGGCGTCCCCGGACACATCATCTTCCGCGATGGCAAGCGCGTGGTCATCACCGACCCCAAAGAGATCCGCGACCCGCTGTCGGACGCGCTGGCGGCGCTGGCCAGCCAGGTCCAGGCGCTGGAGGAGACGGTCCGGCAACTGGAGCGCGAACGCGACGAAGCCGAGCATCCCGCTGGAAAAATCGCTAGAAGTTGAGTCCGATCTGCCCGGTAACGGCGCGCGGCGTAACGTAATGCGTGCCGCTGAAGGTGGACAGGAAGTTGTAGAGGGCTCTCTTGTCCGTCAGATTGATGACTGTGACGCGCGCGCTCCATTTGTACCTGTCCCCGTTAAAGATGTTGTCGTGCCCGATGGCGAGGTCGAAGAGATGGCGGGCTGCCACGCGGGGCGGATTGTGGTCGTCATTCTCCGTCCCCGGCGCAGGGATTTGCAGGAGAGTTGATCCGTACTGCGACGCCGGACACAGGTTCGGACCCAGGATCGAGCTTATCGGCGTCGTGGGCGTGGCGTGAACTGGGCCGCAAAACAGACCGGCTTGGAATTGCTGGTCCGGACTGAGGATGGAGGCGTCCACCACGGTGTCGCTTCCCGCCGGTCCGTTTGCGCAATTGCCTCCCGCACAGGGTACCGCACCGGCTACAAGTCCGCTGTCATATCTCCAATTGAATCCGACCCACGGCCCGCGCTTCCAGGGCTGGTACTGCAGGTGCGTAGTCTGGTTGAATTTCTCGTCGTGGTCGATGCGAAAAACCCCTGAAGGAGCCGAGGGCACGGCGCCGGCGCCGCCGACTTGCGGAGTGAAGAACCTCGCAGCGACGCTCGAAAACACGACCAGCGCCGTGAAGCCGTGAAAGTTCGGCACGCTCACGCGACCGGCAACGCCCGGAATCTTCGACCTGTCCCATTCCACGGGGAAGGTGATCGGCGTGTTGCCCAGCACGCTGAAGTCGTAGCCGCGGTGAGTGTACTTCCAGATGTACTCGCCCGAGAAAACCAGATATTTCCCAACAGCCTGTTCCAAGCCGGCGTGAAATTCGTTACGCCAGCCGGGAGCGAGCGGCGTCGGATTTGCCGCAAAGCACCCAAGAAGCGGGCTCAATACGCTGCTGTTGCATCCGATGCTGGAGAGAACCAGATTCTCGTTAAACGGGGTCTCCAGCACGCGGGCATAGGAAATGCGAAGCACCGTGTTCGTCCGCTTGATGTTGTACGCGACACCGAGGCGCGGCTCGGCTTCTTTGTGCGTGCTGAGCCCGTTGTAAAAATCGCCGCGTAAGCCGAGATTAAGAGACCAGTTTCCTTTGTTGATCGTGTCCTGGAGATAGAGGGCGAGTTCCTTCACGTCCGTGTGCCCGGGGAAGAAAAAAAGGTGTCCTCCGGGCTGAGTCAGGTCGAAGGGCGGCAGGACGGCGCACGGGTCAGGAGCGGGTTGGCCGTTTGGACAGCCGAATGTCGCTGGAAGGAGCGTCGGATCGACGATGCCGAGGCGGTCGTGCTCGGTAAGAAACGTCTGTTCGTAAGTGGCTCCCGCCTTCAGGTTGTGCACACCCTTCACGTAGGAGACATCCGAGCGCAGACCCGCGTTGGCAAGCGTCCGGTATTGAGAAACCGTCTCGAACTGCAAGTTCGGGACCAGATCGGCAAACGGGTTGCCGCTCGGGTAGTAGTTGTACTCATCGCGCCGAATGAACGCCCCGAGGGTAAACACGGCAGAGGAGCTGAGTAATCGCGTCCAGGAGGGCGCGATGTTGAAAGTCTTGATCTGCGAGCGCTGATCGGTGGGGCCAACCGGGCCGGCGAGCCCCAAGGCGTTGCCGGGAGGGGCCGTCACCCCGATGTTGAGGTTGTCGAACGAATTCGGAGTCTGGAACCAGGAGCGCGTGAATCCCAGATTCAGGTGAGCGGAATTGCCGCTGGAAAACACATAATCCACGCGGTCGAACAGGTTTTCCTCGTTGCCCTTGTCGTGCATCACGGTGAACTCCGGTGGATCGAGAAACCGTCCGCTGTTGAGCCCGCTCGCGGCGAAGAAATTTCCCCACTTCTTGCCTCCGTAGCCGAGATTGAAACCGACATTGGAAGTGCCAAAAGAGCCGTAGGAGGTAGTAATGCTCGCTTTGGGCGTGATCATGCCCAGGCCGGAGCGGGTAGTGACGTTGATGACCACGCTGGTCTTGTCGCCATACTCGGCGGGTGGGGCGCCGGCGATGACCTCCATCGATTGGACGGAATCAAGCGGAATCTGATTGGAAAAGACCTTGCTCTGCTGGTCGGTGATGGGCTGGCCGTCCACGGAGAAGGAGTTCTCGGCGTGGTCACCTAGTCCGTGGAAAAGACCGTTGGAATCGGCAGCGATTCCCGGCGTCGCCAGGGTGACCAGCGAACTGACCGACGATGACGGGCTCTCGAGAGGAAGCTTGTCGAACAAGCTGCGATCCACGTCGGTGTGAAAGATCGGATCATTCTCCAGCAGATCCTCGGCCGTAGATTCGACGGTAACCGACATGTTGAACGTGGCGACTGATAGCGCCACCGAGAGCGTCAGCGGCACGCTGGATCGAACCTCGACGTCCTGGGCATAGGGACTGAAGCCTGTCGCCGTGACGGTCAGGTGATAGGGATTGAAGGGCACGTTGGTGAAGGTGAAACGGCCGGATGCGTCTGTGGCGGTGGATCGCTCATAGCCGCTGACCGGGTTGCGTATTTCCACGGTCGCATTCTTAAGCACTGCCGCCGACGGATCTACAACTGTGCCATTGATGGAACCTGAGCCTCCTGCGGACTGCGCATTGACCGCGATCGGCGCCATAAAGGCCGCCAAGACCACGCCAATAAAACAGGACTGCCGCTTGCAAGCGTGCATTGGGAGCTTCCTCCTGCGAAACATCCAGTAATCAGGGTTAGGGTCTAAAGAACGGCTGCAGTGCTTGGACCCTGATCGGCAGGAGGCGCCCGGACGCTGAGAGCGAACACAGGCAGGCGGTGCTGGACGGGACTTGGTTCTACGAGGACCGCATAGAGCCGGACAAAGACAGGCTGGGCCGAACTGGGAGTAGCGATCGCCGCCACGGCCCGCGCCACGGCGCAAACCGGGCAGGTCTGTGACTCGGCGCTACTGGCGTGGTGGTGCGCTACCACTGCCGCTGCGGTCCATACGGTCAGCAACAGGCACAGCAACGCCGCGATTTTCGCCAGCGAACGCATACCCCACAACGGTTTCACTAATATACCCGGCTACGCATATTGGGGCAAACAACTTCCACTGCATTCATGGCAGAGACGAGTTAATGAATAGGTTCATCGTGCACCAGCACGAACGTGCCGTCGAACCGATAGATCTCTGTTGCCCTGCCCTTTGGCATAAAAAGACCCATGCCAGTGGCTGCCACATAAGCGCCTTCTTGCTGCGCCTGCGCGATTCCGACCGAGGCGAGACCATGCCCTCTCAGCCAATGCCCCGTCCAGTGCCCATCTGACCCGCCTCGGCCGCGCGCTCTCCGCGTGCCACCTCGGCACCTATGGAATCTTCACGAATTCGCCTGCCAGCCTCAACCTAATCGCAATCCCCAAGAGGCGACTCCGCTCTCTCCCGCCGACGAGAAGCCAGCCACTCCGTTCGGCAGCCGGGAAGCGCCACTTAGTCCTAGCTCGACGCGATGTGGAAACGTCAGCCCCAACAAGGAGTGACGGAACAATGAGGTCCAAAAAGGTAGTTACAGCAACACTGTGCGCCAGTGTAGTCGTGCTGCTCACTGCAAACGCTTTCGGCCAGAAGGACCCAGGGCCCCGAGGTGGTCCGGCGGCAGCGGGTGGCGTTTATCCGACATTGAACGCCAATGAGAAAGCCTTCTTCAACCAGGCGTTCACGCGTTTCCTGGAGGTGGATTCCGTCTCAGGAACCGTTCCTGGGGAAGACGGCACCGGCCTGGGGCCGACTTTCAATGGCAATAGCTGCAAGCAGTGTCACGCCCAGCCGGCAATCGGCGGCAGCAGCCCGGGGTTGGCCAGCCCCCAGAACCCGGTTCCCAACCCGCAAGTGGCGTTGGCCACGCTGGACGGAGCCACAAATACGGTTCCCTCGTTCATCACTGCCAACGGTCCGGTGCGCGAGGCCCGCTTCGTGCGCAATTCCAACGGGACGCCGGACGGAGGCGTTCATGGCTTGTTCACCATCGCCGGACGGAGCGATGCACCGGGGTGCGCGCTGGCTCAGCCCAACTTCGCGCAGCAACTCGCCGCCAACAATGTGATCTTCCGCATTCCGACACCGCTCTTCGGCCTCGGCCTGGTGGAGATGACACCGGATATCACCTTGCGGGCGAACCTGCTGTCGACGTTCAATCAAAAGGTCGCGCTCGGCATCGGCGGCGCCTTCAACACCAGCGGCAACGACGGCACCATCACACGTTTCGGTTGGAAGGCGCAGAACAAGTCGCTGCTGATCTTTGCCGGCGAAGCGTACAACGTGGAGCAGGGCGTATCCAACGAGCTCTTCCCCAACGAGCGATCCGCCGTCCCTGGCTGCGTGTTCAACTCTTCTCCGGAGGATTACACGAATATTGTTAACGACAGCGGGAGCACGATGGGCACGGCTTCCGACATGTCCTCCGATGTGGTGAACTTTGCCAACTTCATGATGCTGTCGGCGCCTGCCACGCCGGCTTCTCCCACCCCTTCCGCCACAAACGGCTCTATCCTGTTCAACCGCGTTGGCTGCGCCTTGTGCCACTCGCCCAGCCTTACCACCGGTCCATCGCGCTTCACGGGTATGGGCAACGTCACTTACCATCCCTACTCGGACTTTGCGCTGCACCACATGGGCTCGGTGCTGGCAGATGGCATCACCCAGGGGGCGGCCGGGCCGGAGCAGTTCCGCACTGCGCCGCTCTGGGGCGTAGGCCAGAGGTTGTTTTTCCTGCATGACGGGCGTACCAGCGACCTGCTGCAGGCAATTCAGGCCCATTCCGACTGCAACGGAGGCGGCCGCGGTCAGCCGGGCGGCTTCCGCCAGGGCGGCGGCTGCAGCTCGGAAGCCAATCGCGTAATCAACAACTTCAACTCGTTGAGCCCTTCGCAGCAGCAGGACATCTTGAACTTCCTGCGCTCGTTGTAGCTCGGTTCAGCGGAGATGGCGGAGGACGATTCGAGACCTCCGCCGTCTCCGCACCTGCAACGTCACGGAATGTTTCTTCGGTTAGCTTAGCGCGATGTCAGGATCACACGGAAGAACTGGTGGAAGAACTGCGCCGGCTCCAGGAGCAGCAAAACGCTCCGTCCCGCTGATCGCACGAAGTCCTGCACTTCCACCGGCTACACGAAACGTGAAATCGCGCTAGTCCCCGAAGCACATCCCGATCGAGCGCGCGACCCGCAGCAGTTCGCCGTTGAGATCGACGAACTTCGTGCCGCCCACGCAGGCACACCATGCGCCCGAAGCCGCCCGCCGCGATACATCCTGCGCTGACAGAAATGCCGCCTTGCGAGGTCCTGACGTCGACCGCGGCGGTCCTGCGGCTAGGGGGTTATGGTGAGACTGGTAGCTGGTGAGGTAGTCGTACCTGAGACCGCCGTTATGTTGATTGGTCCGCCGGCCTTCACGAAGGTCACCGAACCCTTCCCGCCAGACCCGGCGCCGCCCGCAGCGCAGGGGACCGAGGTACTCCCACTGTTGCTGACGGTGGCGGTGGTGGTATCCGACGAGATCCAAGTCACCGCGTTGGTGATGTCCTCCGACGGGCCACTCGAGAAGGTACCTGTAGCGCAGAACTGGACCGAACCCGTCCCCAGGGCGTATGACACGCTGCCGCCAGGACTGAGTGCGATGGTCTGCAGGTTCGAGAGCGTCACTGTCACACTGGTAGAGCCGGAAACCGTGCTGGACTGAGCCGTGATGGTTGCCGTTCCCGCCGCCACTCCCGACACCAGGCCGGTGCTGCTAACCGTTGCTACAGTGTCGTCCGATGTCGACCAACTCGCGGAAACGGAGGACGTGCTGCCATCGCTGTAGGTACCGATGGCTGACATCTGCACGGTGCACGAAGACCCTGACGGAGCAGGACATGCTGTAATCGTGGGCGTCAGCGGACTCACCGTGAGCTGGGTCAGTGAAGGATTCACAAAGCAGCCTGCTACCAGCAGCAACGCGACGGTCGTGACAGCAACTCCGACCTGGCTCACCCGCCCACGATTGGTCATCCCGACAACCTCCAGCTAGAATCCTATCAAATCTGCACGCAACGTGAAGGAACATAGGGTCATACTACGGCACGGCCACTGGAGCCTGCCGGTGCCGACTGAAGCTATTCTTTTAGCATGAAACCCTCTTCCCGCCTGAGAGTTGTTCTGGCCGGCTGGCTGGCGCTGGTCCTGGTCCTGCCGGCGCGCCCCGAAAGTCCGGTTGCGCGCCCGCCCTTGCCGGACCTCGCCAGCTCCATCCGCGCCCACATGGATTATCTGGCCGGCGACGCCCTCGCCGGCCGCGGCAGCGGCACTCCCCAAGAGCACCTGGCCGCCGAATATGTTGCCTCCGAACTGCGGCGCTACGGCGTTGCCCCCGCCTTCGGAAACGATGGTGGGTACGTGGAGCATGTTGCCTTGGAGTATCGCTCGCTGGCCTCGCCGCCGGTACTCAGTTTCGAAGCCGGTGGCCAAACCGTGCGCTGGACCAGCGGCAAAGAGATCGCCGTCCGCTGGCTGGCGGACGCGTCCATCTCCGGCCCGCTACAGAAGCTCGATCCCAGCGATGCTCAAGCCACGGTGAAAGCCGGCGCGGTCGTCCTGCTCACTTCGACGGATGATGCTACCGCCTGGCAGCACGCCTACGATATCTCGCAGCGTGGCGCCGCGCTGGTCCTGGTTCGGGATGGCCCCATGTTTGAAGACGCCTGGTCGAGCGCCTGGCGACGTCAACCGAAGCTTCCACCGCGTATCAGGAACTTGCCCAGCACCGCCGGCATCCAGGAGATGAGCATGGCGGTGGTCCGTGATACCGCTTTCAAGACACTTTCCGCCCTGACCGACGGCACCACGATTCGCTTGGAGGCCAAGCTCAACCCGGTACAGCAAGGTGAAACCTGGAACACGGTGGGGATGATCAAGGGGGCCGATCCTGGCCGGCGCGACGAGGCAGTGCTCTTCTCCGCCCACATCGATCATTTGGGAACCAAAATCACCAGCCACGGCAAAGTGATCTACCACGGCGCTGATGATGACGCCTCCGGCGTCTCGGCCGTGCTGGAACTGGCGCGGGCGATGGCTTCCGGCCCGCCCCCGCGCCGCACCGTGCTGTTCGCCTTCTTTGGCAGCGAGGAGCGCGGCGGGCTCGGCTCTACCTACTTCCGCGAGTTTCCGCCCGTGCCGCTCTCGCACATTGTGGCAGCGCTGGAATTTGAGATGCTTGGCCGGCCCGACGACAGTATTCCTAAACACAAGCTCTGGCTCTCCGGATACGAGCGCTCTGACTTGGGCAGCGAACTGGCCGCGCACGGCGCGCCTCTGGTGGCCGATCCGCACCTCGGTGAGCACTTCTTCGAGCGCTCGGACAATTATCCGCTGGCGAAAAAGGGAGTGGTCGCGCACACCGTGTCCAGCTTCGGGCTGCATCGCGACTACCATCAGCCCGGCGACACGCTGGCGCACATCGACTTCCCCCACCTCGACGAAGCGGTCGAGGAGATGATCGCCCCTGCCGAATGGCTGGTGAATTCCAACTTCAGACCGCACTGGGTGGAAAAGCCAGGGAGTAGGAGAATTGGAAACTCAGATCGAGCTTGCGAACGAGCTGCCTTACATTAATGAGTTCGACACGGCCCGCTTGCTCAAAGCGTGTAATGAATTGTCACGCGTGCTGAATGGCCTCATCAACTCGATAACCTGACGCCGACTGCCTACTCCCTACTCGCTACTCCCTGATTTCCTAATCTTCTCATCGATGGGCTTGCGGTAGCGATAGCCTTCGTCGGTACCGTGCCAGTGGGCAATGGTCTCTTCATCCAGCTTCCAGCACAGCAGGATGGTGCGGCCGTCGACCCGGCAAGGGAAGTCCAGCAGGCCCATTTCCAGATCTTTCACCAGCGCGCCGGCAGCCTCGATCTCCGCCAGCGCGTCCTTGACCTTCTGTACCAGGCGTGCTCTCTCGCGCTTGCGGGCAGCCAACTGGGTCACGTCGAGCAGGGTACCACCGCTGAGGAACACGCGGTTGGAGACCGTCTTGAACTCCTGCTCGATTCGCTCGGCGGCATTCTTGCTGTCGATCGCCGTCTTCAGCAGCGACCCCAGCACCGGCACCAGAGCCTGCGCTTCGTCGAGTGTGAACGTTCGCTCAGCCATGACTTTCTGGAGGAAGCCGGAAGCAGGGGGCAGGATGCAGGAAAATCTCTCCTCCTGCGCCCTGCATCCTGCTTCCTGCGTCCTCTATTGAATCTCCAGCATGCGGTCCAGCGCCACCCTGGCCCAGTATTTTACTTCGTCCCGCACCGCGATGCGGTTCACCACACTGCCCTCCACCAGGTTCTCGAGCGCCCAGCACAGGTGCTGCGGCGAGATGCGGAACATGGTGGTGCACAGACATCCGGAATCGTCCAGCGTGACCACGATCTTGTCGGGATGCTGCTTGGCCAGACGGTTCACCAGATGGATCTCTGTGCCGATAGCAAACTTCGCGCCGGCCGGCGCCTCCATCACCATCTTGATGAGCTTCTCGGTCGAGCCCAGCGCGTCCGCCTTCTGGCACACCTCCCAGCGACACTCCGGGTGCACGATCACGCGGATGCCGGGATAGCGCTCGCGCACGTTGTCCACGTGCTCGGGCAAAAAGCGCTGGTGGACCGAACAGTGTCCCTTCCACAGGATTACGCGCGCGCTGCGCAGCCGCTCCCGCGTGAGGCCACCCATCGGCAGGTACGGGTCCCAGGTGACCATATCGGCCAGGGGAATGCCCATCGCGTACCCGGTGTTGCGACCGAGGTGCTGGTCGGGCAGGAAGAAGAGTTTCGCAGTCTTGGCAAACGCCCAGCGGAAGGCGCCCGCGGCGTTCGACGACGTACACACCAATCCGCCGCGCTCGCCGCAGAAGGCCTTGATCGCCGCCGTCGAATTGATGTAGGTGATGGGCGTGACCTGGTCGCCGGAATCCGACGTCAGGCCAAGCCCGACCAGTTGCTCCCAGCAGTCTTCCACCTGGCCGATCTCCGCCATGTCGGCCATGGAGCAGCCGGCGTTCAGGTCGGGCAGTATCACCTGCTGCGAAGCGCGCCCCAGGATGTCGGCGCTCTCCGCCATGAAGTGCACGCCGCAGAAGACGATGTAGCGCCCCGCGGCCTGCGCCGCCTGTTGCGAGAGCTTGTAGGAATCGCCGCGAAAGTCGGCAAACTTGATGACTTCGTCGCGTTGATAGTGGTGACCGAGGATAACGCACTCGCGCCCCAGTGCCTGCTTGGCGGCGGTGATGCGGTCGTCCATGGACACGTCAGGCAGGACGAGATAGTTGTCCAAACGGCAAACTGTTGCCAGTGACATTTCTGTTACCGCCTTCAGTCCCGGTTTCACCGGAACGGGGATGTTGAAAGCATCCTGCGGCTCCAGTAGATCCACTGCCGCTATAGGCGACCCGACCTACGGGGTTGTTGAAGCCACAGTCTGGTTCGGCCGGCAGGGCCAGATTCGACCCGGCCGCCTGTTGCCATCATTTTATTTTCCCACTTTAGTTGCACTTGAAGCAAGCGTCTAATAGTCGTCGGTAGTGTCCTAGCAGTTTAGGACACTACCTGGTCGTCCGCGCCTCCGGCCTCGAACCGCGGATCTTACCCGCCGATGTGCACCATGCTGCGCGAGGGCTTCTCAAATCCCGGTTCGCCGATGTGATGCCTGGCTTCCTTCTGCTCGACCACCCCGCGGATGTATTCGGCCATGTCTTCATCGGAGCCGCCGCGACGCATCATCACCGCGTGCAGGTCATGATCGAAGAGCGAGAACAGGCAGGTGCGGATCTTGCCGTCGGAAGTCACACGCACGCGGCTGCAGTGCCCGCAGAAGGGCTGAGACACGGGCGCGATGATGCCGATCTCGCCCACGCCGTCGTCGAAGGTGTAGCGGCGCGCCGTCTCGCTGCGGGTGTGGGGAATCTCGACCAGGGGCCGAAATGCCCGGATGCGCTCCAGCACCTCCGCCAGCGTGACTACGATCTCCGGCGACCACACCCGGTCTTCCTCAAGCGGCATGAACTCGATGAAGCGCACCACCACTCCTTCGTCGCGCGCGAACTTGCCGAATTCCACGATCTGATCCTCGTTAAAGCCGCGCAGGAGCACGCAGTTGACCTTCACCGGGTCGAGACCTGCCCGGCGGGCCGAGCGGATGCCGGCCAGCACTGCCTCGAATCCGTTGGCAACCCGCGTGATGCGCGCAAAGCGCTCGGGTTCGACCGCGTCCATGGAGACGGTGACTCGCCGCAAGCCCGCGTCCTTCAGCGGCTGCGCCAGCTCCGACAGCAAGTGACCATTTGTGGTGATCGCCAGGTCAAGGGGATCGCCCTCGAGCGTGCGCAGGTCGGCCAGCTCCTCCACGAATCCCACCACGCCCTTGCGCAGCAGCGGCTCGCCTCCCGTGATGCGGACCTTCTCGATCCCCAGGCCGGTGAACACCCGCGCTATCCGCAGGTAGTCGGCGAACGGCAGCTCGGCGTACTGTGCTCCCTCGTTGCCCGTCCGGCAATAGACGCACTTGTAGTTGCAGCGGTCGGTGACGGCGATCCGCAGATCGGTGATGGGGCGGCCGAATTTGTCGGTCAGGCGTTCCACGTCGCATTACCCACATCTGCCAACACCGGGCGAATGTGGGGCACCTTCGAAGGAAAGGAAGAGTCACACGCGAGCGGAAAAACTGCGGTGGGACGTTTCCTTTCCAAGCACGGGAGGCAAGGGCGTTTCCACCCCTACCCTCGGCTCCTCGAAAATTGGAGGAGCGCCGCCCCCGGGACCATGGCAATGCCAGCAGGTCCCGGCGGTCGGAAACAATTGCGAAATTATACGCTTTTAAGCGGATCGAAAGAAGGAGGCAGGACGCAGGAAGCAGGACCACTGCGGTTCTCCTGCTTCCTGCCTACTGGCTCGGGCTCTTCGTCGCCGTGGGGCGATTGACTTCGCTCAGCACTCCGCGAGAGCGGCTGAGCAGAATGGCCTGCCGGATGCGATCCTTGTCGCGGTCAGTCCACATCTCCCGGATAGTCTTCCACGCTTCCTCGCCGCGACCTCCGTAGAGATAGTTCAACGCCATGGTCAGCACCACGCTTTTTGCAACCGCCAAATCCTTTTCCTCGGCGGGACTCAGCTCTCTGGGCTTGCCGCCGCCGCCGCCTGCGCCCACGGTGGCGCCGGAAGTATTATTCCGCCCCAGAAGCAACTCCTCCGCGCCGCGGGAGAGGCCGTTCTTCGCCACCTCAATCTCGCGCTGGTATTCGGGCCAGTAGGAAGCGCTCACGTTGTAGAGAGTATTTCCGCGGAGGCGGAACACTACCAGCGGCCGCGGAGAATCCGACTCCCCGAGGCCCTCGATGCCGACAAAGGCAAAATCGTAGGTGGAGATCTCAATCTTGCCGTTGTTGTCGCGGTCTTCGAAAGCCAGCGGCGGGGTGGTGGTCATCTGCCTCACCAGCGGCGGGTCCGCGCCCGGAGTGAGGATCGAGTACGTGTAGCAGCACTGGCCGGCGGTACGGTGGGTCTCGATCACCACGTCGGGCTTGCCGTCGCCATTGATGTCATGTCCGCTGATGGGGTTCACCAGCGCTTCCGCCCCAGTTACCTCGAAGAGCACCTTGCCGTCGGCGGATCTCAGTGCTGCGAGACACTGCGTCGCGGCGCCGCTCGGCGCAGCCGCGATCTCGATCTTGTAGCCGTCCCAGAGGTTTTCGGTCCACTCGCCGACGCCTTGCGAGCAGCCGCGATCGAGCGCCGTCGCGGACGCGGACAGAATCACCAGCACGAACAATACTGCTGCATATCTCATATCGTGTGCTTGAAATGATCTCGCGGAGCAGGAAGGAGAGTCAATGGCTCATATTGTCATCCTGACCGAGGGAGTTCTGTCCCGAGTGGAGGGACCTCGTGTTTCGCGTGATATGAAACGCAAGGTCCCTCCGCTCGCGCAGAAGCGCTCGGTCGGGATGACAATTATTTCGGTGCTGGAAGCACAAGGTCCCTCCGCTTGATCGGGATGACAAGGATCTGCAAGCCCGGATCACATTCCATCATAATTCGGTCCGCCGCCGCCCTCCGGCGGGACCCAGGTGATGATCTCATACGGGTCCATGATGTCGCAGGTCTTGCAGTGCACGCAGTTCGAGGGGTTCAAGTGGATCTGCTTGCCGCTGGGCGAGTCCGACGCTTCCACCATTTCGTACACACTAGCCGGACAGAAATGCTGGCAGGGATTGCCGAATTCCGTTACACAGCGCGTATTGCAGATGTTGGTGTCTTGAATGACGAGGTGCGCGGGCTGGTCTTCCTCATGTTTGGTGCCGGAGTGATACAGGTCAGTGAGCTTGTCGAAGGTGAGCTTGCCGTCGCCCTTATAGTCGTTGATCAGGTGCGCCTCGGCGCCGCCATCTGCGGGAAGTTGTGCCAGCTTCTTCAGGCGGCGGTGCCCCGCCGTCGCCGGATAGCGCGCGTACAGGCCGCGTCCGCCAGTGATCTGCTGCAAGCCGGCGTGAAACATGCCGGCCCATAAGCCATGCTCGAATCCTTGGTGGAAGTTGCGCACCTTCCACAGCTCCTGCCTGATCCAACTGTTCTCCACGCGCCGCTGGTATCCAGCCAGGCGGGCGGCGGAGAAATCGCTCTGCGATAAAGCCTCGAATGCGGTTTCAGCGGCCAGCATCCCGCTCTTGATGGCCAGATGGATGCCCTTGAGCCGCTGCGAATTGAGGAAGCCGGCAGAGTCGCCGAGGATCATCCAGCCATCGCCGGCCACGGGCGGAATCGCCCACCAGCCGCCATAAGGCAGTGACTTCGCCCCGTAGCGGATCATCTTTCCGCCCTCGAGCAGCGACCGCACCATCGGGTGAAGCTTGAACTCCTGCAGGACGCGCTGCGGGTCAAGGCGCGGATCGGGATAGTCGAGCCCCGTCACGAAACCGAGCGAGATGACATTGTCTTTGCCGCCGTAGATCCACGCTCCGCCGTACTCGCGCGTGGTCAGCGGCCAGCCCATGGTGTAGATCACTTCTCCGGGCGCGATCCGGCCCGGTGGCAGCTCCCACAGCTCCTTCACGCCCACGCCGTAGGTCATAGGATTGCGGTCGTGGTCGAGATGGAAGCGCGCGACCAGTTGCTTGGTGAGCGAGCCGCGCGTGCCCTCGGCCAGGAGCACGACCTTGGCTTTCAGGTCGTAGCCGGGCTCGAAGTTGCCCTTGGGCTGGTTGGATTTGTCCACGCCTTTATCGTCGGTGCGGACGCCGGCGACGCGCTCGCCCTCGATCAGCAGCTCCGAGCCGGCAAACCCGCTGAACACGGTGATCCCGGCGGCTTCGACCTTCTCTCCCATCCACTTCGCAAAGCGGTTAAGCGAAATCACGTAGTTGCCGTGGTCGCGCAGCGGCGGAGGCGT
>DATKLD010000120.1:0-26437 GCA_035542595.1 Terriglobales bacterium
GCGCGGCTGGCGCGGCAAGCGGTAGAGAGCGAGGCGGCGAAGAAGGGAACGCAGGCGTTCGTGGCGGGATCGGTGGGCCCGCTGGGCATCCGCATTGAGCCGCTGGGCAAGACTTCGCGCGAGGAAGCGAAGACCGCCTTCATGGAGCAGATCGCGGCGCTGGTCGAGGGCGGGGTGGACCTGCTGATCCTCGAAACCATGGGATATCTCGACGAGCTGCATCAGGCCATCCTCGCGGCTCGTGAGGTGAACGCGGCGGTCCCGGTGGTGGCGCAGGTGACCATCGATGAAGACGGCAACTGTCTCGATGGCTCGAGCCCCGAGACTTTTGCCGCCAAGCTCACCGAATGGGATGCGGACGTGGTGGGCTGCAATTGCAGCGTCGGTCCGGTGGTGATGCTGGACGCGATGGAGCGCGTGCGCCGGATGACCACGAAGCCGCTCTCGGCGCAGCCCAACGCCGGCATGCCCCGCTCCGTCGAAGGGCGCAATATCTATCTGTGCTCGCCGGAATACATGGCGGAATACACCCGCCAGTTCCTGGAGACGGGTGTGCAACTGGTGGGCGGGTGCTGCGGAACCACGCCCGAGCACATCAAGTGGATGAAATCCGCGATGCGCATGGGCGGCGCCAAAATTGCGGGAATCGTAGTGCCGTCCACGCCGAAAGCGGAATCGGCGGTGGCCAGTCCGCCGCTGGCGGAGCGCTCGAAGGTCGGCGCCAAGATCGCGGCCGGCGAGTTCGTCACCATGGTGGAGATCGTCCCGCCAAGGGGGACGAATATCGCGCGCGAGATCGAAGGGGCGAAGTTTCTGAAGTCCGTGGGCGTGGACGCGGTGAATATCCCCGACAGCCCACGCGCTTCGGCGCGGATGAGCAATCAGGCGCTGGCCATCCTGATCCAGCAGCAGGTCGGCATCGAAGCGGTGCTGCATTACACCTGCCGCGACCGCAACGTGCTTGGCATCCAATCGGACCTGCTGGGAGCGAGCGCGACCGGGATCCGCAACCTGATCTGCATCACCGGCGATCCGCCCAAGATGGGGAATTATCCCGACGCGACCGCGGTGTTCGATGTGGACGCCATCGGACTCGTCAACATCGTGCACAACCTGAATAACGGCCTCGACCTCGGGGGCAACCCTATCGGTACGGCTGCGGGCTTTGTGGTCGGGGTGGGCGCCAACCCCGGCGTGCCCAACATCGACGAGGAAATCCGCCGCTTCGAATACAAGGTGGAAGCCGGGGCTGAATATGCCGTCACCCAGCCGGTATTTGACGTAGCCTTGCTGGAGAAGTTCCTGCGGCGCATCGAGCATTGCCGCATTCCCGTGGTGGCCGGCATCTGGCCGCTGGTGAGCGTGCGCAATGCCGAGTTCATGAAGAACGAGCTGCGGGTTTCGGTGCCTGATTCCATCCTGGAACGCATGGCGGCCGCGAGCAGCCGGGGCGCCGACGCGGCGCGTTCGGAGGGCGTGGCCATCGCGCGCGAGATGCTGCTGGCCATCCGCGACCTGGTGCAGGGAGCGCAGGTGAGCGCGCCTCTGGGACGCTATCCGGCGGCCCTCGACGTCATCGACGCTCTGGGTTCCTCGCGCAGCACCGCGGCGGTCTAGGCCGCTGCTCAAACAGTCTCGACGGCGGGGACAAAACCAAGATTCCTCGGGGCTGAAGCCCCTCGGAATGACAGAATTAAAGGGCTTCTTCGGCGTGGCTGAAGCCACGCCCCTTCAAAACAAGCCCCACCCGGAGTTTCTTAGCAGCCTGCCAGGGCGGGAATCCGCGGTTCCAATTTCGGAATAAATCCTGCATTGCAGCATGGAATGTTCGCTTCCGGGAACCGTGACAAAATTTTACACGCTCGACTCGTCTGGACCTGAACTAAAATGGAAAAGGAGTCGAGCTTGCCGAAATTTGAAGAGTGCCTCCAGCGCCTGGAGAAGATCGTAGACGAACTGGAGAAGGGGGAACTGCCCCTCGAGAAGGCGCTGGGACTGTTCGAAGAAGGCATAGCACTCTCCGCTTCCTGCCGCAAGCAGCTGGAGGCGGCGGAAGGAAAAGTAGAGATACTGTTGAAGCAGAACGGGAAGCTGCAGCCCGAGCCTTTCGACGCCAGCCTGGCGCGGGAAAGCAACCCGAAGAAGTAACGGCGTTCATAAAGCATGCCTGCGGTTTCGCGACCGCAGCACGGTCACGGCTCGGCATTGGCATGGTGCCAGGCCCCTTACCCCCATAAGGAAGCATGCCATGAGAGCGCTCAACGTTGTCGTAGCCCAGTTGGACGCCCGCAACGCCGAACATCTCGCCGCTTCTCTTTACGACCACTTTCGATCCGTGGCCGTGGCGCGCTCGCTGGAAGAGTTGCGGGAAGCCATTCCCAAGAACAAGGCCGATGCCGCCATCGTCGACCTGGAGCTGATTGACCTGCCCGGTGTCGCGGACCTGCACGAGACTTACCGCAAGACCACCATCGTGTGCACCCACCGCTGCGCCGATGAGGAGATGTGGGCCGCGGCGCTCGAAGCCGGCGCCAGCGACATGTGCTCCAGCCAGGACGTGAATGGCATCATCCGTTGCACCCTGCGCAGCCTGAATGCGCTGGCGGCGACCAAAGCCGCCTGATTCACGTACGCTTTGCGAACTGCAAATCCCTCGCATGTGACGAGGGATTTTTTATGGGCTGGAGACAGGCCGGGGGCCCACGAAGCGGACGGGCGGTTTCCACGTGGGGCCGATTGGCTGGCGCTGATTTTTGCCGGGGACCCAGTTGCAAGCTGCGCGAGGAACCTGCAAACTGGTGCCATGAAGGTTGTCTCCCGGTTCTTGCTGGCGGCATCGGACGAGACCCGCTTCCCCGCCGCTTCGGCGCCGGAAATAGCATTCCTGGGCCGCTCCAACGTGGGAAAATCGAGCGTGATCAATGCCCTGCTGGGCACAAAGATCGCCAAGACCAGCTCCACGCCGGGACGAACGCGCACCATCAACTTCTACGAAATCCGCTGGCCCGGAAAGCCGCGCCCGGCCATGTTCTTCGCCGATCTTCCTGGATACGGCTATGCGCGCCTGCCGCGCGAGGTCACGGCCGAGTGGGCGAAGTTCATCGAGCCGTACCTCGAGCACCGCCCCACGCTCGGCCTCTCCATCGTGCTGGTGGACTGTAACGTGCCTCCTCAGGATAGCGACAGGCAACTGGTCGACTGGCTGCGCGACAGGCAACGCAACCTTCTGGTGGTAGCCACCAAGGCGGACCGCCTCTCCGGAAACACGCTGCGCACGGCTCTGGAGGGACTGCAGCAGGTGTTCGGTGTCGACCGCATTGCCCGCTTCTCCGCCCGCACGGGGGAAGGACGCGACGAGCTTTGGCGCGAGATCCGCGACGCCTGCGGCAAGGCAGTAGGGAGTAGGGAGTAGGGAGTAGGGAGTAGGGAGTGTGAAGATCCTCTTCGCTATTGGCTGCTCCCTGTTGCTTTCACCATACCGGCGACAATAACCGCATCGCAGCGATCAGCCGCGATCCAGTACGGAATCTCTCGATAGTCGCTCACATCGAAGATGGCCAGATCGGCGTCCTTGCCCGGCCCGATGCTTCCCTTGCGTTCAGCCAGGCGCAACGCGTGCGCGCCGTTGATGGTGGCCGCGGCAATGGCCTCGGCCGGCGTCATCTTCATGTGCGTGCATGCCAGCGAGAGCGCGAACGGCATGCTGGCAGTGGGCGACGTTCCGGGATTGTAGTCTGTGGCCAGCGCAACCGGCACGCCGGAGTCGATCAGCCGGCGCGCGTCGGGAAAGTGTCCCAGTCCGAGGAAGTGGTTCGCTCCCGGGACGAGGGTGGCTACGGTCTGATACGCGGGCGAGAGGGTTGATTGCGCGGCAAGAGCGGCGATGTCGTCATCCTCGACGCAGTCCATGTGGTCGAGCGAGGCGGGATCGTATTTCAACAGGGGCGCGATCTCGCAATGGCTGAGCTGGCAAACGTGAGCGCGCACGCCCATCCCATGCTCACGCGCGGCAAGAAACACGTACTCGGCGCTCGCCGGGCTGAATGCGCCGCGGTCGCAGAAGACATCCACGAAGCGTGCCAGTTTGCCTTCCGCCGCGCGCGGGATCATCTCCCTGCAGACGATGCGCACATACCTGTCATCGCGTCCTTCATGCTCACGCGGTACCACGTGCGCGCCCAGCAACGTTGGCACTACGGTGCCAGGCCATTCGCGGGCAGCATCGTTGATCGCTTCCAGCGACTTGAGCTCCGCATCGAGGTTCAACCCGTAGCCCGACTTGGCTTCGACCGTGGTTGTGCCCTGCGCCAGCATCTGGTTGAACGCGGAAACAACATGCCTCGCCAGCGCAGCGCGAGTCGCCTTGCGCACGCCTTCCACGCTGGAGCGGATGCCGCCTCCGGCCTCGGCGATCTGCTCGTACGTCGCACCGGAGATGCGCTGTTCAAAGTCCACAAGCCGGGGCGCGGTGAATGCCGGGTGCGTGTGGGAATCGACGAATCCAGGAAGCACGACCTTGCCGGTGCAATCGATCTCACGAATCTTCTTGCGGTTTCTCCTGATCCAGGAGTCACCCAGCGCGTCTTTGGTCTTGCCCACCGAGACGATCTTGCCGCCAATGGAGAGAACGGCTCCGTCTTCGATCAGGCCGAGGTCGCCGAGGTCGCGGCCCCGCCGAGGCACCTGCGCAGCGGAGGCCAGGGTGAGAAGCTGGCGGATGTTGACGAGAAGCAGGGCGGATTCACTCGGCTTTCGGAGGGGCATGGCTTTAGACATGCCGTTCCTCTGCCGATTCTCTGCGTGTCTCTGCGGCTCGGTGGCAAGTAGTCATTTTCTCATCGGAATCCTGATGCCGGTCTTCTCGGCAAACTCGATGGCCTCCTCATATCCGGCGTCAGCATGCCGAGCCACGCCAATCCCCGGATCATTGGTCAGCACGCGTTCGATGCGCTTGGCCATGGCATCGGTTCCATCGGCCACGGTGACTTGGCCAGAGTGCTGCGAATATCCAATGCCCACACCACCGCCGTTGTGGATAGAGACCCACGACGCTCCACTGGCCGTGTTGAGCAGCGCGTTGAGCAGCGGCCAGTCGGCAATCGCGTCAGAGCCGTCTTTCATGCTCTCCGTTTCGCGGAAGGGCGAGGCGACTGAGCCGGTATCGAGGTGGTCGCGGCCGATCACGATGGGCGCCTTGATCTTGCCGCTCTTTACCAGCTCGTTGATCGCCAAACCGAATTGCGCTCGCTCGCCGTACCCGAGCCAGCAGATGCGCGCCGGCAGCCCCTGGAACTTGATCCGCTTGCGGGCCAGCGCGATCCAGCGGCTAAGAATGCGGTTCTCAGGAAACAAGTCGAGCACAAGCTGGTCGGTGACGGCGATATCCGAGGGCTCGCCTGAGAGCGCGACCCAGCGGAACGGCCCGCGGCCATCGCAAAACAACGGACGGATGTAGGCCGGCACGAATCCCGGAAAATCGTAGGCGTTCTTGACTCCGCGCTGGAAGGCCATGGTGCGAATGTTGTTGCCGTAGTCGAAGGTGACGGCGCCCATTTTCTGCAACGCCAGCATGCCCTCGACGTGGCGCGCGATGGAGTCGAGCGCACGCTCAACGTATTCCCTGGGAGCGCGCTGGCGCAGGTCGGCCGCCTGCTCTACCGACAGCCCTTGCGGGATGTAACCATTCAGTGGATCGTGCGCCGAGGTCTGGTCGGTGAGGATGTCGGGCAGCACGCCGCGCGCCGCCAGTTCCGGAACAACGTCGGCGCAATTTCCCACCAGCCCGACCGAGACCGCCTCCCTCTTGCGTACCGCGTTCTTCAGGATGCGCAACGCCTCATCGAACGAGTTGACCATGAAGTCGCAGTAGCCGCTCTTGAGGCGCTTCTTGATGCGCTCGGGATCGACCTCGATGCCGAGGAACGCCGCCCCGGCCATGGTGGCGGCCAGCGGCTGCGCCCCGCCCATGCCGCCCATGCCGCCGGAGACAATCAGCTTGCCCTCGAGGCCGGAGTGGAAGTGCTTCTGGCCCGCCGCCGCGAACGTCTCGAATGTCCCCTGGATGATGCCTTGCGAGCCGATGTAGATCCACGAGCCGGCGGTCATCTGTCCGTACATGGTGAGGCCCATGCGCTCGAACTCGGTGAACCTCTCGAAGTTGTTCCAGTGGCCGACCAGGTTGGAGTTGGCGATGAGCACGCGGGGAGCGTATTCGTGGGTGCGGAAGACGCCCACCGGCTTGCCCGACTGCACCAGCAGGGTTTCGTCGTTCTCCAGCGCTTTCAGAGCAGCGACGATGGCGCGGTAGCACGGCCAGTCGCGCGCAGCCTTGCCACGTCCGCCATACACCACCAAATCTTGCGGACGCTCGGCAACCTCTTCGTCGAGGTTGTTCATGAGCATGCGCATGGCGGCTTCCTGCGCCCATGACTTGCAGGAAAGTCGCGTACCGCGGGGCGCTTTGATGGGGGTGTAAGAGCTGATTTCCGTCTCAACCGGCATAAGAAGATGGTAGTGCGCGGAGGCAGGCCGGCGCAATCGGAGGAAGCAGGAAGCAGGGGCAAGAGGCAGCGGCGGCAAAGTTAAGGAATTTCTGCTCCCTGCCCCCTGTTCCCTGCTCCTGATGAGACGCCGGCGCTACGTCACCACGAGCTATAGGCAGTGCCGTCGGCGCCGACGCCGCTGGCGCCGGAGTGCACGTCGGTGATGCCGGGCGCGGTCTGGCTGGGATCCATCAGGGTGTCGTCGCTGGTCACCTGCCAGGTATCGGCGGAATTGGTGAAGGGATCCTTGGGAATGGCCTTTAAATATCCGGCCGATACCAGGTCCTGAAGCGACTGAGGCGCTTTCTGCTTGTCCAGCGTGTACTGGTCGATGACCGAACGCATGGTGAACAAGTCGTCGCGCAGCACGGCTTCCTTGGCGTGCACGATCGAGTTCAGGTAGATTGGGATCGAGATCGACGCCAGGATCATGATGATGGTGATCACGATCATCAGCTCGATCAGCGTGAATCCAAATACCGAATAGCGAGTACCGAGTACCGAGTTGCGAGTACCGAGTTGCGAGTTCGGAGATCGGTGTCTGATACTTGGTACTTGGTACTCGGTACTCGGCGCTTCCTTGTTGAACCTTTTCGCCATTACCAGTCCGAATACTTGGTTCCGTCCAGGGCCGTGCCGGTGGACTTGGTGTACACGTCGAAGACGTTCTGCCCGCCCCATGAGGTGGACTGGGGATCATCCTGCATCGAGCGCAGCCCCCACTCCGCCGTGCCAGTCATGGGATCCACGGGAATGCGGCGCAGGAAGCGGATCTTCTTGCCCTGGGAGTCCACGCCTTTGACCAGGGTTTCCAGATCAGGGGGATAGCCCTCGCTGCCCACCTTGATCTGGAAAGCGTTGCGGTCCGCCAAGTCCTTGTAGTGGTCGATGGCGTCACGCATCTCCCACAGGTCGCGGCGCAACTCGGCTTCTTTCTCCCGCTTGATCTGCACCCGGGCCACAGGGACGGCGGCGCCGGTGAGGATCATGAGAATGGTAATGGCGATGATCAACTCGATCAGCGTGACCCCGCGCGATCGCCATTCGCCGGCCTGTATGCGGAACGACCACTGCATAAAATTATTCTAGCAGCCTGTTCTAAGTACCGAGTACCTAGTACCGAGTACCGAGTGGATACCACGGCACCTTCACTTTAGTGCCTAGCATCCAGTACCGAGTGATACCAGCCGCGTTGGTGACGACGCCCGTGGGAGCACCCGGCTTCAGCCCTGAAGGCGAAAGATACCGGTGTCTTCAGAGCACCTCTCGCTCCCGCCCGCATCAGTGGACCGTAACGCTGGCCTGGCCTCCTGATGCCGGAATCACCTGGCCGCTGGAGTTGCGTGCCCCAGGCCTCGTGATCGCCACCGTCGCCTGGCCAGGTGCTTTGGCGAGGAACGTCAAGGTAAGCACGGTACCCTGCCCCGAGGCGCCGCCCGAAGCAGGCGGGCGCGTGGCCGTCACCTGCAGCGTGCCGGCGGCGGGATCGTCGCGATGCACCAGCGCCACCGGCTGGCCGTCCTGCGAGAGGAAGGAACCGTTGGACACGTTCACCAATTGCAGCAGCTTGGGATCGTAGCTGATCTGTAGAGGAACGGAGAAGACGTCCTGCCCGCCAGTGAGTGCGACGTTAAGAGCGAAGGTGCTCGCGGCTGCTGGCGACAGGGTTGAGGGATCGAAGGTAAAGGCGATCGGACCGGCGGGGGGCCCGGGCAGGTTCCCAGGCTGCGCCGGCTGCTGTATCGGCTGCACCGGGGCCGGCGGTTGCGGCATAGCACCCTGCGAAGCAGGTGCGGCTGCCGGAGGATTCTGGCCCTGCATCGCGCCGGCGGGCTGCGGTTGCGAGGTCCGGGGCTGGAACACGGAGCCCTGCGGGACCCCGCCGCCCGGGCTCTCAATCTTCCGCCGCAGCTCGATGGATGTCGCGGTGCCCACGTCCAGCGCCTTTTCGTTCAGCACGGTCAGCTCGGAGCCGCGAACGATATGAGGAATCAGCGCAAAAACGATCTCTGTCTGGTGCTTCTCGGTGTGCTCGCTGGCGAAGAAGTAGCGCAATATCGGGATCTGTCCCACACCAGGAATGCCGCTCCAGTTCTTGATGTCCTGATCTGAGAGGATCCCACCCATCAGGTTGACTTCGCCTTCCTTGAGCCGGACCTCGTGCTCGATCTTGCGCTGGCCGATCACCGGCTGCTGGATGCCGCCGATGTTGACTTGAGAAGTCACCGCGGAAACGTCGATGGTCACCTTCATTGAAACTTCGCGGTTGGCGTGCACCTGCGGCGTGATGTCCACGTTCACACCCACATCAATGTACTGGAACTGGGTATTGACGAGGGGATTGATGCCAACCCCACCGATGCCGGGCTGAAACGAGCCCGTGGCGATCGGCACACGATCACCGATTTTGAGCGAAGCCTTTTGTCCGTCGGAGGCCCGCACCCGCGGACTTTGAATGATTTTGGTATCGGCATTGCTGAACAGGAAATTCGCGGTAGCTGGCGGGATAGTTACCAGAAAATTGTTGGCTGTCAGGTTGTTGAACTGGTTCAGGCTGATGGTGTTCGGCTGCGAGGTGGTGGTGGTATTACCGGTGGTTGTGGTACCCGTGGTGGTGGTGGTGGTTAAGCCGCTGGTCAGGGCGACGGTCGCGCTGGCCGGCGGCTGAATACCCAGGTCGCGGATAAAATCACGGGTCACCTGCATCACCACCACGTCAATGATCACCTCGGGCTTCGCCCGATCGATGTCGGTGATCAGCTTTTCCGCCAACGCTACCTGGTCAGGAGTGCCTCGCACCACAATGGCTTTTTGCGTGGGTAACTGCTGGATGCGACTGACCTCCAGGATGCTGCGAATGGCGTTCACCATATCCTGCAGTTCCGTAGGTAAGGACACATTGCTCAGGTAAAAGGTCTTGATGACGTTCTGCTCCAGCTCTTTGCGCTTGGCGATGGTGTCGCTGGCCACGAAGAGGGTGTTAGGAGTGACCGGGCGCCAGAAGGTCTTCGATTCCAGCGCCACTACCTCCAGGGCCTGATCGAGGGTGACACCATTGAGTTCAACCGAGACGCGGCGCGAGGTGTAGTCGGGATCGAACAGCACATTCAGCCCCGCCAGCTTGCCGATGGTCTGGTAGATCACCTTGCTGTCTTCGGTGAGCTTCAGCGTGATCGGAACGTTGGAAATGGGGGCCAGTTCCACCGGCTCCTGGGCTTCCTCGAGACGCTTGCGGATCGGCGACATGGACTTTGGCTTGGCGCCGCCGCCCTTGGCGTCGATCATGGCCTTGGTCTTCCTGATCTCCTGCTGCGCGATGTCGCTGGCGGGATCGACCATGTAAGCCTTCTCGAACAGCACCAGCGCGTCCTCGAGTCTGCCATCGTCGCGCAGCTTCTGCCCGCGATGGACGTACGAAGCGCTCGCCAGGAAGCGCATGCGGTAGACCGCGGATTTGTAGCGGATATCAGCCGGCTTCAGTTCAAAGGCCTTGCTGTAAAGATCGTAGGCCGCCTCGTAGTTCTCACGGGCCTCAGCGGCTTTGCCCTGCTCGTAAAGCTTCTTGGCCTGGTCAGCAGGCTCGGCTGCGGGCAACAGCAAGAAGAGGGCGAGGAACAGACTTGCAGCCCGCGTAAAGCGACTCATCGGACTCCTTGGTCGGGTTGGCTTGCCGCTCTCGTACCTCAAGAATGCTGTTTATCCCCGAGTCAAACGATTATCAGATTGGCTTGGCCGAGCGATTATAGCACCGGTGCCGCAGCCGTTCTCGGTCGCTATCTTCAACTGTGGTAGCATCTTAGATGCGGGGAATGACGTGATGGTTCGCCAGCCCACGCACCAGGTCCGGCCAAGTCCGGAGAAACAGCCGCGCCGTGACCCCACGGCCACGGGCGAGCGCGACGCTGCCGTCAATCGGGCTGCCGCTCACAACTATCACTTGCTGGAGCGGTTCGAGGCCGGCATAGTCTTACATGGTACCGAGGTTAAATCAATTCGCACTGGACGGGCCAACCTGAAAGACGCATACGGACTGGCAAAGGACGGAGAACTTTGGTTACTCAACGCCCACATCGGACCCTATGAGAATGCCGGATACTCGCAACACGAAGCCACCCGGACCCGGAAGTTGCTGATCCACAAGGACGAACTGCGCAAGCTCACCGGCCAAACCCAGCAGAAGGGCCTGACGCTGATCCCTACACGGCTGTATTTCAAGAATGGCCGGGTCAAAGTCGAACTGGCGCTGGCTCGCGGCAAGCAGCTCTGGGACAAGCGTGAGACCGAACGCCGACGCACCGCCGACCGCGAGGCTCGCGAAGCCATCGCCCGCAGCCAGAAGTCGGGAAACATGTGAATTAATTTCGCCGCGGATAAACGCGGACGGACACGGATCAAGATCATTTCTAAAATCCGCGTTGCTCCGCGTGAATCCGCGGCGGAGAAGTTGAGATCTTCACTCACCAGAATGCCCAATCAGCTTGAGGTCGACAGATGAAGACAGCGCTCTCCTACTCCAATCCTGCAGAGTTTGACTCTGAATGCCTGGCCGTCGTTGTAGTCGACCGTGGCGAAAAGGACAAGCCCGCGCCCGCCATCCTTGGCGGCAATCAAGCCGTCGCAAGCGCGGCCGCCGATCTGCTGGCGGGCGGCGAAGTGTCGGGGAAGATGTTCGAGACCACCGTCATCCACCGGCCGCAGGGCCTGAAAGCGAAGCGGTTGCTGCTGGTCGGTGGCGGCAAGGCGAAGGATTTTTCGTCCTCCGAGCTGCGCAAGCTAGTGGGGACGGCCCTGCGCTACCTCAAGCCTAAACAGATCCGCTCGCTGGCCTTTGTGCTGCCGGAAATGGCGACGGGTGCGGCTGATACAGTGAAATCCGCGGTCGAGGGTGCGTGGGTCGGGGACTTCGACTCCGATACATACAAGAGCGACCGCAAAGACCAGCACATCGGGGAACTCACGCTGCTCGCGCCCGCAAGCGCCGATCACGTTGCGCTGGAGAAGGCGCTCGCCGATGCGCGCATCGTGGGCGAGTCGCAGAACTTCACCCGCGAACTGGTCAACGAGCCGGGTAACCGCATGACCCCGACGATGCTCGCCGAGCGCGCCCGCAAGATGGTGGAGGAAGTCAACTCGCCGCACCTGACCATTGAGGTGTTCGGCCCGGAGAAGATCCGCGAGCTGAAGATGGGCGCGTTCTGGAGCGTGGCCCAGGGCTCGGACGAACCACCGCAACTGATCGTGATGCGATACTCGCCGCCGGGCGCGCCGGAAAAACCGGTGCTCGGCCTGGTGGGCAAGGGGATCACCTTCGATTCCGGCGGCATCTCCATCAAGCCGGCCGACGGCATGGAAAAGATGAAGTACGACATGGCGGGTGGCGCGGCCATGCTGGGCGCCATGCGCGCCATCGCGCTGCTCCAGGCCAAAATCAAAGTCGTCGGCATCGTCTGCGCCACCGAGAACATGCCGTCCGGCAAAGCGCAGAAGCCGGGCGATGTGCAGATCGCCATGAGCGGCAAGTCGATCGAGATCATCAACACCGATGCCGAAGGCCGCCTGGTGCTGGCCGACGGACTCGCCTATGCGCGCCAGCTCGGCGCCACCCACCTGATCGACGCCGCCACGCTGACCGGCGCGGTGGTGGTGGCGCTGGCTGGGGTGAACGTCGGGGTCTTCGCCAACAACGATGAGATGTACGCGCGCTTCGAACGGGCCGAACGGCGCGCCGGCGAAAAGATGTGGCGCATGCCGCTCGACGACGAGTATCGCGAGCTCATCCGCTCCGGCATCGCCGACATCAAGAACAGCGGCGGGCGCTACGGCGGCGCCGTCACCGCCGCCATGTTCCTGAAGGAATTCGTCGAGGACATCCCCTGGATCCACCTCGATATCGCCGGCACCGCCTGGACCGAGGAGAACAAGAGTTGGATCGCGCAGGGCCCGAGTGGCATTGCCGTGCGCTCGATTGTCGAGTTCGTAAAGGACATGGCGGGATAACTTCTCACCGCGGAGAAGTTCACATCACGGGCGGGACCGTAATTCCCATCACCGCCAGCGCCCGAATCAGCTCACGCCGCACCACGGCGGCCGTCGCCAGCAGAAACTTCTTCCGCCCTTCGTCTGGCTCGGTCAGAATGTGGTGGCGGTGATAGAAATTGTTGAAGACCTGCGCCAACTGAAACGCGTACTTCGCCATGTGCGCCGGTTCGGTGGTGCCGATGCACTGCTCGATCACCTGCGTAAACCGCGAAGCCGTCAGCCACAGCTCCCAAATCTCATCTCCGACATCGCCTGAGAAGAAGCTTGCGTAATCAATACTCTCCGCCAGCGCCGCTTCCGGCTCAACGCCCGCTTTGCGGAAGATGTTGGTGGCGCGCACCACGGCGTACTGCGCGTAGGGACCGGTCTCACCCTCGAAGCTGAGCGCCTCGCGGAAGTCGAAGGCGATCACCGAATTCTTGGTGAACTTGAGCATGAAGTAGCGCAACGCACCGACGGCGATCTCGGTGGCGATGTGCGTGCGTTCGGCCTTGTCCAGCCCCGGATGCCGGCTGTCCACTTCTTTCTGCGCAGAAGCGATGAGCGTGTCGATCAGGTCATCGGCCTTGACGCCGAAGCCCCGCCGGCCGGAGATCTCGATGTAGGGCTTGACCCAATCGTCCTCGGCCAGCTCATAGCCAAGCTCCTGGGCGCAACGGGGTGTGAGCGCAACCATGTCGTAGCAAAAGTGCGTGTAGTGGTCGGCTTGCTCGGTGGCGCCCAGCGCGCGCAGCGCCTCGATGACGTTGTTCTGCGCGTCCTGCTGGCGGGAATCGATGACGTTGTAGATCTCGGCGACATCACCGAAGTGGGGATGGTCCGCTTCGCCCTGCTCGGCTGAGATCCAGCACGCGCGGCCGCTCGGATAGTGGTAGAAGCGCTGATAGCCAAAATCGCGCCCCAGCAGTCCGAACTTCCACAGATGATAGGCAATGTCCTTGCCGACATAGGTGACGGTGCCGTTCGAGCGCACGATTACCTTCTGGTTCTGCTCAGCTTCTTCGAGCGCTTCCGCCTTGCGCTTGTCGAGCCCGCCGCGCTCCATCACCCAGCAGCCCTGATTCTTGCCCTCGGTCTCGAGATACAACACGCCCTTGTCTTTCATTTGCTGGAACGCGAGGTTCCAGAAGTGAAGGTGCAGGATCTCGCTCTCGCGGGGCAGGAAGTCGTATTCGATGTCGAGGCGCTGCATGGTTTCGAGATGGCGGCGCAGAACGGTGGTAGAGATCGCGTCGGCGATCGCAGCCAGCTCGTTCCCGCCCTGCTCAATGGCGTGCAAGGAGTCCAGGCGAACCTTGAGGTTCGCGTCGTTTTCCTGATACCACTGAGTGACGCGGGCGTAGAGGTCCCAGCAGGTGTAATCGAAACGCGGATCGGAGGCGATGAGCCGCTCGATCTCGGCACGCGACTTCTTCTCCAGGTGGATGAAGCCCACCACGACGTCCGCCACCTGCACGCCGGTGTTGTCGATGTAGTTCTGCACGTCGACCAAGCGGCCGTGGGCGCGCAGCAGGCGCACGAAGGTGTCGCCGAGGATGGCATTGCGCAGGTGCCCGATATGCGCCGCCTTGTTGGGATTGATGCTGGTGTGCTCGACCAGGATCTTCCCCGGAATTTCCGGCGTCGGCGCAGAGCCGGAGGCCAGCATGGCGGCCAGTTCACCGCGGTTCACGCGCGCGTTGATGTATCCCGCACCGGCGACCTCGAGCTTCTCAAAACCGGGCACCTCGCCCAGCCCGGTAACAATCTCCTCCGCGATCTTACGCGGCGGCTTGCGCAGCCTCTTTGCGAGTTCAAACGACAACGGCAGCGCGTACTCGCCGAACTGAGTGCTCGGCGGCTGCTCGACCACCATCGTGGCCAACTCGAGCTGGTACTTCTCGCGCAGGAAATCCCGCACGCGCTCGGCGAGACGTTTCTGGAATTGGAGATACACTCTCGGGAAGTCCGCGTAAGTCGCTGAGAAAAAACCAATTATAACAAACGCGCTTGGGCGCGCCGGTTTGACCGCGAGGCACCCCCTTCCCTATGATGAAACTTTGTCTGCGACCGGCCACGCGGAGTGTTTGCCATGCGAATCGCCTATCTCGACTGCTTTTCGGGCATCAGCGGCGACATGTTTTTGGGAGCGCTGCTGGACGCCGGCTTGCCGGCGGGTGTGCTCGAAGAGACCGTGGCCGCGCTCAACCTCGGCGCGCGCCTGGAGATTTTGCGCGTCGTGCGCAGCGGAATTTCAGCGACCAAGGTGGACGTCTGGGTCGGCGACGAAAAGGACCTCCCGCGTGAGCAGGTGTCGCACGAGCACACGCACAATCATAGTAGCGCCGGCGTCTCGCCGGGGTCCCCAGCGCGCCCGAATTTGGCGCGATGGGGTGACTCGCCGGCTGTCGTGCGGGCGTCTCGCCCGCACACTCACCGCGGGTTGAAGGAAATTCGCGAAATTATTTCTAAGACGAAGGTCCCACCCGCGGGCCAGGCGCGCGCGCTAGGGATTTTCCGGGCGCTGGGCGAGGCCGAGGCCAAGATCCACGAGACCAATGTGGAGAAGATTCACTTCCACGAGGTCGGCGCAGTGGACGCGATAGTAGACATCGTCTGCGCCGCGGTCGGTAGCCTGGCCCTGGGCGTGGATGAGTGGGTCTGCTCGCCGCTCAATGTCGGCGGTGGAACCGTGGAGTGCATGCACGGCAGATTTCCCGTGCCTTCGCCGGCGACGGTGGAACTGCTGCGCGGGGCACCGGTGTACTCGTCTGGCGTGGATGCGGAGCTGGTCACGCCGACGGGCGCTGCCATTGTCAAGACGTTGTGCACGCGCTTCGTTCCCTTCCCTGCGATGAAGATCGGCGCCACAGGCTACGGCGCAGGCTCGCGCGATCTGCCCGGCCAGCCCAACGTCGTCCGGCTAACGATCGGTGAAGCTTTAGAGACGCAGCCTGCTGCCTCTACAGAAATTCCAGAGGACACGATCGTCGTCCTCGAAGCCAATCTCGATGACCTGAACCCGCAAGTATTCGGCTACGTGATGGAACGCCTGCTGGCCGAGGGTGCGCTTGAAGTCTTCGGGACGCCGGTGCAGATGAAGAAGAACCGCCCCGGCATGCTGCTGACCGTGCTGGCGCGATCGGAAGATGCGTCGCGGCTTGCCAGGCTGGTCTTCGGCGAGACCACGACGCTGGGTATCCGCATGCGCCAGGAGCGCCGGCAGACCTTGGTGCGCCGCAGCGTCGCAGTCCAGACGCCGTGGGGCGAAGTGCGGATGAAGGTTGCGAACCTGAACGGCACGGTCGCCAACTACGCGCCGGAATACGAAGACTGCCGCCGCATCGCCGATCAGCACAAGATTCCGCTCAAGCAGGTGATGCAGGAGGCCACGCGGCGGTACTTAGAGGCAAACTCAAAGGACGCGGGCGTTATTGAGAAGCAGATTCCTCGGGGCTGAAGCCCCTCGGAATGACAATCGTAGAGGCTTGGCGCGGCGCGGCTGAAGCCGCGCCCCTTCAAAACAGAAAGTCATAATGGCCGAAAAGTTCTACATCACGACCCCGATCTACTACGTCAATGCTCGCCCGCACATCGGGCACGCGTACACGACCATCGCCTGCGACGCCGTCGCTCGCCGCCAGCGCATGCTGGGCTCCGACACGTTTTTCCTGACCGGCACCGACGAGCACGGGCAGAAGATCGAGCGCTCGGCGGCCGAGGCCGGCATCACGCCGCAGCAGCTCACCGACGGCATCGCCGGCGAATTCCGCGGCCTGTGGGACCGGATGGCCATCAGCTATGACGACTTCATCCGCACCACCGAACCGCGCCACAAGCGGGGCGTGCAGGAGATGTTCCGCCGCATCCGCGACAACGGCTACATCTACAAGGGGGCCTACAGCGGGCAGTACTGCGTCTTCGACGAACTCTACGTTGATGCGGCCGGTCCCGGCGCGCCCTGTCCTGAGTGCGGCCGACCGACCGAGACGGTGCAAGAAGAGAATTATTTCTTCAAGCTTTCGGCGTTTGAGGACAAACTGCTCAAGCTGTATACCGAGCAGCCGAACTTCATCCGCCCGGAGACACGCCGCAACGAGGTGATGGCGTTCGTGCGCAGCGGCCTGCGCGACCTTTCCATCAGCCGCACCACGATCAAGTGGGGGATTCCGGTGCCGGACGATCCGCGGCACGTGATCTACGTCTGGCTGGACGCGCTCAGCAACTATTGCACCGCCATCGGGTTCGGGTCGCCCGACAAAAAAGACCAGCAGAAGTTTGCGCACTACTGGCCCGCCGACGTGCACATGATCGGCAAGGAGATTGTGCGCTTCCACTGTGTGTACTGGCCGGCGTTCCTGATGGCCGCCGGGCTGCCGCTGCCGCGGTCGATCGTAGCCCACGGCTGGCTGCTGTTCGAGGAAAGCAAGATGTCGAAGTCGCGCGGCAACATCGTGCGCGCCGAGACGGTGATCGACGTCCTCGGCAACGACGCCCTGCGTTACTTCCTGCTGCGCGAAGTGGTGTTCGGACAGGACGGCAGCTTTGCTTTCGACGCGCTGGTGCAGCGCTACAACTCCGACCTGGCCAATGATCTGGGCAACCTGGCCAGTCGCACCTTAGCCATGATCACGCGCTATTTCCGCGGCGAGGTGCCTTATCCCTCCTCTGCCAGTTTGCGCACACCGGCGGATGACGCCATCGCGCGGACAGCCGAGGAAACCATCGCCAGCTTTGCCTCGCTCTGGGACGACTTCCAGTTCTCGCGAGCGCTCGAAGCCGCGTGGTCGCTGGTGGGCGCGGTCAATAAGTACATCGTGGACAACGAGCCCTGGGCCGTCGCAGAGCAGGCGGACGAAGGCAGCCGCGCCCGCCTGGCAACCATCCTCTACACCGCCGCGGAAGCGCTGCGCATCGTGACCGCGCTGGCACATGCCGTGATTCCGGAAGCGACCGCGCGCATCTGGGAGCAGTTGGGGATTGGCAGGATCTTCGAATTCCGCCTCACGGATTTGAAGTGGGGCCAACTGCAGCACGGCACGAAGCTGGGCAATGTAGAGCCGGTGTTTCCGCGCGCCGACAAATCCGCCATCGAAAGGATGCAGCAGATGGAACAGCAGCGCACAACCACCCAGGCCGCGGTGACAACCGCTCCCTCTCCAACGCCGCCTGCGGTAACGACACCGGCGCCAGCGGCGCCTGCCCCGGCAGCCACAGCCGACGGCCGCATCAGCATCGACGACTTCGCCAAAGTCGAGATGCGAGTCGGGCAGGTGAAGGTGGCGGAAAAGGTGAAAGGCGCGGACAAGCTGCTTCGCCTGGAAGTGGACATCGGTACGGAGGTCCGGCAGGTGGTGGCCGGTATCGCCGAAGCCTATGCCCCGGAGTCGCTCGTCGGCCGCAAGGTAGTGCTGGTCGTGAACCTGCAACCGCGTAAGCTGCGCGGCCTGGAATCGAACGGCATGATCGTCGCCGCGTCCGTGGGCGATAGGGGCTTACCGGTGCTAGCGGGATTCTTGGAGGACGTTCCCGTCGGGGCAAGACTGAAGTAATTGAGCCATTGGGTCATTGATTCGTTGAGTCATTGAAAGGCGTGGCTTTTCGATGCCGATGGCGCAATGGCTCAATGACTCAATGACCCAATGACTCAATGTTAGTCGACTCGCATGCGCATCTCGAAATGCCGCAGTTCGACGCCGACCGCGACGCCATGCTGGCGCGGGCGCGCCAGGCCGGGGTTGAGACCGTGGTTGCCATCGGCAGCGGCACCGGCCCCGGCTCACTCGACTGCGCCATCCAGCTTGCGAATCGTGAGAAGGCGGGCGAGCCGAGGATTTACGCCACCGTTGGCATTCATCCGCATGAGGCCCGGCTCGCTACCGACGCCGATTTCGAAGAACTGAGCGCGCTGGCCCGCAATCCCAAGGTCATCGCCTGGGGCGAGATCGGTCTCGACTACTTCTACGATCACTCGCCGCGCGAGGTGCAGCGCTCAGTCTTCCTTAAGCAGCTTGAGCTGGCGCAAACGGCTAAGCTGCCGGTAGTGATCCACTGCCGGCCATCTGCCGACAGTCAGAACGCCTGGGACGAATGCCTCGCAATCCTCGCGGAGCAGTGGGCGCCCAGCGGACTGGGGGGCATACTGCACTGCTTCACCGGCCTGATGGAGCATGCGCAGCGAGCACTCGACATGGGCTTCATGATCTCCTTCGCCGGCAACGTGACCTTCCCCAAGGCGCGGAATATCCGTGACGCGGCGCGGGAGCTGCCGCTCGACCGCATCTTCATCGAGACCGATTCTCCGTTCCTCGCGCCTGTCCCGCATCGCGGCAAGCGCAATGAGCCGGCATTTGTGCGTGAAGCAGCACGCCAAATTGGCGAATTGCGTGGAATCGCAGCCGAGGAGGTCGCGTTGCAGACCGCACACAATGTCTATCGGTTTTTCAACCTGACGCCAACCAGTAATGCCGAAACGCCGATTCCTGCCCAATCCGGGGCGCGGCAGGGTAATCTATTGGATCGCTAAGACCATGGCCGAATCATTCGACATCGTGAGCAAGGTGGACCTGCAGGAGGTCTCGAACGCCATCCAGCAGGCGCTCAAGGAAGTACACACCCGCTTCGACCTGAAGAACTCGAAGTCGCGCATCGAGCTCGAGGGCAAGGAGGCGATCGTGCTGCACTCCGAGGACGAGTTCAAGCTGAAGGCGGTCAACGACGTGCTGCAGCAACGGCTGGTCAAGCGCGGCGTGCCGCTGAAGGCGCTGACCTACGGCACGGTAGAGCCCGCGGCGGGAAGCACCGTCAGGCAGCGCATCGCGATGCAGCAGGGTATCCCGATCGAGAAGGCGCGCGAGATCGTCAAGCTGATCAAGGAGTCGAAGAAGAAGGTCCAGGCCTCGATCCAGGCCGACATGGTGAGGGTGAGCGGCAAGGACCGCGATACGCTGCAGGAGATCATCGCCCTGCTGCGCAACACCGACCTCGGCATCGACATGCACTTCACCAACTACAGGTCGAATTGACGTGAGCACATCCACCATCAACGGAGCGAAGGCGAAAGAGGTCTTCGAACTCCTCCGCGACGACCTGGAAGCGGTGGAGCGCGAGTTCGGGCGCGACACGGTCTCGAACGTCCCGGCGATCACCGACATCGGCGAGTACCTGCGCGCGGGTGGCGGCAAGCGCATTCGCCCCGCGCTGCTGCTGCTCTCCGCCAAACTCTTCGACTACAGCGGGCGCGGCGCCATCCGCCTGGGCGCGGTGGTGGAGATGATCCACACCGCCACGCTGGTGCACGACGACATCATCGACGAGGCCCGCACCCGGCGCGGACGTCCCTCGGCCAACACGCGCTGGGGCAACTCCAAGTGCGTGCTCGCCGGCGACTGGCTCTACATGCAGTCGTTCAAGATCGCGGTGCAGGAACGCAATTTCCGGATCCTCGACGTGCTCATCGACTTAACGCAGCAGATGGTCGAAGGCGAACTGCTGCAGATGGAGAAGCTGGGCCGATTGATCACACTCGACGAGCATTTCGACCTGATCCAACGCAAGACCGCTTGCCTGTTCTCCACCTGCACGCGCCTGGGAGCCATCGTGAGCGGCGCTTCCGCAGAGCACGAGGAAAAACTGGCGCGCTACGGCCGCAGCCTGGGCATGGCGTTCCAGCTCGTGGATGACGTACTCGACCTTACGGCTTCCGAAGACGTGCTTGGCAAGCCTGTGGCCAGCGACCTGCGCGAGGGGAAGGCCACTATGGCGGTGATTCACGCGCTCGCACGGTGCAACCGGGAAGAAAAGGACCTCATCCAGACGGTGCTGCAGGAGCGCGCCTTTCATTCGGTGACGCACGACCAGATTCTTGCCATCCTCAACCACTATGGTTCTCTGGAAGCGGCCACGACGCGTGCGCATGAGTACGCCTCCGACGCGCGCAGGGCCATCTGCGATCTTCCCGACTCGGAGATCAAGCGCGCCCTGCTGTGGGCGCCGGAATTCGTGGTGGCGAGGGAGAAGTAGCTCTTAGTTGGCTCTTGGCCGTTGACTTTTGTCATGCCGAAGCCTACGGAATCCTTAGAAGAAGCTGGGGAACTATTTTTCCCGCGCCACGAGTGAGTCCTAGCAGCGCATGGCGATGGCCTGCATCTCGAAGCGGGCGTTGCGCAACAGCGATCCGGCCCCGAGGAACGCGCGCGCTGGCAGATCCTTTCCAAAGTACTTCCGATAGGCTGTATTGAACTTCTCGTACAGCGAGAGGTCCGTGCAATAAACCTGCACGAATACCAAATGGTCCATGATCATTTCGGCGGCCTCGAGCGTAGCGCGGACTCCATCGAGCATCAGGCGAATCTCTTCATTGACATCCGTCGCCGCCTGCATAGTGCGAGGATCGATCCCAATGCGGCCCGAGAGGAAAAGTGTGTCACCGACCAGCACTCCATCGCTGAACGGCAGGTCGGCGGGACGTCCGCCGATGTTGATGCAGCGCCGCTCGCGCTTGCCAGGTCTCTGTTTCATTGCGTCCTCCGAAAGAGCGGAATCGTAGCATGCGTTCCAGGGGCTGAAGCCCGCAATTGTTAAGGCTCTTTGCGGCACGACTGAAGTCGTGCCCTGACACGTGATCTCTCACGAAAGTTTCTTCGATAGGGATCTCTCAAGAAAGTTTTGTCGGCCTTAGCGAAACCCATTTCCCCGACGCGGCCCGACAAAGCGCCACAGCATTTTCAGGCTCTGTGTCTCGGTGTCTCGGTGGTGGGTTTTATACTTCCAAGGATGGCGCGCGAAATCGAGATCAAATTCCTGGTGGCGGACGCGAAGGCGCTGGCGCGCCGGCTGCGTGCATCCGGGTTCCGGCTGGTCACGCGGCGTACTCACGAAATGAACGTCCTCTATGACCTGCCCGGGCAACCCTTGCGCCGGCGGGGCGAAATCCTGCGGCTGCGGAAGTACGGCAGTCGTTGGACTTTCACCCACAAGTCGAAGGGGACGGCACGGCGCCACAAGTCGCGCCAGGAATATGAGACCGAGGTCGCCGACGGTACGAGCCTGGACCGCATCCTGCGCGCATTGGGATTCGGTCCCAGTTTCCGGTACGAAAAGTTTCGCAGCGAGTGGACGGATGGCCACGGCCATGTCGTTATCGATGAGACCCCAATCGGCACGGTGGCGGAGATTGAAGGCGGCCCGCGCTGGATCGACCGGACGGCCCGGCTGCTGGGCGTCCCGCCGAGCAGCTACATCACGCTCAGCTATGGCGCGCTGTTCGACGAGTGGAAGGGTCGCACCGGCAGTCCTGCACAGGAGATGACGTTCGCGGCGGTACGATCAGCCCGCTGACCCTATGACCTGTCACCCCGAGCAAGCGCCGCTTTTGCGCGAGTCGAGGGGCAACGCCTTTGCCGAGGCCGACCAGGGGCGGTAACAGCCTTGCCCCTCGACTCGCGCTCCCGCGCTCGCTCGGGGTGACAATGATTTGCGCATCCTGCTGACTGCTTCTACGCCCCGCAGCACTTCTTGTACTTCTTGCCGGAGCCGCAGGGGCAGGGATCGTTGCGTCCGATCTTGGCGCCGGACCGCACCACCTGCTGGACAGGCTGGTAATCACCCGAGCCGGCCATGCGGGCCTGTTCGAGTTCACGGCGCTTGCGACGCTGGAATTCCTCTTCAATTTCGTCAACAGAAGTGGCCGCACGCGCGCGCTTCGGCGGTCTGCGATCACTACCCGGCCTCGGGACCCGAACTCCAGCGCCGTCTCCGCCGCCCAATTCGTCTGGACCGCGTCCGCCCGGCACAACAGGACCACCCTCCTGTTCATCACCGCCAGGGAGATGCTTTTCCGCAGCAGCACTCGCCTCGATCACCTGCATCAGGTACAGGTAGCGCACCGTGTCTTCCTGGAAGCGCTGCATCATGGCTTCGAACATCTCGAAGGACTCGCGCTTGTACTCGACCAGGGGATCGTGCTGGGCGTAGCCGCGCAGCCCGATGCCTTCCTTCAGGTGGTCCATGCTGAGCAGGTGATCTTTCCACAACTGATCGAGCACGCTGAGCATGATCATGCGCTCGTGGTAGCGCATGGCCTCGGGCCCAATCAGCTTCTCTTTGGCCTCGTAGCGCTCTTTGAGCTTGTCGAAGGTGGCGTCGCCCAGTTCCTGGCGGTTCAGCTCGTCCGGCTGGACGCCCTCGGCCAGAATATCCACGCCGAAGCGGGTGAAGATCTCGCTCTTGAGCTTGGGGATGTCCCAATCGTCGGCGTGCGCGTCTTTTGGACAGTGCTTTTCGAGAAGGTCGGAGAGGATGCCGGCGACGTAGTCTTCGAGGATGAGCTCCTTCTGATCGACGCCCTCGAGCAACTGGCGGCGCATGCCATACACCGCCTCGCGCTGCTTGTTCATCACGTCGTCGTACTCGAGCAGGTGTTTGCGGGACTCGAAGTTCTGCCCCTCGACCGCCTTCTGCGCGGCTTCGATACGGCGGGAGATCAACCGCGACTCGATGGGCACGCCTTCCTCCATGCCCAGGCGCTGCAGCAGGTTCGACACCCACTCTTTGGCGAAGATGCGCATCAGGTCGTCTTCGAGCGAGAGGTAGAAGCGCGAGCTGCCGGGATCGCCCTGGCGACCGGCGCGTCCGCGAAGCTGGTTGTCGATACGGCGGGCCTCGTGGCGCTCGGTGCCGAGAATGTGCAGCCCGCCCAAAGCAACGACCTCGTCGTGCTCGGCGTCGGTCTGGCCCTTGTACTTGGCCAAGATCTCTTCCCACTTTTGCCGCTCGACGCGGAACTCGTTCCCCTGGTAATACCAGGTAGCGGTGTTCTCGTCGGTCGCGCCATCGCCCAGGCGGCCCTCGGCGCGGCGCACAGGCTGCGCCAGGCCTTTCTTGAAGGACTCCTGCTTGGCCATGAACTCGGGATTGCCACCCAGCAGGATGTCGGTGCCGCGGCCGGCCATGTTGGTGGCGATGGTGATCACGCCTTTGCGGCCGGCCTGCGCCACGATCTCGGCTTCCTTCTCGTGGTACTTGGCATTCAGCACCACGTGCTTCACATTTTTCTTCCGCAGAAGCTCGGAGAGCCGCTCCGATTTCTCCACCGACGTGGTGCCCACCAGCACCGGTTGCCCGTTTGCGTTCAACTGCTGGATCTCATCGGCCGCAGCGAGGTATTTCTCGGGCGCGGTGCGGTAGACGATGTCCGCATTCTCGATGCGCCGAAGATCCCGATTGGTGGGGATGACCACCACGTCCAGGTTGTAGATCTTCTGGAACTCAGCGGCTTCCGTCTCGGCGGTGCCGGTCATGCCCGCCAGCTTCTTGTACATGCGGAAGTAATTCTGGAAGGTGATGGTAGCGAGCGTCTGGTTCTCGGCCTCGACCTTCACGTGCTCCTTGGCTTCGACCGCCTGGTGAAGCCCGTCGGACCAGCGGCGGCCGGGCATGAGGCGCCCGGTGAACTCGTCGACAATGACAACCTCGCCATCCTTCACCACATATTCCACGTCCTTGCGGTAGAGCGCGTGGGCCTTGACCGCGGTTTCAACGTGGTGCTTCAGATCCCAGTTTTCGGGATCGGCGATGTTGCTGATGCCCAGCAGCTTCTCGACCTTCTCCCAGCCCTCGTCGGTCACGGTAATGGTCTTGTGCTTCTCATCCACCACATAGTCACCGGTGAGGATTTTGGGCTCGCCCGGCGCGGTGTCCAGCTCTTCCCCCTTTTCGAGCTTGGGGATGATGCGATTGACGCGATCGTACTTCTCCGTGGACTTCTCCGCCTGGCCGGAGATGATGAGCGGGGTGCGGGCTTCGTCGATCAGGATGGAGTCGACTTCGTCCACGATGCCGTAATTGTGGCCGCGCTGCACGCAATCGGCGAGGTCGAACTTCATGTTGTCGCGCAGGTAGTCGAAGCCGAACTCGTTGTTGGTGCCGTAAGTGACATCGGCGGCGTAGGCATCGCGGCGTTCCGCATCGTCCAGTTCGTGCACGATGACCCCCACGCTCAGCCCGAGGAAGCGATAGATCGCCCCCATCCACTCCGAGTCGCGCTTGGCGAGGTAGTCGTTGACGGTGACGACGTGCACGCCGTTGCCGGAAAGCGCGTTCAGATATACGGGCAAAGTGGCGACCAGCGTCTTGCCCTCGCCAGTCTTCATTTCGCTGATCTTGCCCTCGTGCAGGATGATGCCGCCGATGAGCTGCACATCGAAGTGCCGCATGTTGAGGGTGCGGCGCCCGGCCTCGCGCACCACCGCGAAGGCTTCCGGGAGGATTTCATCCAGGACTTCCTTCAGCGCACGATCGCGCTCCGTGGGACCTCGGGTGCTGCGGTTCTCGTCCTCGGCCCCGGGCTCGAGCTGCACCTGGCTGACGTGCTCATTGATGCGCTGGCGGAACTGGTCGGTCTTGGCGCGCAGCTCGGCGTCGGTGAGGCGCTGCATCTCCGGCTCGAGGGAGTTGATCCGCCCGACCAGCGGGCGCAAGCGCTTCACTTCACGCTCGTTCTTGGTGCCGAATATTTTGGCGAAAATCGTGTCCAGCAACGACTTATGTCCTCATGGAGGGACGAAGAAACCCCACCGCCGCTTCAGAAAGCCTACCATATTGGATGCCCGCGGGCAGGGAGAGTCGCAGTCACCGGGTAATCGGTTATCGGCTGGTTGCCACATCTGCGCTCAACCAGTATCTTACATGCGGCGGTCATTCACCGCAGGAGGCACTTCCATGTACAGCAAGATTCTGTTGGTGGGGACCATGGTAACCGTGGCGTTCGTTTTGGCGTTGCCCCAGGCGCACGCCGACGGCGGGAAGACTGTCGAGCTGAAGGACGCCAAAGGGCAAAGCGTCGGCACGGCCACACTCATCGCCAAGGGCAAAGGCATCGAGATCAAATACAACCTCAAGAACCTTCCGCCGGGCGAGCATGCCATGCACATCCACCAGAACGCTAAATGCGAGGCCGATCCCGCAGCGCCTGCGGACGCGTTCAAGTCAGCCGGAGGCCACTTCAACCCCGAGGGCAAACGGCACGGTCTGGAGAACCCGCAGGGACCGCACGCAGGCGATATGCCCAACGTCACTGTCAAAGCCGACGGCACGGCCAAGGGGAAGGTTGATCTTCCCCAGTTGACGCTCGCCGAGGGCGTGCCCAATTCGGTGTTTGCTAATGGCGGGACGTCGCTCATGATCCATGCCGCGGCGGACGACATGAAGAGCGATCCTGCCGGCTACGCCGGGCCACGGATCGCCTGCGGCGTGATCACTAAGTAGAGCGAAACGATGTCGTCGCGCTCCCGGAAACCAAGGAATCTCGGCGGGCGCACTGTCTCGCCTGGGCAGGCGGGCGAGCCCGGTGCGTTGCCTCAGGCTGTCGAGCTTTTGTGGCCGGAGTTGGAATGGATCGAAAACCGCGATCTGCGCCAAAAGGTGGCCTCCACCTGGGTGCGGGCCTTTGAACTGAGCCCGCTCCGGCCCGATGATCTCAACCGCATTCCGTTCACGTTGCTCGTGCCCAACTGCCCCGCGACGTTCATGGAGCACAAGCGATGCGTGGTGCACATCGCGCGACGGTCGGCGGAGGCGATGCAGGAGTTCCTGGGCAGAGGACTCCAGATCGATCTCGACTCCGTGATCGCGGGCGCGATCCTGGCCGATGTCGGCAAACTGCTGGAGTATGAAGTGGTGGATGGCAAGGTGCGCCAGAGCCGGCGGGGCGAGTTCCTGCGGCATCCGTTCACCGGAGTGGCGCTGGCCATGGAGTGCGGAATGCCCGAGGCGGTTTGCCACATCATCGCCGCGCACGCTGCTGAAGGCGACCTGGTGAAGCGCTCGACGGAGGCTATCATCGTTCACCACGCTGACTTCATGAGCTATCTGCCGTT
>DATKLD010000121.1:0-3510 GCA_035542595.1 Terriglobales bacterium
CGGTTCTTTGACAACAAGCAACGAAAAGCGCTGGTAAGTCGTTTGGCTGTCTGAGGTTGCGGGTAAGTCCTTTAGATGACGGTATTTGGCTGCGACAATGATTCTAAAAGACTTAAAGTAGTTTAGATGACTGTATTTAGCCGAACCGATGATTTAAAGGACTTAAAGTCCTTTATTTTGTCGGTATTTACGAGCGCCGTTTTCGGAAGTCATTGAGCAGCAGGCACTTGCTGGTTGAACAGGAGGGGGAGGGGGGGGTAGGGTTACTGCTCGGTATACACCTGGCGCATACCTGGATAGGGCGCGGCCAGGCAGCTTCAGCCCACTAACTCGACACTGGCGCGGTGGGGAATGATGCCCGCTTCGTAGCCCATCTCCAGCAGGCGGCGGATGGCGGCGCGGCCCTCTTCGCCGTAATCGAGCGTGCGCTCGTTGACGTACATGCCCACGAACTTGTCGGCGAGCGAGGTGTCGAGGTCGCGGGCAAACTGCATGGCATAGTTCAGCGCCTGCTCGCGGTGGTCAAGGGCGTACTGGATGCTCTGCTTGAGCGCGCGCGCCACGCTCGTCATCAGCTCGGGGCCCAGATCGCGGCGGATGGCGTTCCCTCCGAGCGGCAGCGGCAGCCCAGTCGTATCGTGCCACCAGCGGCCGAGGTCCACAATGCGGTGCAGGCCGGACTTGTCATAGGTGAGCTGGCCTTCGTGGATGATCAGGCCGGCTTCATGCTTGCCGGCCAGCACTTCGGGGATGATCCTGTCGAAGGGTACAACGACGGTCTCGATCTCGGGCGCAAACAGCTTCAGCGCAAGATAAGCTGTGGTCATTTTGCCGGGGATGGCGACGCGCACGCGCTTGATCTCCTCCAGCGGATACATGCGCGGCGCGACGATCATCGGGCCGTAACCCTCGCCCACGCTGCCGCCGCTCGCGAGCAGCGCGTACTTCTCCTGGATGTACGGATACGCGTGGAAGGAGATGGCGGTCACATCGTAGAAGCCTTCGAGCGCCTTGCGATTCAGGGTCTCGATGTCACAGAGCGTGTGCGTGAACTTGATGCCGCGGGCGCGCACCTTGTTGGTGGCCAGCGCGTAGAACATGAAGGCGTCGTCGGAGTCAGGGCTGTGGGCCACGCTGATCTCGCGCAGCGTAGTGGAAACTGCGGTACTCATGGCTGCCGGGCTTTCCCCAGACGGGGCAGGCGCGCGGCCAGTCCGGCCGCCGCCATCACCTTGGCCACTTCCGCGAACACGAAGGGATACAGTCCGAAATGCGCTGCTTGATACCACGAGCCATGGGTCCACAGGGTCAGCCATGCCAGGCCCGCGGCGAACAAGACGAGTTCGCCCGCTACCGCTGCCACTGTGCCGCGGCGGAAACTTCTTGCTCCGCGCTCGGCGATCCAGCCGCTGACGAAGGCCGCCACTGGATAGGCCATCAGATATCCGCCGGTCGGCCCCAGCAATCGTGCGACGCCGCTCAGGCCGGCAGAGAATACCGGAAGGCCGAGCGCTCCTTCCGCCAAGTAGAGGGTCAACGCGATGGAGCCGCGGCGGCTGCCCAGCACCAGCCCAACCAGCACCACGGCGAAGTTCTGCAGCGTCAGCGGCACCGGCGTGAAAGGCAGCGGCACGGTAACGCGCGCGCAGAGCGCGACGAAAAGGCTGGCGCCGATCACCAGCCCCGCCTCGATCCATGCCGGGCTCTCGGTCCTCTCGAAAACTCCGGATGCTGTCTTCATCAGTCTCACCGTCATTCCTTGCCCTGTTTCCGTTTTCCCTGGATTTCTCGCAGGCCATGATCGGAGGAAGCCCGCATGTGCCGCCGCACCCGCAAGTAGATGGCTACTGCCGCCCACAATACCAGACCGGTGCCAACCACCAGCAGGATGTACAACACCTTGATGGACACAAGCGCTAAGGATACCAGAAGTGCCAGCTACTAATGCCCGGCCATCGCGGCCTCGACTTCTTCTGATGTGCGCGGCAACCCCGCGGTCAGACGCACCAGGGAGCCATCTTGCTCCACGTAGAACATGTCCTCGATCCGCACCCCGAGACGTTCTTCGGGAATGTAAACACCCGGCTCGATGGTAAATACCATGCCTTTGTCCAGGGGAACTGTCGTTCCGCCCACATCGTGAACGGAGAGGCCGACGAAATGCCCGAGCCCGTGAATAAAGTATTGCCCCAGCGGCTTGCCGTGAAGGTCTTTGCCGTGCGTGTTGAGATAGTTGTAGGCGACCTTGTAGAGCGCGTCGCCGTCGCCGCCCATGGTGGAGCGGCCGGCGCGGAAGGCCTTGATGGCCGCCTCCTGCGCTCCCAGCACGATGTTGTAGATCTCGCGCTGGCGCGGGGTGAACTTGCCGGTGGCGGGCAGCGTGCGCGTGATGTCGGTGGCGTACATGGAATACTCGCCGCCGGCATCGATCACCACCAGGTCTCCGGCCTGGATGGTCGCCGCGTCGTCGGAGTAATGCAGCACGGTCGAGTTGGCGCCCGCGCCCACGATCGGCGAATACGCCGGACGCTCGCAGCCGCGCTTCTGGAACTCGTACTGAACGATGGCCGCGACCTCCCGCTCGGTCATCCCCGGCTTCATGGCGTGCATCGCCGCCAGGTGCGCGGCGATCGAAGCGTCAGTCGCTTTGCGAATCAGCGCAACCTCGCCTGCGTCCTTCACCCGGCGCATCTCCGCCAGCATCGGCTTCACGTCCTCGAGCGAGACATAGACAGGAAAGGCATTGGCGCGGCGCAGCCACTCCAGTGGCGTGGCCGAAGCCGACGTCTCTCGGAACGCCGGCAGATCGGAATACACAGTCGCGCGCGGCGACGGCAGCAAGCGCACGAGTTCGTCGCGCAGCTTGTCAAGAATCTCCACGTGGTCGAAGCCCGTGGTCTTCCGCGCGTCGGGAGTCTCGGGCCCCAGCTTGGGGCCGGTCCATTTTTCCTGCGAATAGTTGTGTCCGGGGAGAAACAGGATCTCAGTGTAGGGACGCGGCCGCCCCTCTCCCTCACTCGCCGCCTCTGGCGCAATGAGCACAGCCGCGCCGGGTTCGTTCAGGCCGGTGAGGTAGTAGAAGTTGTTGTCCTGGCGAAAGCCGTAGAGAGCGTTGGGACCTTCGGCCTCGGCCGCCGCGAACAGCACCACCACGCCACCATTGGTCTTGCGCGAGAGCGCCACACGGCGCGCGCGGTAGTCGGCGTTAGGCTGGCGATCGAGGGCACAGGTTGAAGTGGCTAGCAGCAGGACGATGGGGCATAGAAGGTTGCCGAGAGTCCGACCAGATTGGAGTTGGAGCATGAGAGCGGGGATTGTAGCAGAAGGCTCTTGGCTTTTGGCTCTTAGCTCTTGGCTTGTTTCGTCGCGCCACATGCAGTTCCAGCTAAACCGACGAGAGCCAAAAGCTAAGAGCCAAGAGCTAGGAGCTCAAAGCTAAACTCCCACCGGGAATGGCTTCTCGCGCACTTCGCTCGATCCCAGTGACAAGCCCTCAAAGCGGCCCTGCAA
>DATKLD010000122.1:0-4783 GCA_035542595.1 Terriglobales bacterium
GTAATGTTCTCCCACACGCGCGGGGGAGCGAACATGATGTGCGGGCCGATTTCGCGGATATCCTCCATCACCGTGGACGGTTCTTCCGGAAAGTTGATGGTGAAGCCGATGGTCAGGCCGCTCGACATGCACATCATCTGCTCTCCGATCCAGGCCAGCGGCAGGAAGGAGACGAACTCGTCGCCCGGCCGCTTGGCGTCCACCTGGTTGAGGTTGCCGGCCATGGTGAGCAGGTTGCGGAAGGTGAGCATTGCGCCTTTGGGGAAGCCTGTGGTGCCGGAGGTGTAGCAGATGATGGCCACGTCTTCGGCGCAGCCAGCGTTGACGTTTTCCATCCACAGGTTCGAACGCTGGCGCGCGAGTTCGCGCCCCTTCTCCTCGACCGCCGCGAAGCTGATCAGCGCCGGATGCCTGTAATTCCGCATCCCCCGCGGGTCGGTGTAGATGATGTTCTTCACCTTGGGCAGCTTCTCGATCATGTCGAGGATCTTGTCCACCTGCTCCTGGTCTTCGGCGACCACGAAGGCCGCCTCGGAGTGGTCAATGACGTAGGCGACCTCGTTCAGCGTGGAGTCCTGGTAGATGCCGACCGAGACGGCGCCGGCACCCTGGGCGGCGAGTTCGGCATAAACCCACTCCGGGCGGTTGTTGCCGATGATCGCCACCTTGTCGCCGCGCTCGAGTCCCAGGCTGATGAGGCCGAGCGAAAAGTCGCGCACGTGGTCGTGATACTGCTGCCAGCTCGTCGATTGCCAGATGCCGAACTCCTTCTCGCGCAACGCGGTCTTCGAGCCAAGTTCGGCGGCCTTCCGCACCAGCAGTTTGGGAAAGGTGTCCGCGTCCTTGTCGAGATGGACTACCGAGTCGAAATGGTTCGCCCTGGACAAATCTCTAACCTCAACTATTGGGATTGTCATCCTGAGGAAGCGCGACTGAGGCTACGCCGAGGGAGCGCCACGAAGGACCTGCTTTAAGGTAGTACATCGCAAAATAGCAAAAGCAGGTCCTTCGCTTGGCCTCACTCGCAGGGCTCGTTCGGCCGACGCTCAGGATGACAATTCCTGTTGATGCACGGCAAAGCTGAAGCACTGCTCCACCCAATTTATCGAATACCAATCTATGCCTCCGCCGCCGCAGCGATTTCGGCATCTTCCTGGCCGAGGTAGGCTTTCTGTACGTGGGGGTTGCGCTGCACCTCCAGAGGCGTGCCATCGGCGATCTTGACGCCGAAGTTGAGCACCACGACTCGGCTGGAGATGTCCATGACCACGCCCATATCGTGCTCGATCATCAGCACGGTCGTGCCGCGGTCTTCGTTGGTGTCGATGACGAAGCGCGCCATGTCCTCCTTCTCTTCGGCGTTCATGCCGGCCATGGGCTCATCGAGCAGCAGCACTTTAGGCTCGAGAGCCAGCGCCCGCGCCAGTTCCACACGCTTCTGCAGACCGTAGGCGAGCGTGCCCACGATCTTCTTGCGAATATGCTGGATCTCCAGAAAGTCGATGATGTCCTCGACCACCATTCGGTGCGCGACCTCTTCCCTTTCGCCCGGGCCGTAGTAGAAGCCGCCCTTGAGGATGCCGCAGTGCTGGTGGGTATGGCGGCCGATGAGCAGGTTGTCCAGCACGGTCATGCCCTTGAACAGGGCGATGTTCTGGAAGGTGCGCGCCAGGCCGCGGCCGGTGCGCTGGTAGGGGCGCAGGCGCGTGATGTCCTGGCCCTCGAAGATGATCTTTCCCTGCTGCGGGCGGTACACGCCGCTGATGGCGTTGAGCAGGCTGGTCTTGCCGGCCCCGTTGGGGCCGATGATGGCGTGGATGGAGCCCTTCTGCACTTCGAAGCTGACATCCCTGATGGCGGTGACGCCGCCGAAGCGCAGCGTCACGTCACGGACTTCCAGTTGCGCAGCACTCATCGGCTACTTCCATACACGTTTATCGTCAATCTTCTTCGCTCCTGCGGGAATCGTCCCGGGCGGCACCAGCTCCACCTCGCCGCGCACCTTCAGCAACCCGCGCAGCGACTCCGCGATACGGTCCTTCAAGCTGTAATCCTTGGCGTCGGAGTTGAGTTCAACAATGTAGCGCAGGCGGTCCTGGTGCGCCTCGCGCGTGATCACCGCCTGGAAGCGACTGACCTCAGGAAAATTTTTAAGAACCTCCTCCATCTGGCTGCCGCGGACGAACATGCCCTTCACCTTCACCGCGTCGCCCACGCGACCGAGGATGCCAGCGAGCTTACGGGCAGTGCGCCTGCACAAGCATGGAGTGTCCTCCAGGAAAGTGCTGAGGTCGCCGGTGGCGAAGCGGACCAGCGGATAGGTTTCATCGAAGATGGTGGCCACAACCAATCCGGTGTGGCCGGGCGCGGCAGGCTCCTGAGTCTCGAGGTCCAGGACTTCAACAATCACTTCAGGATGCAGGTGCATCCCCTTCTTTTCAAGACATTCATAGGCCAGCATGCCAAGGTCAGCCGTGCCATAGCCCTGCAACACACGGATGCCGAAATCGGTTTCCAGTTCATGACGCAGCGAGTCGGGCAGCATCTCCGCCGTCACCCAGGCAACTTCAAGCTGCAGCGGCGAGCGCATCTCTGCCGCCTTCTTCAGGATGGTGTAGAGGAAACTCGGCGTGCCCACGTATCCGGTGGCGCCCAAATCGGAGGCGATGCGGACCTGGACCTCCGTGTTTCCGGGTCCCGAGGGCACGACCACGCAGCCCAGGGCGCGCAGCGCTCCATCGAGCATAAAGCCTGCCGGCGTCATGTGGTAGGAGAAGGTGTTGAGCACGATGTCGCCGGCGCGGAACCCGGCGGCGGCCAGCGCCGGCCTGAACCGCCAGAAATCCGGACCCTGGCCCTGAAGATCGTAGATGTAGCCCGGCGACATGAAAATGCGCTTCAGGCTGCGCGTAGGAACAGCGGCCAACCCGCCGAAGGGCAAGTCCGCAGCCTGGATCGCAGGCAGATCATCTTTGCGGGTGATGGGGACCTTCGGCAGGTCGGAGAGACGATGAATGTCGCGCGGATTGACGCCCGCTGTGTCCATGGCGACACGGAATCGAGGCGCGTTCATGTAAGCATGAGCGATGGTCTGGCGCAGCCGATTCTCCAGGTAGGCCACACGGTCAGCGGGCGGACGCGATTCCATTTCCGGGTTGAGGATGCTGCTCTCTCGCAAAGGAGACATGGGAGGCTCCCTCAAATCAGGATATCTTGCCTTCAGAAAAACGCTTCCTCAGAGATCACGTGTCAAGGCACGACTTCAGTCGTGCCGTCGCTCGCCTCCTGAGTTTGGGCTTTAGCCCCTGCACGTTTCAAAACAGCGATCTGCCGCCCGCCGTGCTCGTAGCCGCAAAGAATGTGCGCGGCTGTCCTTTGTGGAGTTCCGCGGATCCGACTTCCTGGACGGTTTTGCCACAGGGGCTAAAGCCCAATCCTTTCTTCTGCGGTCGGCACGACTGAAGTCATGCCCTGACACGTGATCTTTCAGGAATGTTGCGCTGCTGGTTCTGAAGCCGCCTGAAGACGTGCCCCTTCACTTTCCTCGTGCCCTGACAGACAATCTTCCACGAAGCATCTAGGACAACCAACGCTTTCGCCGCTTGTAGAACTTCAGATCGCGATAACTCTTGCGCTCGCCGTTGGCGCCGCCGCCGAGATAGAAGCGCTTCACGTCCTCGTTGGCCTTGAGCTTGTCCGACTCCCCGTCGAGCACGATGCGGCCGTTCTCCATGATGTAGCCGAAATCGGCGATCGATAGCGCCAAGTTGGCGTTCTGCTCCACGAGCAAAATAGTGGTCTTCTCCTCCTGGTTGATCTGGCGAATGATGGCGAAGATCTCCTTGACGAGCAAGGGGGCCAAGCCAAGCGAGGGCTCGTCGAGCAGCATGATCTTGGGCCGGGCCATCAAGGCGCGGCTGATGGCCAGCATCTGCTGCTCGCCGCCGGAGAGATAGCCCGCCAACTGGTTGCGCCGCTCTTTCAGGCGGGGGAAGTAATCGAACACCAGGTCGTGATCGCGCTTGACGCCGGCCGCATCGCTCCGGGTGTAACCGCCCATGAGGATGTTCTCGTCAACCGTGAGGTCCTCAAAGACGCGGCGGCCTTCCATCACCTGGAAGATGCCAAGACGCACAATCTCCTCCGGCTCCAGTCTGTCAATGCGCTTGCCCAGGAGCCGGATGTCGCCGTCGGTGACTTCCCCCTCCTCCGATTTCAGCAGGCCCGAGATGGCTTTCAGCGTAGTGCTCTTGCCCGCGCCATTCGGGCCCAGCAGGGCGACGATCTGCCCTTCGCGCACCCGCAGGGACATGCCTTTGAGCACGAGAATGGCGTCGTTGTATATGACCTCGATGTTATGGACCTGTAGCATGCGGTTTTTGTTGCAGGATGCCGAGCTCGAGATGTCGTCGATGAGCGATCACGTGTCAGGGCACGACTTCAGTCGTGCCGTCAACCGCTTCCCTGCCATGGGCTTTAGCCCCCGCATACCCGCCATTTGCCATCACAGGGGCTAAAGCCCGTTCCTTGTGGCCGCTATCGGCACGACTGAAGTCGTGCCCTGACACGTGTTTCCGCTTCCATCAACAATCGCGGTTTACATGCCCAGCCACTCGCTCTTGCGCGGCACGTCGTAATCCTTGATCTTCACCAGCGTGCCGTTCTTGATCTGGTAGATGGGCGTGGTGGTGCAAGCCCGGTGGTCGGTCGCGGTGTAAGTCACGTTGCACGCGAGACCGCCCATGTCGAAGTTATTCAACGTCTCGAACGCCTTCTTGATGCC
>DATKLD010000123.1:0-9276 GCA_035542595.1 Terriglobales bacterium
GGCGCCTACAAGCCGCGCACGTCTCCGTACGATTTCCAGGGATTGGGCGAAGAAGCGCTCGAGCTGCTTTCGGAGGCGCGGCGCGAGACCGGATTGCCGGTCGTGACCGAAGTGATGAGCACCGAAGACGTGGACACCATCTGCGAGCACGCCGACATGCTGCAGGTGGGCGCCCGCAACATGCAGAATTTCGCGCTGCTGCGGCGTCTGGCGACCGTCAACAAGCCGGTACTGCTCAAGCGCGGGCCTTCGGCAACCGTGAAGGAATGGCTGCTGGCGGCGGAATATCTGCTCACCGGGGGAAATCCCAACGTGGTGTTGTGCGAGCGCGGCATCAAGACTTTCGAGACCGAGACTCGCAACACGATAGATCTCGCGGCCGTCGCGCTGGCCAAGGAACTCTCGCACCTGCCGGTGATCGCCGATCCGTCGCACGGCACGGGACGGCGCAGCCTGATCGCGCCGCTATCGAAGGCGGCAATCGCGGTGGGAGCCGACGGGCTGATCATCGAGGTCCATCCCAACCCGGAGCGCGCCTTGTCGGACGGACCACAGTCGCTCGACTGCCGCGAATTCCAGGCGATGATGCGCGAGCTGACGCTTCAGAAGTGTGTCCCGGCGGTGGCCTGAAGGAGGGCTCTAGGATCGCCAGGCTGCTTTTCATTAATTCAGATAAGTATCACTGTATCAATAAGTTGCAATGGTGTTCCCCTTGCCATGGGCGCTCCTGATTCAGCCGAACGGGAGCCTTACTACCTCAGTAACGAAAAATGGCCGAATTTTGAATCCAGTGCGTTAATACCACTATCTATTGTGGTTTCTAGCCGCCAATCTACACAATCTTGACAATCGCTTGGGCCCACTCCAGAAGTACATGGCCTAAAATCCCCCCAAAACACGGATAAAACAGGGATTAGTTCCTTGACAGCACTTACGGTAAGGCTGGTATAACTCGCGCAGTCTCCCCCGAAAAAGCAGGTTCTGTGTGAGGTCCGGGAGTCCGGGCCGGATATCGGATCATGGCCCGCCATGGCGGGCGGTCTCTCCTGTGGAAAGGGCATAACTGGCATGGCGGAAGCGCGGGAAGTGATGAACATCAGGCAAGCGTCGCAGTATCTGGGCGTGAGTCCGGACACGCTCTACAAGTACGTGTACGAGGAAAAGATCCCTGCCTTCAAGCTCGGTAACCGCTGGAAGTTCAAGAAAACCATCCTCGACCAGTGGATGGAACGCAAGAGCGCGCTGAGTGAGGGCCGGGGCAAGAAAAAACCAAGAGCCGTACGCACCGCGGGTGCGGGGAACTAGAGGCTACATGTTCGGAATCGGAGCAGCGAAGAACGTCGTGGGCCTGGACATCGGGTCCAGCAGCATCAAGGCCGTGGAGTTGAAGAGGAGCAAGGGGCAGATCGAGGTGGCGCACATCGGCTTCGAGCCCCTGGCCAGCGACATCGTGGTCGACTCCATGATCGTGGATTCCGGCACCGTGTCCAGTGCCATCAGCAAGATCTTCACCGAGAACGCCATGAAGTCCAAGCTGGTGGCCACCTCGGTGAGCGGTCACTCGGTGATCGTGAAGAAGATCTCCATCCCCACCATGGGCGAGCAGGAGCTGTCCGAGCACATTGGGACGGAGGCGGCACAACACATTCCTTTCGACATCGCCGACGTCAACATCGATTTCCAGATCCTTTCTGAAGACCTCAGCGGTCCGCAAATGGACGTGCTGCTGGCGGCGGTCAAGAAGGACAAGATCCTCAATTACACCAACGTGCTCTCGCTCGCGGGCAAGAGCCCCGCTATCGTGGACATCGATGCCTTCGCGCTGCAGAACTGCTACGAGTACAACTACGACCCGGCGCCGGGAGCGACCGTGGCCCTACTGAACCTGGGCGCCAGCGTGATGAACATCAACATCGTGAAGGGCGCGACGCCGCTGTTCACGCGCGATGTGAGCGTGGGCGGCAATCAATATACCGACTCGCTGCAGAAGGAACTCGACCTCAGCTTTGACGACGCCGAGGCGCTCAAGCTGGGCCGGCAGGTGGGCACAGTCAGCGCCGACGCCAAGGGACCCATCCTGCAGCAGGTCACCGAGATCATCGTGCTGGAGATCCAGAAGACCTTCGACTTCTTCCGCGCCACGGCGCCGGGCGAGCACATCGAGCGCATTTATCTGGCCGGCGGCTCTTCCAAGGTGCCGGGATTGATGGAGGCGTTGCGCCAGGAGTTTTCCATCCCGGTGGAGTTGCTCAATCCCTTCCAGCGAGTAGGGCTGCCGCTGGGCCAGACTGCTTCCCTGGTGGACCAGAACGCGGGCCAATTGGCAGTGGCTGTGGGCCTGGCCTTGAGGAGCTTTGAGAACCTATGATCCGCATCAATCTGCTGAGTATTCCGAGATCGAAGCGGGGCAAGCGGACGGTAGCGGCGGTGTCGGCCGTCAGCGGCTCCGGGCCCAACCTTATGGTAGTCGCGCTGGTGGTAGTGATCCTCACCGCGGCGGTCAACCTGGGCTGGTGGTTCAAGCTAACCCACGAGAGCCGGCGCATAGCCGCCGACATGTTGAAGGCGGAAAAAGAGAACCGCGACCTTCTCCAGGTGAAGGCTCGGGTGGAGCAGAAGAACAAGCAGGCAGAGGCGTACCAGCGGCGGGTCGACGTCATCGACCGCCTGCGGGCGCAGCAATCCGGTCCCAAGGAACTGCTGACCATGATCGGCGACACGGTGAATGCCACCGATGCCGTCTGGCTGAACAAGATGAACGATGACGGCGCCAACATTCACATCGAGGGTACGGCGCTGAGCATCGATGCGGTCGCCAACCTCATGGCCAACCTGAAGCGCACTGGCTACTTCAAGAATGTAGAAATGAAGGAGTCCTACCAGGACGACCAGGTGCGCGCCATGCAGGCTTTCATTTTTACCCTGGTCTGCGAGAAGCAGCCGCAGAAATCGTAATCGGGACGGTCACACATATGGCGAAGTTCAGCGAATTGCCGGGCAAGACACAAGTGGCCATGATCGTGGGCGGAGCGGTCGCTCTGACCGTCGGCTTTTATTTCCTCCAGCTCCGGAGCATGACGGAGGCCAATGGGAGGGCCAGTGCCGCGCTTCAGGCCAAGCAGCGCGAGAACAACGTGCTGCGGCCGTATCGCGATAAAGAAAAAGAACTCGAGCAGAAGATTGCGGCCCTGCAGCAGCAGCTCGAGATCCTGAAGAAGATCGTTCCCGACGAGAAAGAGGTCGACCAGTTCATGCACATCATGCAAGCCACGGCCAATTCCGCCGGGGTGGAGATCCGTCGCTACACCTCGAAGCCGCTGGCTACGCATGAGTTCTACACCGAGGCGCCATTCGAGATGGACATCGACGGCCCCTACTACTCGGTGCTCAACTTCTTCGCCCGCACCGGAAAGCTGGAGCGGATTATCAACGTAGGGGGATTGCAGATGGCGTCGGTAAAGAAGCCGGGTGACGCCAAGGTGCGTAAAGCGTATCAGTACGCGCCCAGCGAGAGCGTAGTGGTGAGCTGCGTGACCACCACCTTCTTCAGCCGGGAGAACACCCCGCCGGCGCCGCCGAAACCGGCCAACGCGCCTCCTGCGGGCGCACCCCCGGCGAGCGTAAGGTAGGAAAAGGCAATGATGAAGAAAACGCTTTTTATCGTGCTGATGGCAAGTTGCGGTGCCCTGGGACAGCGTCTGGACACGCCCGCCACCGTCGGGCGGGCCCTGGGGAGCCAGGGGGCGGCGGCGCACGCCGCACCTCCGGCGTCTGCCCATGTCGAGGCGACGAGCGCCCCTATCACCACCAACCGCAGCAACAGTGCCAGCGACACGGCGGCGGTTGACGAGGAGATAGTTCCGGAGCCCAAAGCCGGCATAGGCAAGCGCGATCCCTTCGTGAGTCCCATTTCCACCGCCAGTGGAACCCCCGCGCTGCCGGCGAGCAACTGCGCCAGCGGTAAGCGCTGTCTGGTAATCGATCAGCTGCTGCTGCGCGGGGTGGTGAGGACCGCCACGGGCATGATCGCGGTGGTCGCCAACTCGGTCAACAAGGCTTACTTCTTGCGCGAGAACGACCCGGTATTTAACGGTTCCGTGGTGCGCATCACCGGCGACTCGGTGGTCTTCAAGGAGAACACCGTAGATCGGGTTGGGCACCAGTCTACGCGGGAAGTCGTGAAAAGGGTTACACCCCCGCCGGCGTAACGCGGGGTTCCCGGCGCGCCTGTTCCTAACGCGCTGGGGTGCAAGTGGTGGCGGCGTTGCCGCCGACATAAGAGGCTAACCTCAGCGGCAGGGGTCAGGTTGCCGTACATTCCGCACAAGGCGGAATGGGGAGACAGAAGATGAGGGGAAAGCAACTGCTGGGGATTATCCTGATGGTGCTCGTGCTGTCGATGATGGCGGCAGCCGCGGGGCCGCAACTGACCGCGGTCAGTGTCGGCACTCAGGACAACAACACCACCATTACCATCCGCGCCAGCGGCGCCTTTACCCACACAGAGTATCGGCCTTCGGATAATCTGCTGCTGGTGGACCTGCCGGGAGTCTCGGCGGGCGTGCTGGCGGGGCAGAGCCAGCCTGTACAGGGTCCCGGGGTTGCTGCTTACCGCGTGGAGTCGTTCCAGGGCTCGGATGGCACCGATGTCGCACGCGTGGAGTTGACCCTGACTGGCGCTCCCTTCGTGACCTTCAACCAGGACAAGGGTGCACTGGAAGTGCGCGTGACCGCGGTGGAAGCGCCGGCGGCAGCGGCGAAACCGGCGGCTGCAGCCGCGCCGACAGCCTCCGCTGCGTCAACGTCATCGTCAGAGCAAGCCTATGTGCCGCCCGCCCCTCCGGCCAGCCAGGCGGTGCAGTCTGCCTCCGCACCCGTCGCTGAAAGCGCTGTGACCACCCCGCATCAGGCCGCCAAGTCGAGCCAACCCGTGTGGGTGCGCAGCGTCAATGTGATCCACGGCAGCCAGGGCATCGAACTGGAGATCCGCAGCAACGGCCCGCTGCAGCCGACGGTGACCAAGATCGCCGATCCTGATCGCATCGTCGTCGACCTGGAGAACGCCCGCACGCTTCGCCCGGTGCAGGTGCCGGTCAAGAGCGACAGCATCAAAGGCGTTCGCATGGCCCTCCACCAGGTGAATCCTCCGGTGACGCGCGTGGTGGTGGATCTGGAAGCAGCCCGCGATTATGAACTGGTCCCTTCGGAGAGCGGCCTGCGGATGAAACTGCGCGCTCCCTCGCAGGTGGCCAGCCTGAGTGCGCCTCCGGTTCCACCGGCAGCCGCGCCGACGATGCCTGTGCTCCCCAAGGCGCCCGCCATCGCGTCACAAGCAACTGAGCAGGACAGCGCTCCCCAGCCTGCAAGTACCGCAGCCGGCAGTCGTGAGCCGGCCAAGGAAGTGGCCAGTGCCATGCCTCCGGCCAACCCGGCCGTGCAGCCAGCCGCCGCGCAGGTAGCCGCGGCGCCCGCGGTCACAACCCAGCCCGCGTCCTCCCCGGCCCAGGACTTCGTCATGGTGCAGCCGAGTTACAGTCCCAAGGCGGAGACCGAGCAGCCGACTGCCCGCGCCGCCGACGCAGCTTCCAAGTTTTCCGGAGGCAAAACCGAGGTCGCACTGTCGAACACGCCGGTGGCGCCGGCAGCCAGTGCCAGCCTGCATGCGGCTACTCCCGTCAGTGCCGCCCAGCAGCAGCCTGCAACGCCTGCCCTAATGGGCAACCGCAAGTACACGGGCGAGCCCATCTCGGTGAACCTGAAGGACGTCGATCTGAAGGACTTCTTCCGGCTGATCCACGAGATCAGCGGCCTGAATATCGTGCTCGATCCGAACGTCCACGGCACCCTGACCCTGGTTCTCGACGATGTGCCGTGGGACCAGGCCCTGGACATCGTATTGAAGAACAACGGGCTGGAACGTGAGCTTGACGGCAACGTGCTGCGCATCGCCACCGTGGATACGCTGAAGCACGAGGCCACTTCGCGTCGCGAGCAGGTGGAGGCTCAGGCGCTGGCCGCGCAACGGATCACGGTCACGCGTTTCCTCAGCTACGCCCACTCGAAGGACTTAGTGCCCACCATCAAGAAAATGCTCTCAAAACGCGGGGAGGTCATTTCTGATGACCGCACGAACGCTCTGATCATCCTGGATATCCCGCAGGTCTTTCCCGAGATCGACCGCCTGCTGCCGCAATTGGACCGCAAGACGTTCGAGGTGGAGATCGAAGCCCGCGTGGTGGCTGCGACGCGCAACTTCGCCCGCGACATCGGCACCCAGGTCGGCTTTGGGTTCACTAACGCCGCCACGGGCGTGGGCGGGGCCAGCGCGGTCGGGACCAGTCCCATTACCAGCCCGGGCATGTTCACCAACACCACCACCAGCACCACCACCAGCGGCAGCACCACTACCACCAGCGGCATCCCGCTGTTCAGCAACCTGCCGGCGGTCGGTGCGACCAGCGGCCTCTCCCTGATTAACATCGGCAGGAACTACCGCCTGGATGTGATCCTCACCGCAGCGGAGTCGCGCGGACTGCTGAAGATCCTGTCGCGGCCGCGCATCGTCACTCAGAACAATATTCAGGCGGTGGTCCGGCAGGGCGTCCGCATCCCGGTGGTCACCGCGGCGCAGTTAGGTGGGCCGCCCACTGTCACCTACGTGGATGCGTTCCTGCGCCTGACCGTGACTCCTCAGATCACCATCGAAAACACCATCTTTCTAAACGTGGATGTGGAAAACACCACGCCCGATTTCTCGCAACAGGTCCAGGGCAACCCCACCCTGGACACGCAGCAGGCGACCACCCAGGTGCTGGTCACCGACGGAGGAACGGTGGTGATCGGCGGGGTCATCTCGACCCAGAACTCGGTGTCCATCCAACAAACGCCGCTGCTCGGCTCCGTCCCCGGGCTAGGCAATCTGTTCAAGCGCCGGGCGGTCTCAACCCAGACGCAGGAGCTGTTCTTCTTCATTACTCCCAAGATCATCCAGACGTAGTCAACCAGCTACCAACCGATGACGACCGAACGGCCCCCGGCAACCTCCGGGGGCCTTTTGTTGCGTTTTTCTGAATCTAGAACAAAACACTGATTTACGACGGTCCGGGCAATTCGTGTGCGAAGATTTGGGCGTCTTCAGAACAACGGGACCAATTTCACGAGGCGTGCGCCGACGTGGCTCACACGGCGGCCCTCTGAACCTATGAACTACTCACTTCGGCAGGGGAATCTCCTGGAAGACCTCTCTCGCCGCCATCTCGACGCACTGCTGGTGACCCACTTGCCGAATGTCCGCTACCTGTGCGGGTTCACGGGAAGCGCCGGCGTGCTCGTGGTGGCAGACGGCAGGTGTACTTTCTTTACCGACGGACGTTATCGCGAGCAGGCGCGCACCGAGGTGCAAGACGCAAGGCTGGTGGTGCCCAAGGGGCCGGTCTTGGACGCTGTCGCCCGTGTTGTGGCCGATTCCAGAGTCAAGACCGTGGGCCTGGAAAGCGAACATATGAGCGTAGCGGAGGAAGCCAGGGTCGCGCGCATTTTGCGCTCCAAGGCTCGCGTGCGCCAGACCCGGCGGCTGGTGGAAGAGCGCAGGATGGTCAAGGAGCCGGCCGAGGTGGAACGTCTCCGCGCCGCGGTGCAACTAGGGTCGAGCTTATTTGATAAGGCCGTCGCCGCCATCAGGCCCGGCATGACAGAGCGCGCGGTGGCGGCGGAGATCGAGTACGCTGGGCGCTGTGCCGGCGCCGAGGGCATGGCCTTCGAGACCATCGTGGCCTCGGGGCTGCGCTCGGCTTTGCCGCACGGGTTGGCTTCCTCGCAGCCCATTCCCCGGCGCGGATTCGTGGTGCTCGACTTCGGTGTTATACTCGGCGGTTATTGCTCGGACATGAGCCGCACCGTGTACGTGGGCAAGCCCGCAGCCCAGGCCCGCAGGCTGTATCAGGCGGTGCGGGACGCGCAACAGGCGGCTATCGAGGCCGTGCGGCCGGGCAGGACGGTGGGTGAAGTGGACCGGGCGGCGCGCGCGGTGCTGCGGCGCGCCGGTTTGGCGCGCAACTTTACGCACTCCACGGGCCACGGCGTGGGGCTGGAGATCCACGAACCGCCGCGCATCGCCCGCGAGGAGCAGGATGTACTGCGGCCGGGAATGGTGATCACCATCGAGCCCGGCGCTTATGTTCCCGGATACGGCGGAGTCCGCATCGAGGATATGGTCGTTGTCACCACAACCTCGTGCGAGGTGTTGACTCCCACCACGAAGGAGTTCCTGGCCATACAGGAAAGCGGCCCCGTCATCTGCTCATGAACCAAAAAGAGCTGAAGGAACTCATTGAGTTCTTAATCGAGAAGGACATCGCCGAGTTCGAACTGGAGCGCGGCGATGTCAAGGTGCGGATCAAGCGGGCCGCCGAGACCCATGCTGCCGCGCCGCTGGAGACCCGCTACGTCCACGTAGCGCCGCCCGTGCCCGCTCCCCCGGTCGAACACGCCGCGGCCCCTCCCATTTCGTCGCTGGCGCCCCCGCCGCCAGCTCCCCAAGTTGCCGAAGAGACAGGACTGCACGAGGTAAAGTCGCCCATTGTGGGGACGTTCTACGAATCGCCGTCGCCGGGCGCGCCCCCCTTCGTCAAGGTGGGCGATGCGGTGCAGGAGGGGCAGGTGCTTTGCATCATCGAAGCCATGAAACTGATGAATGAGATCGAGGCCGACGTCAGCGGCGAGATCGTCAAGCGGCTGGTCAGCAACGCGCAGCCGGTGGAGTACGGCCAGGTGCTGTTCCTGATCCGGCCGCAGTCGTAGCGGCACACATTTCTTTGCCCATGTTCCGCAAGATCCTCATTGCCAATCGCGGCGAGATCGCCCTGCGCGTGATCTGTGCGTGCAAGGAACTGGGCATCAAGACGGTTGCGGTGTACAGCGAGGCCGACCGCAACTCGCTGCCCGTGCGCTTCGCCGACGAGGCCATCTGCATCGGCCCGCCGCGCTCCGCGGAAAGTTACCTCAACATTCCCGCCGTGATCAGCGCTGCCGAGATCGCCAACGTGGACGCCATCCATCCCGGATATGGCCTGTTGAGCGAAAACGCAAACTTTGCGGAAGTCTGCCGGGAGTGCGGCATTAAGTTCATCGGGCCTCCACCTGAGGTGACGCGCTTAATGGGCGAAAAGGAAAAGGCGCGCGCGGCCATGAAGAAAGCGGGCGTGCCCATCCTGCCCGGCTCTGAGGGCATTCTGGCGAACGCCGATGAAGCGCGGGAGTGGGCGCGGCAGGTCGGGT
>DATKLD010000124.1:0-13439 GCA_035542595.1 Terriglobales bacterium
TCGGTCAGACCGTAAAGGTGGGTAACCTTCATGTTCAGCTTGGCCAAGCGAGCCAGCAGGGCGGGTGAGGGCGGCGCTCCTCCGGTGCTGGCCTGAACGAGATGCGATGGACGCCGCTCAGGCGCTGCCGCTGCCGCTTCGGCGATCATGGTCAGCACGGTGGGCGCGCCGCTCAGATGCGTGATGCCGCGGTCGCAGATCATCGCCCAGGCCAGCGACGGATCGGCCTTGCGCAGACAGACGTGCGTGGCGCCGGCCGCGGTCACGCCCCAGGTGAAGCACCAGCCGTCGCAGTGGAACATGGGCAGCGTCCAAAGGTACGCGCTCGCCAATCCCATGCGGGTGTGGTGGGCCATCGCCAGCGCCTGCAAGTACGCTCCGCGATAGCTGTACATCACTCCTTTCGGCTTGCCCGTGCTGCCGCTGGTGTAATTGATAGCCAGCAACCCCTTCTCATCGGCACAAGGAAGTGAATGCGGCCGCGCACAGGCCAGAAGCTGCTCGTATTCAGTATTCGGCGAGCCGCCCAGGATCAGCCGGACACCAGTGCTCTGCGCGATCTTGTGGGCCACGTCGGTAAGTTCTTCGGTCGCGAAAAGCAGGCGCGCGCCAGAGTGTTCGATGATGTAGGCCAACTCTCCCACTGACAGCCGGATGTTCATCGGGACGAGCACTGCCCCGGCCATGGGAACGCCGTTGTGCAGTTCCAGCATCACGTGGCTGTTTACGCAAAGCGCGCCGATGCGGTCTCCGGGGTGGATCCCCGCATCCTTAATAAGCCCCGCGAGTCGATGGGCCCTCTGGCCAAACTCGCAATAGGTGAATCGCCGCTCACCGTCGATGATGGCGGTGCGAGGCGCAAACACCGCGGCAGAACGCTCCAGAAACAAGGCCGGGCTGAGAGGGACATCCGAGAATTCAGCCATGTCTGCTCCAACCAATCGGGCGCGCGAAAGACTACCAGTTGGCAGCTTCGCGCGGCAAGGCAGCAGCATCAGGCAAGACCCGCGAAAAACGCGGCCCACACTCATCCGCCCGATCGTTCCGATGGGAGACAAAAACATTACAGGGTTTTTACAAAGTCGTGACAGGAACCGCCGCGCCGACGCTCTATCCTGCTCTCCGCATGGCACTTACAGTCCACACTGCGGGGGCGTTGCTGGCGGTGGGTTTTCTGCGTCCTATGAGACAGAGTGCCAATCTAACGAACATTCTGAGCCATGGATAAGATACTCGTAATCGAAGATGATCGTGCGGTGCAGCGGGCCCTGAAGCGCCTGTTCGAATCCGAGGGCTACAGCGTCGAGTCCAGCTTCGACGGGCCGACGGCCCTTGAAGCATTCCGCACATCGCCACCCGCCGTGGTAGTGCTCGACCTGAGGCTGCCGGGAATGGCCGGCAAAGACCTTTGCCGCGAGATCAAGCAAAGCTCTCCCGATATGCCGGTGGTCGTGCTCAGCGCCGCCGCCGATGTCGCCGATAAGGTGCTGCTGCTCGAATTGGGCGCGGACGACTACGTCACCAAGCCCTTCAGCCCGCGGGAATTGCTGGCCCGGGTCAATGTGGCCATTCGCCACAACCGCCGCACCAGCGTTCCGGAGATGTTCTGCTTCGATGACGTGGTCGTGGACTTCACGCGCATGGAGGTCACCGCGGCCGGCCGTTCCGTCGCCTGCACACCGCAGGAATTCAAGATCCTGAGATTCTTCGCGGCCAACGCCGAGCGCGTAGTCTCACGCGAGGAACTGCTGAACGAGGTTTGGGGATATCAGGCGTACCCCACCACCCGGACCGTGGACAACCACATTATGAGATTGCGGCAAAAAGTCGAGAAGAATCCGGCCTCCCCCGTGCACTTCCGGACCGTTCACGGCGTCGGTTACAGGTTCGTGAAGTAGGGCCGGAACCGGCTGGCTCCGGCTGTCGGTGTTTAGACGCATAACAGGTCGCTATGGCACGTCTTCGATTGCGCACCAAGCTGGAACTGTCGCTGCTGCTGATCTCTTCCTTCCTCACCTGCACTACTCTGGTGATCATTCACCACATCGTCAAGACGCAGGTGCGAAAGCAGATCTTTGAAGATCTGCAGAACTCGGTGGTCACCTTCCGCAACGTGCTGCAGCAGCGCCAGATCATGCGCGCGCGTTCCGCCGGGCTCATCGCGGACCTCCCTAACCTGAAAGCGTTGATGACCAGCCACGATCCCATCACCATCCAGGACGCCTCGGCCGGTACCTGGCAAGTCGCTGGCAGCGATCTGTTCCTTTTGGCGGATCGCGAAGGCCAGGTGGTCGCGCTCCATACCTCTGCCCCCGGGTTCACCCGCGCGATGGCGCAAGAACAGCTTCGGTTGCATTCCGAGCGCGACGAGATCGCCACCTGGTGGTTCGGAGGCGGGCGTCTGTACGAAGTATTCATGCAGCCGGTCTCCTTCGGCTCCGGGGCGGAGAAGAGCGTGCTCGGTGCGCTGGCCATCGGCTACGACGTCGACGAGCGGCTGGCCCGCGAGGTAAGCCGCATCGCGGGCAGCGAGGTCAGCATTGCCTACGGAGACACGCCGATCGTGAGCACACTACAGCCGGCGCGGGAATCGGCCATGGCCGAGGTGCGGCGCGACACCCGCCTCAGCGCCACCCCAACGCAGATCGCCCTCGATGGGGAGCGCTTCATCGCCTCCACGCTGGACCTGGACACTTCCACGCCGGCGGTACGGCTGACCGTGCTGAAGTCCTACGACCAGTCGGCGGCCTTCCTGGACAGGCTTACCCGTCTGGTGCTGGGCCTGGGCATCGCCGCCGTGGCCTTTGGCAGCGTTGCCCTCTACTTCATCTGCCTGAACTTCACTCGTCCGCTGGAGAACCTTGCCGCCGGGGTAAAGGCGCTCGAGGCCGGCGACTTCAGCTTCCCCTTGGAAAGCCGCAGCAACGACGAGGTGGGCGTGGTCAGCAACGCCTTCGGCGCGATGCGGCGATCGCTCCATCAGACGCAGCAGAAGCTGCTGGAATCGGAGCGTTTGGCCACCATCGGCCTGATGGCAAGCTCGATTTCGCATGACCTCCGGCATCCTCTCACTGCGATCCTCGCCAACGCAGAATTCCTCTCCGAGGGACGGCTCGCGGGCGGGGCGCGTGAAGACCTCTATGAGGAAATCCACACGGCCGTGGACCGCATGATCGATCTCATCGATTCCCTGCTGGAATTCAGCCGCGGGCGGGAGTCGCTGCAGGCCTCGCAAGGCAGCCTTCGGGAAACCCTCCTGCGCGCTGTTCGCGCGGTGCAGGCCCACCCCCAGTTTCTCGAGGTGAAGATCACGGTCTCCGGCCAATGCCCGGATTCGTGCTTCGACCATCGCAGGCTGGAGCGCGCCTTCTACAATCTGCTGTTGAACGCGTGCGAAGCTGTTGCTCCGGATGGCAGGATCGAAGTTTCTATCGCGGAGGCGGAGGGCGGGGCCCGCATCCGGATCAGCGACAACGGACCCGGCATCGCCGAACCCATTCGCGACCAGCTTTTCCGGCCCTTTGTCAGCTTTGGCAAGGAGAACGGCACCGGGCTGGGCCTGACCATCGCCCACAAAATCCTGCACGACCACGGGGGAACCCTGCAATTGGCCAGCACTTCCTCCCAAGGTACGACGTTCGAACTGACGCTGCCCGTTCAACACCAGATGACCGCCACCAGAGTGGTCCAAACCACAGCGATCTCTGGTTCCCTGGCCCGACGCAGTCAGTACGGGTAAGGGGAGAGATTTTTCATCGTTTTTTAACTGGCGACTTCGGCGCTTGCCTTAAAGTGCTTCTCGTATCGGAATGTTTTCGCGCCGGAAAGGGAGCTTTTAGCTTGAGCCGACAAAAGAAGGTTCTGATTGTTGACTGGGATGCCGACTACCTCATCACTCTGGAGCGGCACATGGAGGAGGACGGCTTCGATACCACGACCACATGGGACGCCTGCGAGGCGATGGCCCTGCTCGGTACCGGAAAATTCGACCTGCTCCTGGTGGGCGAACACCCACCGGAAGTAAAGAGCGAAGAGATTCTGAGAGGGCTGCGGACCCGAAGGTCTCTTCCCTGCATCGTCTTGCAGGCGGCCACGCGCCATCCCTTTGATGCCCAGTACCTCAGTTTTCTGGGCGCTTACGCCGTGGTTCCGAAGCAGAAAATGAAGGAAATCATGGAGAAGGTACATCAGTCGTTGAAGAACCGGTACGGCGCTTCTGCCGGTGCAGCCTAGCCTCTTGCCAAAGCCGTCCAGGTACCCGCCGTTTTACGGCAGTCTGCTATTCCCTGCGCCCAGGGTGCCCAACAGCCTGTGATGCCGGTCACTGACCTCCGGCAGACCATTCGCTAGCGTCTAGCTGGAAGCCATGAATTCCAATTTCGAGACTTTGAAGATGCGGGCTGAGGCGGTCGGCGCGGAAGCAACCATGTAGTCATTGTTGACACCTTCAGGAGGAGCGGCCGACATTCGGGCACTGCCCACAGGCGGGCAAAGCAGGTAGTTGCACGCGAATGCGGGCCGTCGCACGAATTCAACAACTTATGACGAGCGTCGGTTGGGCATGTGAACTGCCTATCGGATTGGTGTCAGAGGTGCTTATGTCCGTCACAGCTGAACCCACTCCGGTTCCAACTCCGACTCCAACTCCAACTCCAATTCCAGCTCCAGCCCCGCCGCCAAAGCCGGCAGCCGGAGGGCATCTTCCCGGTTTGCTGATGGCGTTAGTCGCAGCCGCGATTGTTGTGCTTGCCTTTGCAGGCGCGGCACCGACAAAGCCCTGGGCGCAAGGTTACGACCCCACAGGAAAATGGTGGCTCTCCATGCTGGCGGCGGCACTGCCGATCGTTGTGCTGCTGGGCACGCTTGCGGTTCTTCGCATCAAGGCCCATTACGCCGCGATTCTCGGGCTGCTCACGGCAGTAGCCGTCGCTGTGGGCGTCTTTCACATGCCCGCCAGGATGGCGGCCCGGACCTCCTTGTATGGCGCAGCCTACGGCCTGCTGCCCATTGGCTGGATCATTCTCAACGTCATATTTATGTACCAACTCACGACTGAGACCGGACGATTCAATATCTTGGAACAAAGAATGATGGGCATCACGCAGGACCGCCGCCTGCAACTGCTGCTGATTGCGTTTTGCTTTGGTTCCTTCTTCGAGGGCGCGGCGGGCTTCGGCACCCCGGTGGCAGTCACGGCGGCAGTCCTGATCGGATTGGGCTTTAAGCCGTTGCAAGCCTCGGGGCTGTCGCTGATCGCAAACACCGCACCGGTGGCCTTCGGGGCGCTCGGTATTCCGATCATCGCCTTGCAGGGCGTCACCGGCCTGGACCTGCTGTCTCTAACCGCCATAGCGGGACGCATTCTGGCCATCTTCTGCGTCCTGGTTCCCTTCTGGCTGATATGGGCGTTTGCGGGATTCAAGGGCATGGTGGAAGTCTGGCCGGCCGCTTTGGTCGCGGGGGTTTCCTTTGCTATATCGGAATTGCTGATGTCGAACCTCCACGGGCCGTGGTTGGTGAACGTTGTTGCATCTATTGTCTCGATGCTCTGTCTGATCCTGTTCCTCCGGGTGTGGCGTCCCAAGAAGATCTGGGGCTTTGAACACGAGCGGCAGGAGAATCGAAAAACCCATGACCTCAGCCGCGCCGAAATAGTGCGCGCCTGGGTTCCCTGGGGCGTTCTCAGCGTGATGGTCTTTCTGTGGGGCTTGCCAGGGGTAAAAACGTTCCTGGACAAGACTTCGGTCTTCAAGTTTCCCATTGCGGGCCTGCACCAAATGGTCCAGCGTGTGCCGCCGGTGGTCCACAAACCCACCGCAGAGGGAGCCGTGTACGTCCTGAACTGGCTCTCGGCGACAGGCACAGGCATCTTGTTGGCGGCGATTATCGCAGGTTTGATCATGGGTTGCGGCCCCGCGATGATGGCGCGCACGTATATCAAAACCATCAAACGGGTCCGGTTTTCACTGCTGACGATTGCCGCCATGCTCGGGCTCGGTTTCATTACGCGTTACTCCGGTCTGGATGCGACGGTGGGTTTGGCCTTCGCCAGAACGGGTGTGTTGTATCCGTTTTTCGGGACTCTGCTCGGCTGGTTAGGTGTGGCGCTGACCGGCTCCGATACTTCGTCCAACGTCTTGTTCGGCAGCCTGCAGAAGATTACCGCCCAGCAGATTGGGCTCTCGCCTAATCTGATGGCCGCGGCGAACACGACCGGCGGCGTCATGGGCAAGATGATTGACGCCCAAAGTATCGTTGTGGCCAGCACCGCGACAGAATGGTATGGCCATGAGGGAGACATCCTGCGGTATGTCTTCTTTCACAGCATTGCGCTGGCCTGCCTGGTCGGGATCTTGGTGACCTTGATGGCATATGTGTCCCCGTTCACACAATGGGTAATTCACTAGTCCGAAGCCGGTTGCCGGCTCCGGGCGGAGCTCGCGGCTTCAACTCGGCAATGGCTGCGGCCGATGATGCGGCAGGATGGAAGTGAAGCCATGAATCCCTATTTCGAGACTTTCAAAATGCGGGCTGAGGCGGTCGGCGCGGAAGTTCACCGCTTTGCCGCCAAGCCCGAAGCCCTCGACTTCATTCTTCATTTTCTGCGTGAACAGGACATTGGCGGCGCGCCACCGTCTTACGCTGTTTGGGCGAACCGTGATTTCCTCAATGACGCCGAAAAGCAGTCGCTGTCGAGCAGACTACAGGGGCTGCGTTTTGACGTAACGCGCGCTGTCGCTGCCGAGGCGAAGGTGGGAATCAGCCACATGGACTGGGCCATAGCCAATACTGGAACCCTCGTGCAGGACGCGGCGGCCGTTGAACAGCGGCTGGTTTCCACGCTGCCGGTCATTCACATCGCTGTGCTCAGGGAGCACACGATCGTGGCCGACATGCCATCCGTGCTGCGAAAGATAGACCCCAAGCGCAGCGGCTACCTATCCATGATTACCGGCCCGAGCCGGACGGCTGACATCGAGCGCGTGCTCACCATCGGGGTGCATGGTCCCGAGCGGGTCATCATTGTTGTGGTAGATGGGATCGGAGGTGCCTGATGCGCAAAGAATTCAGACAATCCATTGCCACCGCGCTCAACAACCCGAACTTGACGGGAGCGCTGGGGCGTTTTTCCGAGGCGTACCGCGTCAGCCGGGCGAAGGCTTATGAGGGCATTGATTTCGAAGCCGTCCGAGACCAGATCGCGGAGCTGAAGTCCTACGCTGCCTCGCACCTGGACTTGCTTGCGGATGAGTTCACCAGGAATGCCGAGGCGCGCGGCGCCAAGGTGTTTCGCACCAACGATCCCCGCAAAGTGAAGGAATACATCCTCAATCTGGCCAGAGAAAAGGGTGTCAAGAGCGTTGTGAAATCAAAATCGATGGCCTCGGAGGAGATCCACCTCAACGCGTATCTGGAGAAGGCCGGCATTGAGGTGAGAGAAACTGACCTCGGCGAATGGATCGTCCAGCTCGCCCACCAGCGTCCCTCGCACATGGTCATGCCGGCCATTCACTTGACCAAAGAGGAAGTGACCGAAATCTTCAACAAGGGAGTGGAACCGGGCCAGCAGCCCGAAATCTCGCGGCTGGTGAAGTTCGCGCGAGCGAAGCTCAGAGAAAAATTTTTGCAGGCCGACATGGGCATTACCGGCGCCAATATGGCCATAGGTGAAACCGGCAGTTTAGTGATCATCACCAACGAAGGAAACGCGCGGCTGGTCACCACCTTGCCGAAAATTCACGTCGCGATTGTCGGCATCGAAAAGCTGGTGGCGAAGCTGGAGGATATCATTCCGGTCCTCACGGCCCTGCCGAGGAGCGCCACGGCGCAGTTGCTCACCAGCTACGTTTCCATCATCACCGGCGCGGTTCCGAATACCGACGGGACACCGAAGGAACTCCACATCATCCTGATGGACAACCGCCGCACGGAGATGTCGCGGGACCCGAAGTTCAAGCAGGCGCTGCAATGCATTCGCTGCGCTTCGTGCCTGAACGTGTGTCCTGTGTTCCGGCTGGTCGGCGGCCACGTGTTTGGCGACGTTTACACCGGCGGTATCGGCACCATCCTGACCGCCTGGTTCGACGAACTGAAGAAGTCCGACGATATCCAAAGCCTTTGCATCCAGTGCGGCAACTGCGTGTCGGTGTGCCCCAGCAAGATCAACATCCCGGAGCTCATTCTGGAGCTCAGGCGCCGAATCGTCCTCGAACAAGGACAGCCACTGGCGCAACGGGCGGCATACCGCGTGGTCAACAATCGCAGGCTGTTCCATTCCCTGCTGCGCACGGCGTCGCTCGCGCAGAAGCCGTTTGCGAAAGGCGGGCTCATCCGCCATCTGCCGATGTTCCTGTCGGACGTCACCGAGTTCCGAAGTCTGCCGGCTATCGCGGAGGAACCGTTCCGGGATAGATTCAAGAAGATCAAACAGCCCAAGTCGCAGGAGAAGGTCGCGTTCTATTCCGGATGCCTGATTGATTTCGCCTATCCGGAGATCGGCGAGGCGGTAGTCAGGATATTTAACAAGGCAGGCATTGAGGTCATTTTCCCGGAGGGGCAAACCTGTTGCGGCGGGCCCGCACGTTACAGCGGCGCGTACGAGGTCGCGGCGCAGAACGCTTGCGACAACATTGCCGCGCTGCTCAGTCAAGATGTCAAGTATGTCGTTTCAGCTTGCCCCACCTGCACGGTCGCGCTGAAAAAAGAGTTCATCGCTACATTCGAAAGCCTTGGCCGAGAGGAGGAACTTCCACGGGCAAGGCAGCTCGCCGCCAAGACGATCGATTTTTCCACTGCGGTCAAGGAACTCGTTGACAAGGGCCGTCTGACATTCAAGGAGGGCAAAGATCTTGGCAAGATCACTTATCACGACTCGTGTCATCTGAAGCGCACCTTGAATGCTCATGAGGAACCGCGGCAGCTCCTGAAGAAAGCCGGATGCCAGCTGGTCGAGATGTACGAGGCCGATATGTGCTGCGGCATGGGCGGCGCATATTCGCTCAAGCTTCCGGAAATCTCGGCTCCCATCCTGGAGCGCAAGCTGGTGAACATCAAGAACACAGGCGCCACATGTGTGCTTATGGACTGTCCCGGCTGTTTACTGCAGATCCGGGGCGGTCTGGATAAATCCGACATTCCGATCGCCGCCGAACATACCGCCGAGCGATTGGCCAGGGAACTGGACTAGGCCGGCTGGGCCAGCAATCGTCGGCGTCCTCCGCAGGCGCAAGCTGCGCGAACTGAACTTGTCGAGCTCAGAAAGAAATGGCTCCTCAGGTAGGACTCGAACCTACAACCCTCCGGTTAACAGCCGGCCTCTACACACGACGCGCGTTGATTGGAAAGGGTGTTACAGCCGCCCAACACCGTCCAAACCGCCCCAAGTTTGGGGTTTTGCTCGACAATTTGCTGGACAAAATTTCGATCGACCACCCACTCGCGCCAAGGCATAATGCGGCCTTCCGGAATGCATCCACCGCAAGTTTACGTCAATTCCAGTTGCGTCAAAAGGGGAAATCAAAACCAGCAGCATCGCCAGTACCGCTGCCTCCAAACATCGTCTTTCTTCCCCTTCGTTTGGCACCTCCGCCTTTCCGCGCAGCACATCTTCACCCCTCGGCGCTCGGCCACCGCAGGCACCACGCCAAGGTCCTTGGTGTTGCGAAAGTATTACCGGGGGTTGTCAGCGCTGGAAGATGAATTCGCCGGACGCGTACAAGAATTCGAAAATCCGCGCAACTCGGGGATTGGGGAAAACTCAGTGCGGCATATCGCCTGGATTTTTCTTTACCGACAAAGGTGCGCAGCAAATGCGACGAGCTGAGGGCACACGTAACTCTGAACGTTATTTCACCAATCGCACTTTGTCTGACAGCTGGGCCCCCGGATGGTCTGGAGCTTAGTCGGCGGCCACAGAAGCGAAGTCGAGCTTTTCGGCCAGGCGCTGCCCCATCTCCTTGAGCCAGGCTCTCGGGTTGGTGCCGTGGATGACGCGCCCCAAAAATCCCAGGCGTTCGCCGACGTTGTCACGGTTGCGCCGGATATCTTCCTTGGTGATCCTGGTGTACAGGGCAAGGAAACCTTCCATGTTTCCGGGTTTACCAAAGACGTAGGTGGCATGGCCGACTTGCGGTGTCTCGACCACAACCGCCTTCTCCAGGTCGAAGATGTATTCACCGCGAAACAGGTAAATGCAACGAGCGCGGCGTGAGAGCTGGCGATAAAAGAACGGGTCGTAATCGGGACGCCAGCTGATTTGCGCGATGTCAAAGTCGCCAGGAATACCTAACCGCGAACACATCCGCTCCAACTCCGTCCTCTTAGCGATGATGGGTGGTTTTGGCCGTTTCTAGAACCAGCCCTCCGTGATTCCACCTCCGCACCTCGTCCGCCACCGAAACCGAGCCGCCGTCCACGCCCTCGACCGCGAATGTTGACTGCTCCTCGTTCTGAGCAGCCGCACTGTTTCAGGCGGAAAAGCCACGGTCTCGGGCATCATCCGGCGAGCGTTGAAGTCGTGAAATCCGCGTAGGCGAACCCGTCGCGGTTGACGACTTCCCCCGCCTGCAAAGGCACCGGGGAGGCGAACATCGGCCCGGCATAGACGCAGGTGTGGAACTCGCCGCGCTCGCCGCATGGGTCGGTATCAGGCGGCAATCCGTCCAGCAGCACGGCATCGAACTCCCAGCCAACAAAGGATTGCGGCAGTTGCTTCGTATCCACGCAAGACAACTTAGCGCGAAGGCCTCCGGCAATCATCTCGCGAGCCAGTGCTGCCGTGGGTTGCTGCCAAAGCGGAAAGAGCGGTTCCAGCCCAGTAGGACGCAATTGGGCTTCACGGTACGCCCGAACGTCAGCCAAAAAGAGGTCGCCAAAGGCGATGGCGTCCACGCCCTCGCCCACCGCACGCTCGCAGATGCCCTTCATCCTCTGTTCGTACACTTCGTTGGAACACGGCCAAGGCAGCGGCACTATCCACAGCGGCAATCCCGCCGCTTTTGCCTGCGCTTCCAATACAGACCGCCGGGTGCCGTGCATCGCCACGCGGTCGAATTCCGTGTTGAGCGTGGTCAGCAGGCCGACAATGTCGCAATCGCCGCGTTGGCGCAGAAGGTGGAGTGTCCACGCGCTGTCCTTGCCGCTGCTCCACGATACGAGAACCCGCTTCATGCAGGCGTTATGATAACGGCCGATGCTAAGGCTGAACAGACTTCGACTTTTCGCTGCTGCGCTGTTGTTCGCCTCGCTGGTCGCTGCGGCGGTAGTTTCTTACGTTGCCACCAAGCATCCCTTCACGCCAGTGCCGGGAGGACATGGGTGTGTGAACGCAGGGACGGACCCTCGCATCGACCCGTTTGGGCTCGTCTGCGCACTCCAGCGGCGGTACAGCTACAGATCGAGCCGCGAACCCAAGCTCCATACGCACGGAACGTGGGCATGGGGCACCCAACCCTCCTACTTCGTTTACAACCGGAAGTTGGCGGACGGCAATTGGCTGCTCGTCCGGGTCGGCTGGAGATATGACCGCAACTGGCGGGGTTATATCGGCCCGAGCTTCGCATGGAAGGAAATTCCCGAGCCCCTGCTCTATTACTGACCATAAATAAACATTCAATGCGAGGAGTGGGCTTGCGGCGTGTGCCCAGCATTGGGAGCGACTACAGGCAATTGAGGAACTTGAGTCCGGGATATTGCCATGATGAGCCGGGCTGGGTGCGAGTGCAGACCCCGTACCGCTTCCACAGCCGGAACCACGGGTTCGCAGCGTGCACCTCGTCGTGCTTCCGGTTCGCAGCTTCGCGGTCGGCCAGATTGAACCGCCTTGTGTCTGGCAGCGCAAAGATGCGCTCCAGCCACTCTATCTCGGCGATGGTTTTTTCGACATCCATGCCGTTTTCAGTATCCGATGCCCACTGGTCAGATTTTAGTCCACGAACGTGGGCGAAATGCGTCCCGTGTGCTGCAAGAGAGACAACTCTAGCCCTTGACCGCCAACAGTTCTGTTGTGACAATCTCCGACTCGATTCTGGAGGTGAGCCATGGCTCAGGCCGACGTGCGTGAATATTCCGTGCAGGCAGCTTCCACCGACACGTTCGGGCGGGTGCTGACCAGCGCCCGGAACCATCACTTTGTCGTGGACGGGCCGGTGCAGAACGGCTGTCCCGGCGAGGCCATCACTCCCGCAGAACTGTTCCTTGCGGGTGTCGGGTGCTGCGGCGTTGAACTGGTGCAGGTTTTGGCCAAGTCAAAAGCCATCCCGCTCCGCGGAATTGCGGTAGACATCCAAGGCAGCTTTGATCGCTCCCGCCCAGTGCGTCCAGATGTAGCGCTCTTCAACTCCGTCCGCCTGCATTTTCGGATGAAAGGCGTTACGGAGCAGCAAGGGAGTCTGCTGGTCGAGGCGTTCAAGGGCAGGTGACCGCTCTACGGCACGGTCGCAGTTGCGACCCCGGATGTGCAGGTGGGATTCGCCATCGAAAACTAACGAGAGTGGGACGCCGCGCCTATAGTCCAAGCTCGGTTCCCAGCGGAGGAGTGCACCTATTGGGTCGCTCCCCGTGAGATGCAAGGCGCATTCGTCTGCGTGCTCTGGCTAGGTGGGCATTTTGCTGTCAGCAACCCAACGCGAGCAGTTCAAGGAAGTTCTCGAAACCCGCATTGCGGAATCGGACCATGCGCTCGCCGCCGCGGAGCAAGAGGCGCGGGAAGGTGCGGTCAAGCATGCCGACGCGGCGGATCAGGCGGCCAGCGAGTACGAACGGCAAGCTCTTGTCCACAAGGCGGCAACCGCCCGGCAGATGCTCAAGAACCTCACCCAAGCTTTGGAGCGGATGCGGCAGGGCACTTTCGGCGAGTGCGCCGAATGCGGCGGCGACATAGAACTGAAAAGGCTGGAAGCCATTCCGTGGGCGCGGTACTGCGTCAGGTGTCAGGAAGAGAGGGAGAGGGGCTGATGCCAGATCCGGTCGTGCCGACCTAAAACTTCAGTCCCAGCGCCTTCGTCGTGAATTCGACCAGCGGCAGCATTTCCCGGCAGGCGGCGGCGAAATCCCCTATGAACGCCGTCCCGCAGACCTGCCTGTCGCCGAACCCAACCGACGCCACGAAATCCTTCCGCTTGATGTCCTCGATGAACGGGTGCGCCCGGTCGTATCCGCGAGGCGGCCGTGTCAGGCTGTCGCCCTCCAGTTCCAGTTTCCCGCGGACCTTCGCCCACCGTTCCGGCTGATCCACAATCGCCGTTCGGATTCTAGTCAAGGCGCGGTTGTCGGGATGCCAGACGCCAGCAGCCGCGAAACAGTTCTCCGGCTCCAAATGCAGGTAGAAGACGGGCGCATGGGCATCCTTGCCGCTGCTGTGCGAGAAGCGGATTCCGACATGCGTCTTGAACGGGCGCTTGTCCGCGGAGAAGCGGGTGTCGCGGTAAATCCGGAACAGA
>DATKLD010000125.1:0-15585 GCA_035542595.1 Terriglobales bacterium
TGTTCTTTACAAAAATTTACATTTCGAGAACTTAAGCCGTGTTCAAGGCAGTAGGGAGCGGTAAGAAACAGAGCAGAAATGAACCGTCGGGCGCTCGCAGCCGAGGGTCGAAGGTGAGGGAGACCATGAGTTACTGGAAGAAAATGGCGTTTGGCTTGGCCCTGGTCGCAGGGCTCTGTGGTGGTGCCTGGGCACAGCGTTGGGGGCATAACGACGCAAAGGCTCAGAATACCCAGACTTGGCGTGGCAGGGTTCCCCAACACGAACGCGCAAGCGTTCAGAACCATACCTGGGGTCACAGCAGCCCCAACTATCAGTATCGCAACGGGGGCTGGGCTTATCGCAATAACCCCAACTACCAATACCGCAACGGCCACAGGGTTTACGTCCCGAACCGGACTTGGGGCACGTACTACCCCAACGGCAACTATGGCTATTACCCCAACGGCAACTACGGCTATTACCCCAACGGCAACTATGGCTATTACCCCAGCGGCAACTATGGCTATTACCCCAGCGGTACCTATTACCCCGACACTCAGCCGTGGGGCTACTATCCGAACGGCGGATATTATCCCGGCACGTGGGGATCCGGGAACGGGAGCTACGGCTACGGCGGCTACAACGGTGAATACCAGAGGGGATACCGGGACGGAGTGGCCTACGGCCGCTCCGCCCGGGGAACCGGCCGCGGGTATCACCCGGGACATGAAGCTGCTTTCAAACACGGAGATCAGGCCTATCGCCAGGGATTCGCGGATGGCTACAATGCGGGTTTTTACGGGAGGCGGTGGTAGATAGCACAAACAGCGTTCTCTAGCGAGGGCCGCCGCAAGGCGGCCCTTCATTTTTTTGCCATCTCAAGCAGAGGACGGCGCCAATGAAACCACTCTTCGGTTCGGCCGTGCCTGCCCTTACCACGATCCTCAGCGGCGACCGCATCGCGGCGCTGCTGACGAGCCTCGTTGCGGGTGGAACGGCCTCTCGGCGACACGCAGGGACGCCGTAAAATGCGCTTTCCAACGGATGATCGATGGTATTCTTAAAAACGGGGTGAGGAATCGTGGCACGCGTGAAGAAAGGTGCTCTTTTCGTGCGTTGCACCGAAGAGGAGGCGGAGAGGATCCGCCGCACGGCCAAAGCGGAGCGGCGCACGGTGAGTGGATTCGTCCTCAACGCTGTGTTTAACCGCATCGCCATACGGGAACGCCTGCTGAGCGAGCAGGAACAGGAGTCCAAACCGAGAGGACCGGCCCGCACGCCCTAGCGCCGCCAAGGCTGGAGTACAAGCAGGCGGTCCGGTGGTTCTTCGCCCGCAGCTTGTCCCATCCATTCGTGGTTTGTATATCGCCGAAAAGACCTGTGACTTCGGTACTCCTCGGCGTTACTTCCCCGCCCGGACGAGGCTCCCTTTCAACGCCGCGTTTCCGCCGGCTCGGGGTATAATGCGCTTCCATGGAATGCGCGGAATTAGCGGCCCTGCGGCGAGAAGCCACGATCGTGTTCAAGGATCTAAGCCTGTGCCGGCGCCGCGCTCGCCAACACGCTGCCGCCATGAATAGCGACGTCGGGGTCGCTTCGGCCCTCGTGCGTCGCGGCGATTTTGAAGCCTACCTGCAGCGCCGACTGGCAAGAAGCTCATCCCGTATCGAGTCGCACGTTGCGCTGCACGGCTGCCAGGACTAGACGCGCCCGTTATCCGAAAATTCAAACGCCAGGACCGGGGGATCCCGCCGGGTTTTACGTGGCCTTTGAGGTGGGATGATTCAAGCCGTGGCCCGCCGCGCGAAGGCGTTCACGGCGGCCTGCTCGCTGTCATGGCATTCGAAGACGGTGATCAGCTTGGTGATCTGAAGCTGGTCGTGCACACGCTGCGTCAGATTGGCCAGCTTGATTTCGCCGCCCAGATTGCGGGCGGAAGTGTAGAGCCCGACCAGCGTCCCCAGGCCGCCGCTGTCGATGTAGCTGACCCCGCCCAGATCGATGACGATCTGTTTGGAACGCTGCAGCAGACTCTTGACCACTTCCCGGAGATCGGCAGCCTCTTCCCCGAACACAATGCGTCCGCTGCAACTGATCACCGTGACAGCACCCACGTCGCGGTTCGAGATCTTCAGAGCCATAACTGCCTCCAGCGCGGTGCCCAAGCCGCAGAACTGCGAGCAAGCGTAGCGCCGTTGCCAGCGCTTTGCAAGACCAACGGCATTCGTCACCGCCGAAAAACACACACCAACATCAGCCTCCGCGAGGAGCAGGCAGCCTCACGTATAATCGAGCTTCCATGAGCTACCAGGTGCTGGCGCGCAAGTACCGGCCGCAGCGCTTCGCTGACGTGATCGGGCAGGAGCACGTCACGCGCACGCTCCAGAATGCCATCGCGCAGCAGCGCGTAGCCCACGGATACATCTTCAGCGGCCACCGCGGCATCGGCAAAACCACCATCGCGCGCATCCTGGCCATGGCCTTGAACTGCCGCTCCACGGACCACCCTGTGCCAGAGCCGTGCGGCGTGTGCGACTCCTGCGTGGAGATTCGCGAAGGCCGCGCCGTGGACGTAATCGAGATCGACGCCGCCACCAACCGCGGCATCGACGAAATCCGCGAGCTGCGCGAAGCCGCGCGCTACCGGCCGGCGCGCGACCGCTACAAGATCTGGATCCTCGACGAAGCCCACCAGATCACCGACGCCGCCTTCAACGCCCTGCTCAAGACGCTGGAAGAGCCGCCCGGGCACGTCATCTTCATGATGGCCACCACCCAGCCCGAGGACATCCCGCAGACCATCCGCTCGCGCTGCCAGCACTTCAGCTTTCACGCCGTGCGCTTTGATGAAATCGTCGGACAGTTGCGCGCGATCGCCAAGCAGGAAGGCATCAAGGCTGATGACGGTGCGCTGGCCATGCTGGCCGAGGCCGGCGACGGCTCCATGCGCGACGGGCTCTCCATCATGGACCAGGCCATCGCCTGCTGCGGCACTACCCTGACGGCTGACGTGGTGCGCGGTCTGGTGGGCGCAATTCCCTCCGAGACGCTGGAGGAGATTCTGGACGCCGTCGCCGAGAACTCGAGCGAACGCGTGCTGCGGCTGCTCGACAAGGTGGTCACCGAAGGACAGAACCCGGCGCACTTCGCGCGGCAGATGGTCCGCTTTCTTAGAAACGCCGTGATGGCCAAAGTCGCCGGCGCTGATTCGCCCCTGCTGCAGATCTCGGCCGACGAACGCGCCCGCGTAGCTCGCGTGGCGGCAAAGTTCAGCGAAGAAGACCTGGCCCGCTTCCTGCAGATCCTGCTGCGCACCCACAGCGAACTCAGCTACAAGCAGGAGCAGCGCTTCCACCTGGAACTGGGCCTGCTGAAGCTGGTGCATGCGCAGCGGCTGCTGCCCATCGAGGAGTTGCTCAGCCAGGCGCCGGCCGGCGTCGGCCGCGCGGCATCTCCCGTTGCGGTGCCGTCACGCCCACCAGGCGCGCCGCAGCCCACGCCGACGCCCGAGCCCCCGCGTTCTTCGCCATTCGAGCAGGACCGCGCCCGTAAGAGCGCCAGCCCCAAGGCAGAGATGTCGGCGAGTGTTGCAGTCATGGAACACAGCGCCCCCAGCCACGATCTGGCCGGCAGGGTGCTCCAGGAACTCGAAGGCAAGCACGCCATGCTGGCCCACCACCTGGAGCAGGGCGAGTGGAAGGTGGAGGAATCCGAAGTCGTCGTCCGCACTGCGGCTTCGACGAAAATGCTAGAGATGTTGCTGGTACCGGAGGCGCGCAAGATCATTAACGCTGCCGCCTCCGCGGTCCTCGGCCGCCCAGTAAAGGTTCAGGTGCTCGGCGGCGCGACCAACGGCAATAACGTCCCCGCGTCCACGCCGACGCGTCCCGGACGCTCGCGCGCTTCCGAAGATCCCGTTGTCCGCCGCATGCAGGAGAAGTTCGGCGCCGAAATCCGCACTGTCATCGACCACAAGGAAAGACAGCGCTAGCCGCACATCCATGGAAAGACCTCGCAGGAGAGAACTGAGCGGGTTTTCCTGCTAGCCCGGCTCCTGTTATCCTCGCCATGCGGAGGACCCATGCCCGGCTTCGATCCACGACAGTTGCAGGAAATGATGTCCATGGCCAAGCGCCAGTACGAGGAACTCCAGCGCAAGATGCTGGAGACCACGGTGGAGGCCAGTTCCGGCGGCGGCAGCGTCACGGTCAAGATGAACGGCCAGAAGCAGGTGCTGGGCATCAAGATCGATCCCGAAGTGGTGAAAGCCGGCGATCTGGAGATGCTCGAGGACCTGGTGGCCGCGGCCGTCAACGCCGCCGGACAGAAGGTGGACCAGGCCATGCAGTCCACCGTCGGCGGAATGCTGGGAGGGATGGGCGGGATTGTGTAATTGGGTAAGTGGGTAATTGGGTGATTGAAGAGACCGTGCCCGTTTTTTCAATTACCCAATTACCCAACTACCAAATTCTTGAGCTTCTCATGTCAAATTTTGCCGCTCCGCTGGCCCGCCTGATCGAGGAACTGAAGAAGCTGCCGGGCGTGGGCTCGAAGAGCGCGCAGCGGCTGGCATTCCACATTCTGCGGGCGAGCGAAGATGACGCGGAAGGGCTGGCCGCCGCCATCCGCGACGTCAAGGAAAAGCTGCATCTCTGCTCGGTGTGTAACAACATCACCGACGTCGATCCCTGCCTCTACTGCGCGAGCCCCACGCGCAACCAGCGCCTGGTGTGCGTAGTCGAGGAGCCGACCAACATCACCGCCATCGAGAAGACGCACCACTTCAACGGCGTTTATCACGTGCTGCACGGCTCGATCTCACCCCTGCACGGCGTCGGGCCCGAGCACCTGCGCACCGCCAACCTGCTGCGCCGCATTCAGGCAGGAGAAGTGGACGAAGTCATCCTGGCCACCAATCCCACCGTCGACGGCGAAGCCACCGCCACCTGGCTCGCCAAGGCCGTGAAGCCTTCAGGTGTGAAGGTGACGCGCATCGCCATGGGCCTGCCCGTGGGCAGCGACATCGAATACGCTGACGAGGTCACCATGATGAAGGCGATGGAAGGCCGGCGGGAGATATAATCTCCGGATTTCGCAGGAATCTCCTCAAGAGGAGGACTAAGTGAAGAACCCATTCCGTCTGCTGATTGCGCTTGCGGCCCTGGCCGCGCTTTCCATTCCGACGCTCGGACCGCGGACGGCTAAAGCCCAGGCTCCCGCCGCAGGCGTCGCTGGCCCGGCGGCGCAGATTCGCGCGCTCAAGATCACCGTACTTTCCACCATGCTGGTGGGCGACGCTCCCGGCCTGGGCGAGTGGGGTTTTTCAGCGCTGGTGGAAGCCGATGGTCACCGCATTCTGCTGGACACCGGAGCCCACCCGGAGACAGTGCTGCAAAATGCGCGTGATCTGAACACTGACCTGTCGGACGTGAAGGAAGTGATCCTGACCCACAATCACTGGGACCACGTGCGCGGGCTGATGACGCTGCGCCGGGAGATGATGAAGAAGAACCCGGCGGCGTTGTCGGTGGCGCATGTCGGCCGGGGGATTTTCTACAGCCGGCCGTCTCCCAAGGGCGAAAGCAACGACATGATCGCTATCCGAAAGGATTACGAAGCCAGCGGCGGAAAGATCATCGAGCACTCCGAAGGGGTTGAGATCTTCCCCGGCGCGTGGCTGACCGGCCCAGTGCCACGTAAGTACCCGGAGCGCAACTGGAGCGTCAGCGGCAAGGTGCAGACGCCAACCGGCCTGGTCGAAGACAACATTCCCGAAGACCAGTCGCTGGTGCTCAACACCCCGCAGGGCCTGGTCGTAGTCACCGGCTGCGGGCACGCCGGAATTGTGAACATCTTGACCTACGCGGCAACGGAATTTCCCAACCAGCCCGTGTATGGAATCGTGGGCGGCCTGCACCTGTTCCCTGCCAGCAACGAGCAGCTGGATTGGACGGCGGACAAGCTGAAGGAGTTCAAGGTTGCCAACCTGATCGGCGCGCATTGTACTGGGATAGAAGCCGTGTACCGCCTGCGGGAGCGCGCCGGGCTGACGCGCAAGTCGGCGGTCGTGGGCAGCGTCGGTTCCACGTTCACGCTCGCCGAAGGCATTCATCCTGGAGTGCTGGCCAAGTAGCCGGTCCAGCACGGAGACGTTTTCCGAAGGAGTTGGTTCGAGAGCCCCGTTCCACCGGCTCCCAACTTCCGTTCTCCCATCACCCCGCGTTGTGACTGCACTCACTGAGCCGTGGAGGCTACCTGACATACGCTAAAGCGTTTTGGGGCGGCTCTGCCAGTCGAAGGCGGGAGCCTGTGAGGACGTCATGGCACTCATGAATTCCAAGACCGGGAAGGTGATTCGGGACTACTCCGTCGAAGAGCTGCAACACGTTGCCAACCTGATGCGCGGTTACGACCTGGTGGTGCTGGCCGCGGCCGCATCCGGGCACGCCGGAGGGACGCTCTCCATCATGGACGTCACCGCCGCGCTCTATCTCAAGGTCGCCAACCACGATCCCAAGAACCCCAACTGGGAAGGCCGCGACCGCATCATCTGGTCGGCGGGACACAAGGCGCCGGCGCTCTATCTCGGCCTGGCCTTTGCCGGGTATCACAAGCCGGAAGACGTGGTCACACTGCGCAAGCTGGGCTCGCCGTACCAGGGACATCCGCACTGGGTGAAAGTGCCGGGCGTGGAAGTGTCGAGCGGGTCGCTGGGCCAGGGCCTGAGCGTAGCCGTTGGCGAGGCGCTGGCGGGCAAGCTCGATGGCAGGCTGCACAAGGTGTTCTGCATCATGGGCGATGGCGAACAGCAGGAAGGCTGCATCTGGGAAGCCGCCATGGAAGCCTGCCACTACAAGCTCGACAACCTGATCGGCATCGTGGACAGGAACGGGCTGCAGATCGACGGCCGCGTGCAGGACGTCATGAACATCGAGCCACTCGAGAAAAAGTACCGCGCCTTCGGATGGGAGGTGCTGAGCTGCGACGGTCATAACATGCAGGACGTTGTGGACACGCTGGAGAAGGCGCGCACCACCGTGGGTAAACCGACGGTCATTCTGGCCGAGACCGTCAAGGGCAAGGGCGTCAGCTTCATGGAGAACGTCGCCGGCTGGCACGGCAAAGCACCCTCGGTCGACGAAATGGTCAAGGGCCTTACAGAGCTGGGACTCGAAAAGCAGGTTCCCTATGCGCGCCTCCTGGAAAGGGCCAAGCAGTTCCAGGGCGAAGTGGACCGCACGCTTGAGGCCAAGCTGCCCAAGTTCAGCCGCAGCTACTGGTGGAACAGCGACTCCAGGATGAAGGCCGCCATGAAGCCCACCCGCATGGGCTTCGGCCAGTCGCTGGCCGAGAACGGCGACGACAAACGCGTGGTCTGCCTCGGGCTCGACATCTCCGGCTCCATCACCATCAGCGAGTTTTACGCCGGTAAACCCGAGCGCAAGGACCGCTGGATCAGCATGGGAATCGCCGAGCAGTCGGCGACGGCCGCCGCCGCGGGGCTGGCGCGCGAGGGCAAGCTGCCGGTATTCGGCACTTACGGGACGTTCGCCGCGGCGCGCAACCTCGACCAGTTGCGGGTTTCGGTCTGTTATGGCGAGTTCAACGTGATGGTGGCGGGCGCGCACGGCGGTGTTTCCGTGGGGCCGGACGGCGCCACGCACCAGGCGCTGGAAGATTTGTTTAATGTCCTCGGCTTGCCGAACATGCAAGTGGTCGTGCCCTGCGACTCAGTCGAGACCAAAAAGGCCACGACGTACCTGTTGCTGAAGCAGCCGGGGCCGAAGTTCATCCGCTTCGCGCGCGAGGCCACACCCATCGTCACCACGGAAGACACGCCGTTCGTTTTCGGCAAAGCCAACGTCATCCGGCTGCGCCACGAGGCGGAGAACTTTATCGACGCCTTCGAGACGGTGCTGGCCGAGGAGTACGTGAACGAACGCGAAGATCTCAGCATCATCGCTTGCGGGCCGATGGTGCCGGAGGCCATGCGCGCCGCCTATATCCTGAAGCAGGAGTTCGGATACGAGACGCGCGTCATCAACCTGCACACTCTGAAGCCCATTGATGCGGCTGCGATCGTGCGCGCCGGGAAAGAGACCGGCGCCATCGTCACCGCGGAAGAGCACCAGATCGGCGCTCTGGCCTGGCGGGTGAGCGGCATCCTGACCGAAAGTCCCGAACTCTACGGTGTGCCGCTGATCACCGGCGCAATCGGCGTGAAAGACCGTTTCGGCGAATCCGGATATCCCTGGGAGCTGATCAAGGAGTTCGAGGTCAGCGCCGAGCACATCGCGCAGAAGGCCGCCGAACTGATGGCCGTCAAGCAGGGCGCGCTGACGGGAGTAGCGATGGCGAGGTGATTCGCCGCAACGGTTACAAACCCTGGTGTGACCGGCGGTCAGACGCCGGCATTACAGCTCCAGCACCCCGCGCAAGACGTTGTCCTCGATTTCGTGGTGGAGCTTAAACCCCAGGCCCTGGCACACGGCGCGCATTTCGACATTTTCCGGAAGAATGTTCGAGATAACGCGCTTGAGCTTCTCGGCGCGGGCCACCTCGATACTGCGGCGCACGAGTTCCGTCCCCAGTCCCCGGTGCTGGGCCTCGTCCAGAATCACCACCGCCGATTCGGCCGAGTCGGTGCCATGGATCTTGCTCAGGCGGGTAACGCCCAGGATCGGCGGCTCGCCGCCTGCAGGATCGCGGCGCTCGGCCACCAGCGCCATTTCCCGGTCGTAATCAATAAAGCAGATGCGCGCCAGCCGCTCGTGCGCGGTGCGTGTGCTCAATTTGAGCGGCTGGAAGTAGCGCATATACACGCTGCGCTCGGAAAGCTTTTCGTGGAACCGGATGATCGCCGGTTCATCCTCGGGACGAATGGGGCGGATGGTGACGCGAGTGCCGTCCTTCATCGTCCAGTCACCGACATACTGAGCGGGATAGGGCCGGATGGCGGGATGTGGCAGCGCGTCGTCCGCCACTTCCCTGGGGTGCAACAGCACGCGCGCATCCAGCGCGAGCAGGCGCTCCGGCGAGGCCAGCAGCGGGTTGATGTCGATCTCCTTGATGCGGGGCTGTTCGGTCACCAGCTCGCTGAAGCGCACCAGCAGATCTTCGAGCGCCGCCAGGTCCACCGGCGGACGCCCGCGCACGCCCTTGAGCGCGGTGTAGATTTTGGTCTGCTCCATCATGCGGCGCGCGAGAGTTGAGTTGAGCGGCGGCAGAGCCAGCGCGCTGTCTTTGGAAACCTCGACCAATTGACCGCCGGCGCCGAACAGCAGCACGGGGCCGAACTGAGTGTCAATCGAGCTGCCGATGATCAGCTCGTAGCCGTCCAGTTTGGCCATGGGCTGCACGGTCACGCCCAGGAAATTCCCGGGGCCTTTCTTCTGTTCCACCAGAGAGCGAATCTTGTCAAACGCGGTGCGGACCTCATCGGCGTTCTTCAGATTGAGCTGTACGCCGCCCACGTCTGTCTTGTGGGTGATGGTCTCGGAATGGAGCTTGAGTACCACGGGATAGCCGATCTGCTCGGCAATGCGCCCGGCCTCGCCAGCGTTCTCCGCGATCTCAGTGCGCACGGTAGGGATGCCATAGGCGGCCAACAACTGCTTGGACTCGTATTCGGTGAGGATGGTGCGTCCGCTGTCGTGGACCTTCTTAACGATGCTCTCGGCGAGCGCGGGGTCGTGGTGCTCTCCATGCCGCAGCGACGGTGTCTCGTACAATCCCTTCAGGTTGTAGGCATACCTCCACATGTAATAGAACGCCTTGGCGGCAGTATCCGGGAAGGGGAAGGTGGGTATGCCAGAGCGGTTCAGGATCTCCTCACCGCCGGCGACATCGGCCCCTCCCATCCAACTGGCCAGCACCGGCTTGCCGGTAGAGTTCGCGTAGGGCCGGAGCTGCTCGGCAATCTGCGTGGGATTCGTCATGCCTTGCGGTGTAAGCACGACCAGCATGCCGTCAATGCCGGGATCCTTGGCGGCGATCTCCAGCGCCTTGGCGTAGCGCTCGGGCTCAGCGTCGCCCAGGATGTCAATGGGATTGTTGTGGCTCCAGGGCGCGGGCAGAAAGCTGTTGTAAGCCTCCATGGTCTCCGGGGACAGCTCGGCGAGCTCGCCGCCCAGGGAGACCAGGGCGTCGGTGGCCAGCACGCCGGGGCCGCCGGCATTGGTAAGGATAGCCAGACGCGGTCCGCGCGGAAGCGGCTGCTTGGCCAGGACCTCTGACATGTAGAAGATGTCGGCGATGGAATTAACGCGCAGCACGCCCACGCGGCGGAAAGCGGCATCGAGCACCTCATCGCTGCCGGTCAGCGAGCCGGTGTGGGAAGCTGCGGCCTTGGCCGCGGCGGCGCTGCGTCCTGCCTTGATTACGATCACAGGCTTCGAAAGCGATACTTCGCGGGCGGCGGAAAGAAACGCGCGCGCGTCGCCCACCGACTCCATGTAGATGACGATGCTGTGCGTGCGCGGGTCGTGGCCGAAGTAGTCGATCAGGTCGCCCCAGCCCACGTCCAGCATGGAGCCAATCGAGACGAAGCCGCTGAAGCCCACCATCTCGCGCAAGCTCCAGTCCAGCACCGCGGTGCAGAGCGCGCCGCTCTGGCTGATGAAGGCCACGTTGCCCTGCCGCGCCATGGCGCTGGCGAAGGTAGCATTCAGGCCGCCGACAGGATTCATCACTCCCAGGCAGTTGGGACCAATGATGCGCATCTTCCCGCGAATGGTCTCCGCGATCTGGCGCTCCAGTTCCTTGCCGGCTTCGCCGTGCTCTTTGAAGCCGGCGGAAATCACGATGCCCGCGGGCACGCCCAACTCCACCCCCTCGCGAATGATGGCCGGCACCGTCGCTGCCGGGGTGGTGACCACGATCAGGTCGGGCTTCTCCGGCAATTCGCGGAGGTCGCGATAGGCGCGGATTCCCAGTACGCTCGGCCGGTTGGGGTTGATGGGATAGACGGTGCCGCCGAAGGGCGAACTCAGCAGGTTCCACAGCACCGTGCGCCCAACGCTGCCCTGGCGCTCCGTGGCGCCGATGAGGGCTACATTCTTGGGCGAAAAGATGTGATCAAGGGGATGGCTTTCCATCCGCAGCAGGTCGTGCGCGGGATCGATGACGACCTTGCCCGCGCCCATCTTGGAGGGAAGCTTGGCAGTAAGCGTGGTCATGAAGGCCTCACTATGATCAGCAGTGCTGTGCCTAGTATCCCTCAACGAGGGGATAGAGCGCTAATCGGATGTGGAATCTCAGGGGGCGGAAGCCGCTGGGAACACGTCGCGGGAAACTCGCAAACATCCAGCTTGCCAGGTCTCAGGTGATCTTCCGGGGAGGGAGCAGCTGCAGCGGCTACCCTACCGGCTGCTGGGTTTATCCGTCCACAGCAGCACCCCGATGAACGTGGGCGCCAGCACGAACAACACGGCCAGCAGCGACCATAGAATTGTCATGCGTCGTACTCCTCGGGTCCCTCACCAGGCGCGCCCGAAATCTCGCTCCACCAGAGATCCTGACGCTCGGCTTCCAGGGTCTCAGCGATGTATTGCCGTCCGGCTTCGACCATGTGCTTCCACATCCCATGAGCGCGGGCGCCGTCGCGCAGGAAACGCTCCGCCTCCTTGGCGCTCACCGGCATGCCTACTTCGCGGGCGATGCGCAGCACATCGCTGGTGGTGATCTCGGCAGTGACTCGCCCGGTATCGGTTTCGAAATTTGTTAACATACGCCACCCCACAATGCATGATTCGTGGCCTGCGTCTATGAAACCGCGCCGGAGTCGCGCCAGCCTAGGGCGGGGGTCACAGCGGGATGTGACGACCATCACACCGGCGGGCCTCATCTCCGGCGTTCCCGGAGAGGCACAGGCGGGCTCTTGCTTCCTCGTCCGGCGCGCGTTAAAAGTAGCCTGATTTCGCGTGTTTGCAGGGTATAATCGCTCCACCTCCCCATGATCAAATATTCCATCGTGGTTCCGTTCCATAACGAACAAGAGAACATCACAGTGCTTTACGACCGCCTGAAGGCGGTTATGGAAGCTACGGGCGAGAGCTTTGAGATGGTGTTCGTGGACGACGGCAGCCGCGACGCCACTTTCCGCCTGCTGGAAGAGATCGCCACCGTGGACAGCCGGGTGGTGGGGGTGAAGCTGCGCCGCAATTTCGGCCAGACTTCCGCCCTGGCCGCCGGCTTCGACCACGCCCAGGGCGAGTACATCATCGCCATGGACGGCGACCTGCAGCACGACCCGGAAGACATCCCTAAGTTTGTAGAGAAGCTCGCCCAGGGCTACGACATCGTCAGCGGCTGGCGCCACCGCCGGCGGGACAACCTGTGGATGCGCCGCATCCCTTCGCGCTGCGCCAACTGGCTGATGGCCAAGCTGAGCGGGGTCCACATCCACGACTTCGGCACCACCTTCAAGGCCTACCGCCGCGACGTGCTGCAGCAGATCCCGTTGTACGGCGAGATGCACCGCTTTATTCCTGCCCTGGCCTCCTGGTACGGCGCCAGCATCTGCGAAGTACCCATCAACAACAGTCATCGCGAGCATGGCAACTCGCACTATGGCATCTCGCGGACCTTCCGCGTTTTCTTCGACCTGCTGACCATCCGTTTCCTGCTGCGCTACCTCTCGCGCCCGCTGCACTTCTTCGGAAGCATGGGAATGGCCGGCATCCTGATCGGGGGCGCCGTCGCCACCTGGCTGGCCGTCCTCAAGTTCATGCACCCCATGATGGACGTGATCGACGAGCATGCGCCCTTCATCGTCTTCTCCGCCGTGCTGATCGTGGCCGGGGTGCAGATGCTCGCCCTCGGCCTGCTGGGCGAGATGCAGACCCGTCACTATCACGAGCCTTCCCGCCGTCTGCCCTATTCGGTCGAACGCCTGCTGCGCTCGCCCGAGAGGGAACAATCCACGTTGCAGGAGTAGTTCCTGTAGAGACGCAGTATGCTGCGTCTCTGCGCATATTTTGGAATGGAATTAGTGTGTCGGCCGGCGAGATGCCCCTGCGCTACCGCTGCTGGTTTTGCTTTTCCGCCAGGTATTCCGGCTGCTTCTTGAGGAACTCGATCCCCTCGGTAAGGGTCAGATTCTCGGGAGCGCGCCGGTAGTCGAACGCGGTCTCATGCTGGTTGATGTTGAGGCTCTTGAACAGCAGGACCTTGCCAGTAAACCGCAGGTGCATCTCCGCGACCTCCCAGCGGTCGCCGCCCACGCGCGACTGCTCGACCGCAAACCGTCCGCCGGGGTCGAGGTGGCCCAGGATCCCCCATCCGAAGTTGACACCCTTGAACAGGTGCGCGTCGATCTTGACCAGCCGCTCTTCCGCGGGATCGATCAGCATGGCGCCTTCCATGCCGTAGTACACCTGCAACTCGCGGTTCGGCGCTTCGTACTTTGGGTTGGGCTTGAACTTAAGCCGGATAAGATGCTGCCCGTTCTTGCCCGGCTCGAAGCCATCGTACTCGTACAAAAAGGCGTCGGGCAGCGCCTTCACCATCCTGGTGGTACGCTCTTCGTCTTCTTTCTGCTGCTTCTTCTTGGCAGTGCGCGCCTGAGGATCGCTGGCCAGCTTCTGCAGCCGCTCGTCGTCCTTCTGGCGCTGTTCCGCTGAAAGCGGCTTGTCATTGAGTGCGATGAGTCGCGCCACCACACCGTCGTTGGTCTCCACCATTTCCTTGGTGACGGACCCCTTGGGGGTCTCCGTACGCAAGCGGTACAGCAAGCGCACAGGTTCCGTGCTGGCCTTGTCTTCGTTGGCGATCACGCGTCGCACCAGCTCCTGGGCAGGGCCTTGCGGAGCGCGGGAAGGCGGCGCCTCCTGGGTGGCAACCGCTGCGCCCACTAACACGCAGCAGCCCCCGGCCACGATCAGTGCTTTACGAATGATCCTCATTGGAGCCGTTTCCACTTTAGACGCCCTTCGCGCCCCTGGGTGTTGCTTCGCGCCCATGATGCCACAGGCCGGTGGCTTGCGTAACGCCTTGGGCCTGCCTTCTCCCGGGGGATGACTCCGGGACATCAACCGCCTGGCCAAGTTACCGATTGCTGCATGTCCAGTTGAGAGGGTATAGTTCGGGGGGTGGTTTCCCCCCGCTATCCAGCGGAGACGTAGTGGTGCACCCCCAAGCCGGCGGGAGATTTGCTATGGAAACATCCGGACCCAGTGGCGGCGCGCACGCTGCGGTCGCTCATATCGGAAAGTCGGTAGTGATCAAGGGCGAGCTCTCGGGCAGCGAGGATCTCTATCTCGATGGCGAGGTAGAGGGCAAGATCGATCTGCGGGAGCACCACCTCACCATCGGACCCCATGCCCGGGTGCGGGCCGGCGTCAATGCGCGTGACATCGTGGTGCAGGGACAGTTGAACGGCAACGTCCACGGCCGCGAGCGCGTCGAACTGAAAAAGAGCGCCGTGCTTACCGGCGACATCGTCACCCAGCGCATCGTCATCGAGGATGGCGCCGTCTTCAAAGGCTCCATCGAAACCCAGCGCGAAGCGCCCAAGGCCGAGCCCAAGCGCGAGGCCGTGGAGACCGTGGCTACCAGCGGCGCGGCCGGCGGTTTCACGGAAAGGCCCGCTGTCTCCGGCGCCACGCCGGAGGCGCTGGTCGAGCAGAAAAAGTAACCTCCGGGATCCTTCAAGTAAAGGTTGAAGCCGGCCTGGCGTAGAATTGGATCGGCTGTAACTGAGTCCCGTGACGCACCTCTTCCGTCGGTTTCGGGGAAGCACAGAAGCCGCCAGTGCCACATCGGCCGCCGAGCAGGGCCAGCGCCTGCGACGCCGCTCCAGCGGCCTGGCGGAGTTCACTCGCGCTGTCGATGAGGAAGAGGGCCTGCGCATCCTGGACCTGGGCCCGACTTCGCCCACCAACATCGCCTACCTTACCGGTCTGGGACACAAGGCGTACAACGAAGACGTGCTGAAGGAAGCCGAGGACCCAGCGCTGGTAGTGCCGGGCGAGGATGGCCGCCCTACCCGCGACGCTGACCGCTTCCTGGCCGAGAACCTGGTGTACGCCCCCACTACCTTCGACGCTATCCTGTGCTGGGACACGCCGGATTACCTGCATGAGGTGCTGGTCAAGCCCATGGTCAACCGCATCCACCACATCCTCAAGCCCAAGGGCATCCTGCTGGCCTTCTTTCACACGCGCGATGCCGGCCCCGATGCCCCTTACTACCGCTACCACATCGCCGGCGGAGATACGCTCGAACTCCAGCCCGGACCGCGATTCCGCCTGCAGCGCGTCTTCAATAACCGCCATATCGAAAACCTGTTCCGCGATTTCTCGTCCATCAAGTTCTTTCTGGCGCGGGACAATGTGCGGGAAGTGCTGGTCGTAAGATAATCGGGGAATCCCGGCCATCCCATCGTCGTGGACGGCACTGATCTAAACACTCGGTAGCTGGTCAGAGCGGAAATCGTGGGCGAGGATGCCATCCGCCGAGTGGCATGACCGACATCCGGGTCTTGCCGATCAGGAACCGCGTCACCCGCGGCGATCGCAACACCCCGATCGCCGGCCGGTGCAGGACCCGCGGCAGGGACGTCAATTGCCGCAACCATCCTGCATTGCGGAACAGCGGACGCAA
>DATKLD010000126.1:0-6389 GCA_035542595.1 Terriglobales bacterium
CGCGCATCACCGATCTCTTCCACCAGAAGTACCGCGGCTCGCGCTACTCGTTCGGCTATCCGGCGTGCCCGAATCTGGAAGACCAGACAAAAATCTTCGCGCTGCTCCACCCCGAGGAGACCATCGGCGTCCGCCTGACCACGGGCTTTCTGCTCGAGCCGGAGCAGAGCACTTCGGCCATCGTGGTGCACCATCCCGACGCGAAGTACTTCGTGGCGTAACTTCGGTAGCCTGCCCTGAGCAGCGGAGTGAAGCGACGCTGTCGAATGGGCCGCGGATGAACGCGGATAAACGCGGATTTATTTCTTAAATAGGCGTTCGAAGGCCTTGCGCGCATCTTCCGGACGGCTGACGCCGGCCGAGGTGGTCTCGCGCTCCACGCGCACCCGCATTGAGAAAAATGTGCACTGGTTGGCGGCGTCCTTGCGCGCGATGCGCTCCGGGATGGGCTGCTGGCACTCGTAGCGCGCGGAGGTGTCGAAGTAGGTGCACTGCTTGCAGGAGTGCAGCGATCCTCCGCACTGCGAGCACTGTCCCGAAGACTCATCGAGCGGCTGGACCAGCGCCCCGCACAGCGCGCAGCGGGTGGTGGTCCGCGATGCGGGCATCTGGATATGGCGCGGCTCGTCTTTGGGACGTTTGGGCATGGGGATGAGGCGACAACTGCATTTTACGCTTGGCCTTCGTGCGGCCTCAACCGGCAGGAATCCGCGGCAGGAGATGACTTGCGCCCATCACATCGAGGTGTGCTCTGTATCATTGCGGCTGGCCACGATGTCAGGCAGTAATCTCAGAATCCAGGAGACAGGGAGGGAAACCCATGCGATCAAGTCTTGCCGTTGCGGTGTTCGTAGTGGCCTCGATGTTCGATCTCCATGCCGCCAGTCTGGCGGGGGTAACCTTGCCGGACACGGCACAGGTGGGGGGCACAAAGCTGGTGCTCAACGGCCTGGGATTGCGAAAGAAGTTCGTGGTGAAGGTTTACGTCGCCGGGCTCTACCTTGAGCAGAAGTCCTCGGACCCTGACGCCATCATCAAGGCCGAGGCGCCGAAGCGGATCGTCATGCAGTTTCTCCGCGGCGTGAGCAAGAGCCAGTTGGTGGATGCGTTCAACGAGTCGTTCGACAACAATACGCCCGACGCCCGGAAGACCATGAAGGCCGACATCGACCGTTTCCTCGATGCGCTCGAGCCCGTCAAGGAGGGCGACCAGATGGTCTTCACCTACCTCCCCGGCACGGGCACGACTTTCGCCATCAACGGCAAGGAGAAGCTGACCATCGCCGCTCCAGCCTTTGCCCCGGTGCTCTTCTCGGTGTGGCTGGGGCCGAAGCCGCCGACTGCGGACCTGAAAAAAGGGATGCTCGGGCAGTAGCGGCGAAGCCCGCATTCTCTCCGCTAATCGTGAGGCCAGTTTGCCACTGGCCTAAAGTCACGTAACACAGACGCCGTTGATTTGATACTGTCTAAGTGACTGGCCGGGGCCGCTTAGAGAGAGGCAGCCCAATCCGCCCCCAGTCTGGCCCGATTTCGCTCCGTTCACGAGGAAGTTGAGAAATGGAACCGCTCCGCGAGTTGCGGGTTCCGATGCAACTGGAAGTCCGCGTATGGGGAATGGACTTCGCGGGCAAACCCTTTTCGCAGATCGCACGCACGATCGAAGTCAGCGCAAAGGGGGCGCGACTGGCGGGCGTCATGTGCCTGAAGCAGCCTGGCGAAATGATCGGAGTGCAGCACGGAAACCAGAAGGCACGCTTTCGCGTGGTATGGATCGGGCAACAGGGCACGCCGGAACAAGGCCAGATCGGCATCGCCTCTCTGGAGCCTGACAAATGCATTTGGGCGGAGGCCCTGCAACAGAGCCCAGGCAAGGGTGATTTCGGACTGGGACCTCAGATCCTTACCGGGGAACCAGTACCGGCCCTGCAAACCGAGGCGGCCGGCACGCCCGGCAGGGAACGGCGCCGGTATCCACGCTATCAGTGCAGCGGCGGAGTGCAACTGAGTAAGGAAGGTACGGGGCTTCCCGTGTGGGTGAGGCTGGCCGACATCGGGCTGGGGGGATGCTACGTGGAAACCATGTCACCACTCCCTCTGCAGACCAATGTCGAATTGGTGATTTACGTTGACGAACTGAAGATTTGTGGGCGGGGCAAAGTGCGGACTTCGCATCCCGCGGTGGGCAACGGGATCGCCTTCACGCAAATGCAGCCAGACGATTGGCTGCGCCTGCATCAGCTTATTGCCCGCCTGGCTGCCGCAACACCTCGCCAGATGCACACGGCTACCGCTCAGGCTTGCGCCGAGCCATCCCTGGAGGCGCTGTTGCAGCTTCTGGAGAGGAAGGGAGTGCTTACTCGGGATGAGTTCCTCGAGGAACTGCTTGCCGTCAAGACTCAGACCGGGAAGTGAGCTATCGCGCGCTGCGCGGCCGGGCCGCTGGCCGAAATCCTGAGCAAAGCGAGAAACCAGCAAAGAGTTGCGGAGAGGTAGGGATCCCTCTCCAATCCCAACATCCGTCCGCCTACTCGACTTTTTTCCAGCTGCTATCGGGATTAAACGCTTTGACTGCTCTGGCTACCTTGTTTGTTGCCGGACCCAAGTCCTTCTGGTACGCGTTGCCATTCTGGTCCATCAGAAAGGTCATGACTCCGGAAGTACGATACTCTGCCGGAAACGCCACGACAGCGAAACCGCCGGTCGTCTTGCCATCCTGCGCGCCCGGGAGAGCCAGAACTCGATAGTAATAACCGTGGAACGCCTGGTGGTTTCCGCCCCCCGAGTCGCTCACGCCGGCATGTGCCAGATAGGGACCGATAGGGCTCTTCGCAGAGCCAACCCAGTAGAGACCGTCACGCGCTTCACGCGTGCTGACAAACTTCGCCGTGTAGTGGTGCGCACTGGCGAAATACTCTTTCTCGGCGTCCACGAGCGTGTGGCAGACTTCCAGCGCCTCGATTTCATTCCTGCCGATGCGCCGGTACAGAATCTCCAGCTTGCCCAGTCTGGCGTCGAAATACCAGGCGCCTTTGTACTCCACCAGCGGAATCGGAGCCGGCCAGTTTTCCGCGCCGACGTAGAGCGCCACGGTGTCATCCGGCTCCTTTACCAGGCGGTGCATTTGATCGTACTTCCGCACGAATTCTTCCCGCCGAGCCTGGCGAACCGCGGGGTCGTCGTTCCAATGAATGACTTCCTTTGCTCCCGGCCCGAGAATCGCAAGCAGCTCGTTTTCATCGTTTCTGAGAGCGGAGGCGTACAGCGCGGCGACCGCGTCCTCCGGAGAAGCGAAGGATCTACCCCCTGGCGGTTGCGACGGTTGAGTGGAGGCCTGCTTTGCCGCCGCCTGCTGCGCATCGACGGGCAAACAGGCCAGCGTCATCGCGATCACAGACGAAACCACGAGGACGGCGGGGAGTGCCTGCCTCCGGAGAGATTGCTTTATGCTGCGCGACATTATGCTTCCCTCTTTTTGCTCTTAGTGCGATCTAGCGCCGCCCACCACCACCGTGGAACCCGCCGCCGGCGAATCCTCCGCCATGGAAGCCACCACCGTAACTGCTCTGCCCACGCGCGGAGTAACCTCTGGTGGCGCCGCCATGGTCGATACCGCTGAATTCTCCGGACCGGACGCCCGTTCCGTTCCGGGGTGGATTAAATCCACGATACCCCCCTCGATCTCCGGCATTGGGGCGCATGTTCCTGGGATGATAAAAATCGCCACGGCCGCCGTAGTATGCCCTGCGATCGAAGAACGCCGGTCCGCGCGCGAAATAAGGCCTTCCGTGGTAGTGCACATGCCAGTGATACCAATCGACGCCCCAGCCACCCCATCCCCAGCCGAATGTGTAAAACGGTAGGATGGGATAGCCCACGCCAAAATAAATTCCGGGACCCGCCCACCAGACGCCGGGGACTTCTACCCAATACGGCCAGGGCGCGATCGGATAGCCATAGACAAGCCAGGGATCGTAGGCCGGCACGTAAACCACGTTTGTCTCAACCGGCTCGATGTCGATCTTCCCCTCCTGATCGACGACATTCAGTTGCGGGGTCGAGTTGAGATTGCCTGCCTTCCGCGCTTTCTTGCGCATCTCCTGGACGGCTTTCATCACTTCCTCGGGCTGGTTGTAGTAGGCATCGCCAAGTTCCGAGGTCCAGCCGAGGTTGGAGCTCAGATTGGCCAGCACGGAGGGAAATTGCACGAGCGCCTTGACGCTCGGCTCCCACGGCTGTTTGTCAACCTGCGCCGCCAGATCCGCAGCGCTCAGCCCCGGGTGTGCTTTCAGCCATTCCTCAGCGTCGACGATCTGCGACGGGTAAGTCGAGGCTGCCAGAACTTGCGCTACGAGCGAATCCGGATACAGCGCGATCGGCGCCACTAGCCGCCCAAGCTGTTGCTTGGAGAGCTTGACGTAGGGCCCCTCCTCCGCGGGCGGAGCCGCTTCCTCAGCGGCTGGTGGAGGCGGAGCTTGATCTTGTGCCGTAACGCGCGCATCGCCGGTCAGGAGGACGGCGGCTTCAGCGGCCGCCACGAGGATGAGCAGTGCTGCTAAGCGGTGCTTTGGGGACCGAATAGGCACCTCCTGCACTCCATGGTTTGTCGGATGCTCGGAAGCATAAAAAGTTTCTCGAATTGTAGGACGGGCACAGGCCCACGCGGCCAAGAAACTTCTGGCGGAGAGGGAGGGATTCGAACCCCCGATACCCTTACGGGTATGCCGCATTTCGAGTGCGGTGGTATCAACCACTCACCCACCTCTCCGCGCCGTGCGGCATGTGAGTGGCCTTTTCGATTCTAACCGAAACTGCGGAACTGAAAAAACCGCGCCTGTAGCTACTTCTTCGCAACCTCTTGCAGGTACGACTTCGCGGTGCTCAGTTCGGGACGTTGCGAACGAGGATCGCTCACGGCGATCAGCCCCTGGAAGTAGTGGCGGGCTTTTTCGCGCTGGCCCGCCGTCTGCGCCGCCGTGGCCGCCCCGTAAAGAGCATTGAACCGGTTGGGAGACCGTTGAAGCGTGCTCTCGAACGCCGCCAGGGCCTCCGCTGGCTTCCCGGTCGTGAGCAGGAATTCGCCCAGCAGCTCACGTGCCGGCTTCACCGGGCCGGGCGTGACCGGGTGCTTGTCTGAGGCGTCTTCCATGTCGGCGGCCGATCGCAGCAGCTCCAGCGCCTCGTCTTTCTTGCCTTGCGCAAAGGCAAGCATCCCGGCGGCCTCGCGGCGCTGGATTTCCACCTGCCCTGCCCAGTAGCTTTCCTGCAGTCCGGTAAGCTGGTCGCGCGCCGCCTCAAGCTTTTGAATCGCCTGGCGCGCTCCTTCCACATCGCCGGTGTGCGCGCTGCCCAGCGCACGCGCGTAATAGACCGTTGCCTCTGCCCACGAGAGCTTCCCGCCGGGCGAACCGGATGGGACCTCCAGCTTCGCTGCTTCGCTCCACCGCCGTGTCTCGATCACGTAGCGTGCCGGCATGGTTGCCGTCGCGTACACGCCCGCGAAGTAACTTGGCAGACCTGTCTTATTGGCCGCCATCTGGTCGAGCACTCTTTTTGCCTGTTCGTCTTCGCCTCTCTGGAGATAGGCGTATTCCAGGTAATCGCTGGCGTGCAATTGCTCTCCCACCATTCCAACCTTCTGCGCCGCGCGGGCAGAGGCGATGTTGGAATCGATGGATTCCTGCCACAGGCCCAGGCGGGTGAAGATGTGCGAGGGCATGTGCAGAGCGTGCGGCGCATCGGGCGCGATCTTGGCGTAGGCGCGCGCCGCCGGCAGGGCCTTCTGCGCCAGCTCCGGATAGTCGTACGAGTGGATCACGTAGTGCGCCGCGCCGGGATGGTTGGGCTCGGCGGCGAAAACTTTCTCCGCGATCTCGCCGGCCTTCTTCTGCCGCGCCAGCGTCTTGTCCACCGGTGACGCCGCCACTGTCCCCAGCAGGGCCAGCGAATAGAACGCCGCGGCCTCCCGGTCTTCGGGATAGCGGGTATACACGCGCTCCATGGCGCTCTCGTAGGCCAGCACGCGCGTGCGGTGGTCCAGCTTGTCGGAATCCTTGTAGAACGTCTCGATGGCCGCCACGTAGTCGCGCTCGCGCTCCGTCTTCGCGCCCAGCGACTTAGCCTTCTCAACTGCTTCCCATCCTTTTTTCAAGATGGCGGCATTGGGTCCGCGCCCGTCCCAGATGGGATGGAAGTAGCTCATGGCCAGGCCCCAGTACGCCATGGCGCACGCGGGATCGGCCTTGGCCACCTCGTTGAAGGTCCGCTCGGCTTCCTCGTACCAGAACGAGTGCATCATGGCCACGCCGCGCTGGAACTGTTTCTGCGCCGCCGGCGTGCAGGAGACGGGGAAAGAGACGGTCCCCAATTTTTCCGGATCGCCGGCCGGATGC
>DATKLD010000127.1:0-2971 GCA_035542595.1 Terriglobales bacterium
GCAGGATTTTGAAAAAGAGGGCAAGCTGCCGATCTTCGTGCTGCGCGTGAAGGACGATGCCGGCAATGTTGACGTCCGCACTTACAAGCTCAACGGCGTGATGGTGCGCCGCGTGCTCCCTCCCGGACAGGAGAAAGCGGCCCCTGTGCGCAGGCGGCGTCCCTGAGCAGGGCGAGTTCCGGCCTCTTCGCCGGCACTCGGGGCTGAACGGCCTACATGCCAAACAGAGGCTGGTGAAGGTCCACCTCATCATCTGCCGAGGGACCATAGATGGCCGGCACCTTGCCACCCATCGGGCGAATATACACAGTAAGCTGGCCGCGATGATGGATCGCATCGAAGAGACCGAGCCAGAACATGTGCCCCATGCTTGTCTCAAAGAACACGCGACCATCAACCACAAATTGGGTAGGCTTCTCCAGCCAACTCGTTTCGTCCACGGTCCTCAGGCGCGGGGCCAGCACACCGTGTGCTTTCTCATAGGCGGCGATCATCTCAGCCAGATTCATGGTGATCGGGGGCAGCACCCAGTTGATCTTCCCCGTGTCCAGCAGCTCAATCCAGCACCGTTTTTCTACAACCTGCAACCACACCAGATCGGCAGCCGAGCGCGAGTTCGGGCACGGTCGGTGGTCAAGCTTGTCGGCGGGGACTGCCTTCAAAGTCTTCACGAAGACCGGATACTCGTCTTCCCAGCAACGAATAAAAAATTCCCGGTTGGTCATTGGGGCCCTCCTTTCATTAGAGGTTCAGGCGGCGCAGCAAGTCCTGGAACCGCGGGTCATCGCGCAGGATCTCCCAATCCAAGTCGACACCGAGATGGACCATGGCTGGGAGCTGCTCCTCGAAGGCCTTCTCCAGCCATTGCAGGGCGTGGTCTTTGTCGCCGGCGTGAGCGTACAGACGCGCGATCTGTGTGGGTTGAACGTAGGTCAGATGGGAACGCTGGCTCAGCGTCTCCGCTGCCGCACGCATCGCTCCAGAATAGCCGGCGGCAGCGTAGCCGCTCTGCAGGGCTTGCACAATTTCCTTGTCCCCTAACACAGCAAAAAACGCCTTCGCCGCTCCCACGGCTTCCTCGTACATCCCCTTTGCGTAGAAGGCACCCCAGAGACGCAAATGCGCCGGGGGCAAATTCGGCTCGGTTCTAAGCGCCTTGCGGAGTTCCGCGATCGCCTCGTCATAGCGGCGCAGGTAGAGCAGGTGCCAGCCATAGAAACACTGAAAAAAGAAATTGAGCGGATCCAATTCCAGTGCCCGCTCAATGTGTACTCTCCATTCGTCAGAGCGTCGCCGCGAAACCAACAAGTCTGAATAGAAGAAGTGTGCCTCGGCAGAGTTGGGCATGAGCTCGATGGCCCGCTTGTACTCCTTTTCCGCGTCACCCCAGTTCCAGTTTTCCGCAAGGCAATTGCCCAGGCTGATATGGGCTTCGGCGAGCGAGTCATCCAGCTCGATCGCTCTCAGCGCCGCGGCTTTTGCCTTGGGAAGTGCATCCCGAGGTCGCATCAGTCCACAGTCCGCGCGGGAGCCCCACACAGCCTGAACGCCTGCATAGGCAAGCGCATCGCTGGGATCCTTCTCCACGGCGAGTTGGAAGTATTCCATCGCAGTATCGAGATGCTCGCGGGAGAGTTTGTACCAATGAAAGCGACCCTTGAGATAGGCCTCGTAGGCATCAGGGTTTACGCGGCGTGCGCCGCTCAACCGCCTGGCTTCTTCTGGCGTCACCGCCACTTGGATTTCCCGGGCAATGGCGCGGGCGATGTCAGTTTGGAGAAGGAGCACGTCCTCGAAGTCGCGCTCGTAGCTTTCCGCCCACAGGTGGGTATCGCTGGCAGCGTGGATGAGCTGGGCAGTGATGCGCACGCGCGGACCGACTCGCATCACCGAACCTTCCACCACTGCATCGACATTCAGTTCCTCGGCAATCTGCGGCAGCGGAGTTCCGGTTTCCTTGTAGCGCATCACCGACGTGCGGGAGGTGATTTTCAACGCCCGGAGCTTGGCCAGATCGCAGATCAGGGCTTCGGTCATTCCGTCGGCAAAGTACTCCTGCTCAGGATCGCGGGAGAAATTGCTAAGCGGCAGCACGGCCACTGACCGGATGCATTTCGGACGAGCCCGTTTGCGGGCTGCGACGGGGGCGGCGCTTGCCGCGGCTGTGGGCGATATGAGCCGCTGCAGGTCCGCCTGTAATTCCTTTGCTGACTGGTATCGCTTCTCCGCTTCCTTCTCCAGGCACTTCAGAATGATGCCTGCCAGGCGCGGGGAAAGACGTGGCTGCAACACGTTGGGCGCGGGGATGTGAGCATGAAGAATCTGATCTGTCACTGCGGTTAACGTCTTCCCCTCAAATGGGCGCCTCCCCGTGGCCATTTCGTAGAGCACGACACCGGCGGCCCAGATGTCGCTGCGCGCGTCCACCTTCTCGTCCCGGAGTTGCTCCGGCGCCATGTAGGCCAGCGTGCCCGCCGGACCGACCTCCAGGACACTCTGCGTTACCGACGCCTGGTCGGCCGGATCCACGCGCTTCGCTAGCCCGAAGTCCAATATCTTCAGCCGACCTTCAGGCGTCAGCCTTAGGTTCCCAGGTTTCAGGTCGCGGTGAATCACTCCTTCACGGTGCGCTGCCTCCAGTCCTTCGGCCAACTGCAGGGCGATGTGCAGAAGGTCGTTCTCCGGCAGGGGGCCGCTCAACAACCGGTCATCCAACGTGACGCCGGCGATGAGTTCCGTGACCAGGAAGTCGATTCCCTCCTGGGTGTCAAAGTCATGCACGGTGGCGATGTTGGGATGGTTCAGGCGGGAGAGTGCCAACGCCTCCTTCCGGAAGCGTCTGCGGGCGAAGTCATCGGCCAGAGTGCCAGGCAGCAGGACTTTCAGGGCCACGTCGCGTTCCAAACGCTCATCGTGCGCTCGGAAGACCACGCCCATGCCCCCGGCGCCGATCTGCTCGGCGATGCGGTAG
>DATKLD010000128.1:0-9737 GCA_035542595.1 Terriglobales bacterium
TATTCGTAGTGCAGCGACTCAATCGGATCGAGCCCAGCGGCTCGGATCGCCGGCAGCATCCCGCTGATGATCCCCACCAGGCTCAGGATGATCGTCGCCACGATCAGGCTGCTCAGGTTGATGCCCAGGTGGATGTCGCCGGCGTTGCTGTTCTCGCCGAAGGCGCTCATCAGCGTGATCGAGCCCACGGTCCACGAGATCAGGTAGGCGATCACGATGCCGGCCAGTCCGCCGGCGAAGGTGATGGCCAGCGCTTCCGCCAGGAACTGGAAGAGAATCTGACGCTTCTGCGCGCCCAGGGCCTTCTCCACGCCAATCTCGCGGGTGCGCTGCTGCACCGAGACCAGCATGATATTCATCAGGCCGATGCCGCCGATGCCGAGCGTCAGCGCGCCGATGAAGGCCAGCAGCACCTTCAGGGCCGCGGTCACGATCTTGAACTCGTCGAAGTCTTCCTTGATGTCAGCGATGAACACGGCGCGGCGGTCGTCGGGGCGGAAGTTATGGTGCCCGGCCAGCACCGCGCGCACGACGCGCGCGAGCTGGCGGTGGTCCTCGCCTTCGTAATCCATTGCCATGCCGGTAATGTACTGCGTGTCGTAGAGGTCGCCCATGGTACTGAAAGGGATGACGACCGTGCTGTTGTCGTTATCGTCGCCACCCTGCACTTTGTGCTGATAAACCCCGATCACCTGAAAGGTCATGCCGTTGATGCGGATGTTCTGCCCCACCGCAAGCTGTCCCGAGAAAAGCTTCTTCTTGGCTTCGTCGCCGATCACGGCCACGCGCGCGCGAGTGAACTCATCCTGCTCCGTCAAGCCCCGCCCTTCCTCGACGTCGAAGCGGCGGATGCGCTGATATACCGGATACACCCCGGTCAGGAAAAGGTTGGTGAAGGTGCGCGTGTCGTGCTGGATGGTGGCGCCGTTCCGCTTGTCGAACAGCGGCGTGATGCCCTTGATCATCGGAACTTCGTTGCGGATGTAGTCCACGTCGGCGAGCTTCAGCCTGACTTCGCTGCCCGCCTTGGAGCCGCCAGCCTGCAGCGATGTGCGCCCGGGAAAGGCCATGATCATGTCCGTGCCCCAGGAGCTGAAGATCAGGTTGATGGCTTGCTCGAAGCCTGAGCCGAAGGCCAGCAGGATCACCACCGTGGCGATGCCCCAGGCCATACCCAGCGTGGTGAGCGCGGTGCGCCGGCGGTTGTGCCGCATGGCGCCGTAGGCTTCTTTCAGCAGGTCACGGGTCATAACTTACTCCTGGCGCAGGGCCTCCACCGGTTCCAGCATCGCCGCCTTGCGGGCCGGGTAGAGTCCGGCAGCCATGCCCGCCAGCGCCAGCGACAGCACCGCACCGATGGCCGAAACCGGCACGATTTTCGGCGTATCGAAGCCCGAAGGAAGTTGCACTCCCGACAGCAGATGGATCAGGGTCATGGCGCCGCCCACGCCGATGGCTCCGCTCAACAGCGTCAGGAATGCGCCTTCCAGAAAGAACTGGAACAGGATGTCGCGATTTGTGGCGCCCAGAGCTTTGCGCAGGCCGATCTCGCGCGTTCGCTCGGTCACCGCGACCAGCATGATGTTGATGATGCCGATGGCGCCCAGCGCCAGCGTCACCAGGCCCACCCCGCCTAGAAACCAATCCATCGCGGTGAAGATCCTGCCCATGGTCTTCTGGTTCTTCACCGTGTCCCACTCTTCCCAGATGTCCTTGCCCTTGGGATCGAAGCCACCATGATTGCGGGCGACGATCTTGTGCATTTCATCCTTGGCCTCTTCGTTCTCGTCGAAGCTGCGCGGCTGGTAGTTGATGAAGGAGATTGCGTTGCCGTCCTTGGAGTTTTCGCCCTTTAGCGGAAAAAGCTCGCGCATGGTGTTGAAGGGAACGAAAATGCGGATGTTGGTGGCGTTCTGCTCTTCGCGCCCGATCATCGAGAGCACACCGATCACTTCGAAACGCACGCCATTGAGCAGGATGGTATTGCCCACCGCGGGCCGCCCGGGAAACATGTTCTTGGTCATCTCCCGGCCCAACACACAGACGCGACGGCGCTCCGCGTTGTCGTCGTCGTTGATCCACCGTCCCACCTGCAGGGGGATTGTCCGGACCTGGTTATAAACAGGCGGCACACCGGAGACCTGGCCGTTAGTGCTGGTGTACTCGCTGACGGCGCGGATGTCATCGCGCGCGATCAACGGAGAAATGTTCAGCGCCAGCTTGGCTTCCCGCTTGATATCGAGGTAGTCGTTGTAGGTGAGATTGAACCACTTCATGGAGGTAAAACTGCCCTCCACCGCCGGAGCGCGCCCGCCGAAGAAGAAAATGATGTTCTTGCCGAAGGTCTCCAGTTGCTTGCGATTACCGTTGCGGAAGCCTTCGCCCACGCCAATCAGCAGCAGCAGCGAGCCCACGCCCCAGGCGATGCCGAACATGGTGAGGAAGGAGCGCAGCTTGTGCGCCCACAGGGTACGCAGGGTCTGGGCGAAGATATCCAACAGCATGCGCATGACCATACCTCTATTTACGCACCGGGCAGTAGAAAGTTCAGTGCGTCCCATCACACCGCAAGCCGCCAGTCAGTTGGACTGATCAGGTCTGAAAGGGTTATCAGGCCTTTGTAGAGGGGCAGTTTCTATGTTTTGCAGCGCGCTTTGCTGGCATCGTGGCCAGGCGCTCCGCTATGCACAGGTAGGTTGTCGAGTTGACGATAAGCCCGAGGTGCGTCCCGCAAACCTCAACGTCCACCTTCGGGTCGCCGGTCCGGCAGTAGCGCCAGTCGACGATCCCGTCCTCACGGGTATAAATGGCGGTTTGCGCCACGGATCCTGGCCATTTTTTTTGCAGGGAGCGCGCGAAGGCACATGAGCAGCGGCTGGTCGCGCATCCCCGCGGCGCCTTTGGGTGCCGGCTGCGGATCCGGCGGCGTACCAGGTTGCCCAGCGTCAGCACCAGTGAGTGCACCACGAGCCCCCGGAAGGGAGAGCCCAGAGTGGTGACGGAGGCGATGCGGCCTGGCATTCGGACCGCCGCAGAACGGGCAAAGATACCGCCCAGACTATGCCCAACCAGGTGCACTCGCCGTCCCGTCTCCGCGTAGGCCCGGTCAATGGTCGCCGACAGGCTTCGCGCCAGCAGGTTGGGGCAGTCGGCAGCCAGACCCATGCCAGAAAAGTACGCACGGTAGCCGATACGATCGAGCCAGGCGTGTAATTCAAACAGGACCAGGTCCATCCCCATTAAGCCTGGGATGATGACTACCGCCGTTCCATCTCCTTCCGGGACCCCCAGACCGTAATACACCGGCGACAGCCGCAGTGCTGCAAATTCCAGGAGAGAGACAGGTTCACAGAGAATAGGCAGCGCAGAAGAGACCTCTTCATGGGGAAGGAAGTGAGCTTTTGGTGGTCTTTTCAGATCGACCGCTTTGGCGATCATACTGGGTGCGCTTAGACGTATCTTGCCTCTATTGCCCGCTTGCGATCAAGTAGCAAATGCATGAAAGTTTGCCGGCTCGTTGTCCGAAAGTCCCCCCATCCTTCGTGTCTACCGATTGACGAAAGGTGACCCAACCCATTGAGTAGCAAGGGAAATGACCGAAGGAAAGCGGAATTTGTCTTGCTGCCACCTGGAAACCGACTCGTAGCGGGACATCTACGCGGGGCGGGATTGGGTAGCGGACTCTGCGCGGGTGCCCGCAAGGGCCCCCTGGCGGGCAGTGGCGGCCTTTGACTTCATACGGAAGCGCGCCGGCGGCGAGCCGAACTCCCGCTTGAAGGCGCGGTTGAACGCCGGCTCGGATTCATAGCCGACCTCGGAAGCGATCTGGGCCACGCTGCGGCTGGTGGAGGCGAGCATTTGCGCGCCCAGCTGCAGCCGCCAGCGGGTCAGGTAGGCCATTGGAGGCACGCCCAGAAAATGCCGAAAGCGCTCGGCCAGCACCGAGCGCGAAACTCCCACCTGCCGGGCGAGTTCGGCGATGGTCCACGGGTCTGATGGCTGACGATGCACGAGCGCGAGCGCGTTGCCGACATCAGGATCGCGCGCCCCGGCCAGCCATCCGGTCTGGCCGGGTGGTAACTGCTCCACATAGCGACGCAGGGTGTCCACGAACAGCGCTTCAGACAGCTTTGCAACCACGATTTCGCTGCCGGTCTGCGCGGCGACGGCTTGCTCGACAGAGTAACGAATGGAGCTCTCCAGCCACTGGCCGGAGCTGTCGCTGCCGATGTTGACCTTGAACAGGGGCGGCAATCCGGCCAGGAAAGCCTTGCTCAACTGACGATCGCAGACCAGATATCCGCAAATGAATCTCGTGATCTCTCCGCCGCCCCCCATGCGCGCCGGCTTCAGACCTTGCGACATGATCTCCTGCAGGAAGCGGCCATTGTCCCTGGGTTCGACATCGCGACCGTTTCCCATGATGTGCGGATCGCCGTGGGGAAACACGACAATGTCGCCGGCGGAGAGCGAGACGCGCGACCCGCCATCGACATTCGCGTAGGCCCGCCCGTGCGTGAGCAGGTGGTAGATGATCACGTGCTTGGCCTCTAAGGTCAGGTGCGGCGCCACCTGGCGGGACGGCGGCGAACGGAAACACCACGGCGCGGAAAACTCGGCGTTGAAGAACATAGCGCCCTCGAGTTTCACAGTCTTGAGAACTGTCGAAAGGACATCCATCCGGTTCCCCCCACGATTGCCTGAACTCCCGGCAAAGTCTCCCGGACGCTAGATCAAGTAAGTGACATAGTACAGCGCCGCGGGCAAGAGAGCCAGACGTGCGGGCAATACCGTCCGTAATCACAGCGCATCATTAGCCTGTCTGAACGTTCGCAGTTGTACAGACGCTGGAGGAATCATGAAGACACTGTATTCGCAATTCGAAGAGCCAGAGCTGGAGCTGGCCTGTCGGACATGGATGCAGCCAGACCGAGAGGAGTTCGGGGGAGAAGCGGGGCCAGACCGCGAGCCGGTTCTTCCGCGCGGGTACGTTCACATCCGCAGCGCGGTCCAGGCGCTAATGAGCGGAAGCCCACGATCTGGACGAATACCAAACAAGACCACTGTCCACTGCACAGGCCGGCTAACGTCGGAAACTGCCGGTTCGCTAAGGGCGACGATTGAGCCGCTGTTTTCGGATCGCAACACCGTGGTGCTGGACTTAACGCATGTGACCGCCATGGACAGCGCGGGCTTGGGCAACATCGTCAGCCTCGGCGCTTCAGCGAAGGCGGCAAACTGCCGGCTGAAGCTTGCCAACCTGAATCGACGCCTCAAGGAATTACTCAACATCGCAAGGTTGAACGAATTGCTGGTTGACCCGGCTTTCTGGAGGACGTGGTAGTCCAGCAAAGTTGCAACTCAATTCGAACCGAGAAGGAGATGAGGTATGGCGTTAATTCAGGTGGCAGTTCCATCTCATAGCCTCAAGGAGAAAAACGTCACCGAAGCCAGCCGCACAGGGGGCACGGTCCGGAGGGTTTCCATGGGCGCCCTCTGCCGGACTTTTGTCTTAATCGCCGCGGTGTTCTTGACCGTGGCGACGCCCGCTCGGGCGCAGCACGAACATCACGCCACCGGAGACGTTACCCGGCTTGGGAAGGTGAGCTTCCGGACTTCCTGCGCGGAGACGGTGCAGGGGCAGTTCAACCATGCCGTGGCGCTGCTGGATTCGTTCTGGTACGAGGCGGCGGAGAAGGAGTTCACCGAAGTAGCGGCCAAAGATGGTTCCTGTGCGATGGCCCAGTGGGGCGTGGCGATGAGCCGGTGGCACCCGCTGTGGCCGCCACCCAGCGCGGATGACCTGAAGGCTGGTGCCGCTGCGCTGCAAAGGGCGGAAGCCGTTGGCGCGCAAACCGACCGGGAACGTGCGTACATCGCGGCCATCGCCGCTTTCTACAAGAATTTTGACAAGGTGGATCACCGCTCGCGTGTGCTCGCCTATGAGAAGGCCATGGAGCAACTGTCCGCTCGTTATCCCGAAGACAGCGAGGCAGCGCTGTTCTATTCGTTGGCCCTGCAAGGCGCAGCAACTGCTTCTCCGCCCGACCCCACCTTCGCGCGGCAGCGCAAGGCAGGTCGCATTGCGGAGAAAGTGTTCGCCGCACAGCCGGACCACCCCGGGGCGGCACACTACGTCATCCACGCCTATGACTATCCGCCACTGGCGGAGGAGGGTCTGGCAGCCGCCCGGCGTTACGCCACGATTGCGCCCGACTCGCACCACGCCCTGCACATGCCCTCGCACATCTTCACGCGGCTGGGCTACTGGGAGGAATCCGTCGCTTCCAACCGCGCGTCGGCGGCCGCGGCGCGAAAGCATGGTTCGCTGGGCGACGAGTTGCACGCGCTCGACTATCTTGTCTACGCCTACCTACAGCTAGGCCAGGACCAGAATGCGAAGGAAGTGCTTGCGCAAGCGCCGCAAAGCGCGGGCTCCGGCGGGTCCATCTATTTTGCCGGACTGTATGCCTTGGCTTCGATGCCAGCGCGGTACACGCTGGAACGACACGCGTGGAAGGAAGCAGCGGCCCTGGATCTGCCCAAGGACGTCTTCCCCGGCGGCCGCCAATCCTGGACTGAAATCAGCCTGCATTTCGCCAAGGGGCTGGGCGCAGCGCGCAGCGGAGACCTGGCCACGGCACGTGCGGCCGCCGAGAAGCTGGCCACGATACGCAACTCGATTGCGGGACTGAACTACTGGCCCGATGCTACGGAAGTCCACCGGCTGACCGTGGCGGCGTGGATCGCTCGCGCGGAGGGCAGGAACGAAGAAGCACTCGAACTGATGCGCTCTGCCGCGGATCTGGAGGATCGGATTGACAAGCATCCGGTCACGCCCGGTTACGTGATGCCCGCGCGGGAGCTACTCGGCGACCTGCTGCTGGAATCGAACCAGCCGGCGAAAGCGCTCGGGGAATACGAATCGGCTTTGCGCTCCTCGCCACGGCGCTTCAATGCAACTTATGGCGCCGCCCGCGCCGCGGAACTGGCCGGCAATTCCGAGAAGGCGGCTGGGCTATATCGTGCGCTCGTGGAACTCACCAAACAGGGGGACGGCCGCCGCGCGGAAGTCCATCGTGCCCGCGAGTATCTGGCACAGGCCCGGATTGCGCGCCAGCCCTAACTGAGGCAGGTTATGGCGGCGACGCATCCAGCACGTCCGTCGTTTGCGCTGCCGGCAAAGTCAATCGGACTCTGGGTCAAGTGAGTGACACGATACAGCAGCGCAGGCAAGAGAGCCGGACGTGCGGGTAAGTCCGCGCTGCTAGCGGACGCATCAGAAGCTCAGTCGAAACGGTCGCAGATGCGACAAGCGTTTCAATTAATTCGAACGAAGAAGGAGACGACCATGCCACTGATTCAAGTGAAACTGATCGAGAACGTATTCACCCCCGAGCAGAAGAGACAGATCATCAGCAAGCTGACTGATGCCATGGTATCGATCGAGGGCGAAAACATGCGCCCAGTCACGTTCGTGACCATCGAGGAAGTACGCAGCGGAGAATGGGGCATTGGCGGAAAGGCGATGACCACCGGGGCTGTGCAGGCGTTGGCTGCCGGGAGAGTAGAGCCTGCGCCTGCGGGCTGGCAGTGAGCTGCAGCCGCTGACCCCAAGGAACAGGTTAGTGACTGCAATTGGCGGTTGGGCGGGGGCCGATTCCGTGATGAGGCCCTCTGCACACCCAACCGCTGCAACCTATACACACAACCGAGCAGGAGAAAAAATAACAATGGCTAAGCTACTTCCAGATCAGAGTTTTTACCCGTCGCCGAAGATGGCGATGCAGGCAGAACCGGAGAGCCTGGCGTATGTCGCGATGCTGAACCAGAACGCCGCCTCCCCGGACGCAATGGCTGTAGTTGATCTCGACCCCGCGTCGAAGGCGTACGGCGAGATCATCAGCCAGGTCGACATGCCGAATGCCGGCGACGAACTACATCACTTCGGGTGGAATGCGTGCAGTTCCTGCCTGTGCCCTTATGCGCCGCACCCGCATATGGAGCGGCGGTACCTGGTGGTGCCGGGGCTGCGATCGTCTCGCATCCACATCCTCGACACCAAGCCGGATCCCCGCAAGCCCACACTGGTGAAGGTAATCGAGCCGGAGGAAGTGAAGAGGAAAGCGGGCTACAGCCGCGCGCATACGTCACACTGCGGACCGGACGGCATTTACATGAACGGACTCGGCTCGGTGGATGGCAAGGGCCCGGGCGGAATCTTCGTTCTCGATCCCCAGACCTTCGACATCAAGGGACCGTGGGAATCCGAGCGCGGCCCGCAATACCTGGCTTACGACTTCTGGTGGCATCTGGGACACGACACCATGCTTACCAGCGAATGGGGCACGCCGGACATGGTGGAAGACGGCGCCAACCCGGAGCTGCTGCTCGCCGGCAAGTACGGGCACGCCGTGCACGTGTGGGACCTGCACAAGCGGCGCCATAAACAGGTGCTGGAGCTGGGACCGGAGCAGCAGATGGTGCTCGAGCTGCGCCCCGCGCACGATCCGGCCAGGGCCCACGGATTTGTGGGCGTGGTTACGTCGCTGAAAGATCTCTCCGCGTCCGTCTGGTTGTGGCATCACGAAGGTTCCAACGGCAACGGTACGTGGAAGATCCGCAAAGTGGTTGAGATTCCGGCCCAGCCCGCCGATCCCGAACTGCTGCCGCCGATGCTGAAAGGCTTCAAGGCTGTGCCGCCGTTTGTGACGGACATCAACCTGTCGCTCGATGACCGCTTTCTCTACGTGTCGTGCTGGGGAACCGGCGAGCTGCTGCAGTATGACGTCTCCGATCCTTTCAACCCGGTGTTGAGAGGGCAGGTGGCGCTCGGCGGCATGGTGCGGCGCCAGGCGCATCCGAAGGACCCCGGGCGCGCGCTGAATGGCGGCCCGCAGATGGTCGAGATCAGCCGTGACGGGAAGCGAGTGTACGTAACTAATTCTCTCTACCGATCATGGGATGACCAATTCTTCCCCGACGGAATTCGCGGCTGGATGGCGAAGGCTGACGTCAATAACGGCGGTGGCATCCGTCTGGATTCGAGACTGTTCCTGGAGACGGACAAGTTCCGTCCCCACCAGGTCCGTCTACAGGGCGGGGACGCCTCGTCCGACTCATACTGCTTTTCTTGAGGCAATGCGATGGGAGAAATGACGATGTCTTGGGCAGTATTGTTAGGCCTGGGGGCGTTCCACGGAATCAACCCGGGCATGGGATGGCTCTTTGCGGTGGCGCTGGGAATGCAGGAGCGCCGCCGCGGTGCCGTCATATCCGCGCTGTTGCCGCTGGGCCTGGGGCATGCCCTGGCGGTGGCGGCGGCCGTGGGGGTAGCTCTCCTCGCGGGCGCGGTGTTGCCCCTGCAGTGGCTGCGCTGGCTGGTGGCGGGAATACTCACCCTTCTCGGCGTGAGCCGGCTGTTCTGGCATCGGCACCCGCGCTGGGCCAGCATGCGGGTGGGCCCTGGCGCACTGACGCTGTGGTCATTCCTTATGGCCTCAGCTCATGGCGCCGGTCTGATGGTGGTGCCGGTGTTCCTGGGGATGTCGATGGCCAATAGCCACCACGCCCATCATCATACGATGGCAACCGCCACCGTGACGCCTGCGAGTGCGCTACTGGCCACTTCGCTGCATGCAGTTGGTTATTTGATCGTGACGGCCGTCATCGCGCTGCTTGTCTTCGAGAAGCTTGGGGTTGGCGTGCTGCGCAAGGCGTGGTTCAACCTCGATCTG
>DATKLD010000129.1:0-42056 GCA_035542595.1 Terriglobales bacterium
GAATCCCACTCTCTCCGCCAGATGTACAAGCAGATCCGGAGTGTGCGTTGAGTTTTTGCGTTACCACCGGCAATTGCTGCGCCCGGATTCAGAACTGCGCCTTCAGCATGAATTGGAACTGACGCGGCGTGCCCATGCCTATCGGAGTCGGATTCAACGGCGATCCTACAACGCCGAAGTTAGAGTCCGAGATGTTGCCGTCCGGAAGCGCATAGAGCGCCTTATTAAAGACGTTGAAAACTTCGGCCCGGAACTGAAGTTGTACCTGTTCGCGAATAGGAATGTGCTTGGCGATCGCCATATCGTCCTGCCAGACCGAGGGACCTCGCAGGAAATTGCGGGGCACGTCGCCGAATGTACCCGGAGCAGGCATAGCAAACGCTGCCGGGTTGAAGCTTCCGCCGGGCAGATACAGGGGAACGCCGGGAACCAGGTTGGGACGCTGGTTGTTGGTGTTGCCGTCCGGGCCGGTACGATTCACGGTAATGTTCACCGGAAAGCCGGTGTGGGCGGTGAAGATCGTACTGAAAGACCACGAGCCGAACACTGCGCGCAAGAGTCCCGGCTCGTTCAGATACGGTTTGCCGGGGCCAAACGGAAGCTCCCAAACGGCATTTGCGTTGACCACGTGGCGGGCGTCGAAGGCGCCGCTGGCACGCTCACCGCACTGCGGCGCACTTTTAGGCAGGCAGGAGACATTCTGCGGAGTGATGGAGTCGCCATCGCCGCTGCCGTTGGAACCATCATCGATCTCGTGCGACCACATGTAGTTCGCGGAGAACAGCAGCCCGCGGGCGAAGGAACGCTTCACGCCAACCGATAGTCCCTCATACGAGCTGTTGCCGATGGTGCCCCGCCAACTCACCTGGCCGAAGGCTGGGTAAGGACGCAGCCCTGTAATCAGGCTCTTGACGTTCCCGTAGGACAGGCTAAGCAGATGGTGGCCTTCGCTTCCGACATAAGCGAGCGTGCCCAGAAAATCGGCGGGTAGCGCCTGCTGAATGGAAAGGCCCCACTGGGTTACATAAGTATCTTCGCGCTGCCGTTGCTCAGCGTTCGGTGTAACAGAAGCGGTGCCGGCGCCGCTGATGGGGTTGCCAGCCGGGCCTATCAGAATGGGATAGGAGACACCCGTGAGCGTGTAGTTAATCACCTCGTTCTTGTCGGGAAGATTCTGGTCGTCGAGCTGGCCGTCCTCGTGGTAAGTCCCGAAGCCGGCGCGAATCACGGTCTTCCCGCCGAACTTCGCCGGCGCCCACGCAAAGGCGATGCGGGGATCAATATCGTGGTAATTCGGCTGGCCAAAGCCCGCCCCCACGCCGCAATATCCCTGGGGACCGCAGGTGGCGAAATCGAAGGGATTCCCGCGGCCCTGTACCTCGTGAAAGATATTGAAGAAACTGTAGCGCGCCCCCAGATTCAGCGTGAAGTTGGAATGCCACTTGAACTCGTCCTGAAAATAGCCGAAATATTGCGTCTTGCGCAGGCCGTTGACGGGAAGCGTTCCCGTCAGCTTGGCCTGGTCCGCAACGTCCGCCGCAAAATTGGCCAGGGTGTTAAAAGTGATTGTGCCAAAGGTGCTGCTTCCCTGGTTCATCTGAATGCGGCGAATCTCAACTCCGGCCTTCATTACATGTCGCCCCTTGACCCAGGTCGCGTCATCGATCCCAGCAAACGAATTGCCCGCGCCGGTGCTCATGCGGCCGTTGTTCAAAGTGGTGAAGCCGGATACGGCGATCGCGTATAGCGATCCAGTCTGATTGATGAAGGTAGTGTTGGCCGTGCTGCGATTGAAACCGAATTTGACTGCGTTCAGGAAGGTTGGAGAAAAGACGTGCGTCAGCACAATTGCGCTATTGACTGGATCGGACGTGAGCTGTTGCTGGCCATTGAGATATTGTGAGGTGATGGGCGAGTAGGGAACAGTGCTGATCGCTTTGTCGATATTAACCCGCGCAAAAATCGCAGTCGCGTCGGAGAAGCGGTGGTCCACGCGGAACATTCCCGAATCTTCCTGGCCTACCTGCCTGCCTTCTCCCACGAATTGGGCGATGTTCGGACTGATCAGCGTTTGCCCTTGCGGGTAGGCATTGATGATCGGAGCAAGCTGCGGTCCCTGCGGCGACGCCAGCACCTGCGCGCGAAAGGCAGCGCTCGGCACATAACCGATAAGCGTCTGGCCAAGGTCCTGCCGATAACCTTCATAAGCGGCGAAGAAAAACGTCTTGTCCCGCATGATGGGTCCGCCGACAGATCCTCCAAACTGATTCAAGTGGAAGGGCGGCTGGTGGTGCTGGTTCAGAGCATCAATCGGCTCCAAGGCATCAAAAATCCGGTTGCGAAGGAACTCGTAGGCGTCTCCGTGGATGCGATTCGTGCCCGAGGCGGAGGCTACGGCCAACTGCCCCCCACCCGTGCCGCCTGTCTCCGCCGTCGCCAGCATGGGGTCGACGCGGAACTCCTGGATGGTATCGATCGGAATCGCCAGGCGCACGTAGGGTTGCTGGGCCTGATTGATGACGTTGGTGGCATCGATGCCGTCGTAGGTAAAGTTGTTGTCGTCGCGGCCTCTGCCCGCAAAGCGAATGGAACGCTGGTTGCCGCCGCCAGTGCTGCCGCTGGTATCAACCGCTGCCGGACCCAAGGCGGTCAAGGTGGCCCAATTCTGGCCGTTCAAGGGAAGTTCCTGGGCTTGCTTGCGCTCAATGTCTGTGCCCAAGGTGTTGGTGGTCTGGTCCAGAGATGGCGGGTCGGCTAAGACTTCCACCTGCTCCTTGGCTCCGGCCACGCGCAAGGTTGCATTCAAGGTGCGTGTTTCTCCCAGCTTTTGCACTACATCGTCGAAACGCAACGATTGAAAGCCGGCGTGGGTGAACGTGATGCTGTAGGTACCAACCGGCAGTTCAGGGATTTCGTAAGTACCGCCTGCGGAAGAGGCGGCCTCGCGGCGAAGTCCGGTGGCGTTTTGCAGGGCTACCACTTGAACAGCCGGCAACACCCGCCCGGAAGGATCGGTTACCGTTCCATTCAACCCACTGCGGTAGGCTTGCGCCCAAGAGAGAGAAGCAAGAAAGAAGAGGATGCCGAGGCCGGCCAGGAATCGACCGCACCACCCCCGAACTATGTTCTTGCAGAGTCCGTATTCCCGCTTCGCTTCCGTATGCATGCAGGCCTCCTCGTATCGGCTTTTTCAAAGGGTCAGGCTGGTAACCACTTCCGCGATCGTGTTGAGGCGCCTAGAACTGTGTCTGCTTGATGCTGGCGTTCAAGACATCGCTGGCGCACCTCGCTGGCGAACCTCGCAACGCGCGCGCAAGATAGCAAAAGAGAACCTGCTACTACCAATCGGCTCGTAGGCGCGTCGGGTACGGCGGGGCGCAGGGAAATTACGCAACCATCAATGTTCAAGGGGATGCTGTTCAGTCAGGCCGGCAGAATCTTGCAATTCCGCACCAATGATTTATCCACCAATGAAGACCTTTGCGGTTCTCAGTGGATAAGCCATTCGGTGATCCTGTGGGTGAACAGTAAGGCTTGACCGTGGCAGGCAGCGAGGTAGGCGACAGTCACCGAAGCCAAAGCAAGGAGGCACAACCAATGCAGATGGGCCGGCTGGCGTCTAGGTTCATGCCAATCGAGCAGACGCTCTACCCGCAGCTTTGTCAGTCCCGCGCTGTTCACCAGTCCAGACGTGAACGCGGGTGTCTTTTGCAATGCCACCAAGTCAGAAAGCTTGATCAAAGCGGCTGCCAAGTCAAGCGCTTGGCTGGAGTTCGAGACCGCCGCCTCGTCTGCCGCGAGTTCCGCCGCCTCCTGCCATGCCCGTTCCAAGCTTCCCATGCCCGGAAACGGAATGCCATGGACGATCAGCTTCTTCAAGTTGTCGCGCGACCGCATATGGCAGAGTTCATGCCGCAATGCAGCCCGCAGCTCGTCGGGACTCAAGAGCGCCATGGCAGTCTCGGAAACCAGCACCCTGGGCATGGAAAGGCCATACAAGAGGAGCGGCGGCAGGCCCGGTTTTGCTGGCAGTGTCGGACCAGCCGCGGCGGGGTTCGGAACAGGCGCTGCCTTCAGCCAGTTCGCTAGCAGGCGCGAAGCTCCGGCTTTGGCGACCAGCACCCGAAAGACGCCGGCGGCAAGCAGCGAAAGCGCGCCCAGGCTGAACACCAGGGTTCGCACGTCTTCATCAATCGCCGCTGGCTCCAGCACCAAGAATGCCGGCAGGGCAAAAGCCAGGGTGATGAACGCAGATGCCGCCAGGGGAAAAATTCGAATGGCAAACAGCAAGCGGGCCGTGACGCTAGCAGAATCCCGGCGTAGAAGATTCGTGCCTCGCCATACGCACCCGGTCAGTACCGAAAGCAGGCAATAGAGCACGCCGAAGAACCCCAACATCACCATTACGCCGCGAATGGCGAAAATCATGGCTGTCTCCCATTCTGCTTTCTTAATTCCGAACGCTTCTGCTCCACCAGGACTCGTAACTCGTCCAGGAGTCGCGCGTCATGAGCGGTAATCGCATCCACAAAACACGACAGAGGCAGAAACGACACGGGGCTAGACCGAATCCACCGCTGCATCCCGGCGACGGCTACGAAACGCGACACATTGGCGGGAGTACAGCGGGCGGAGTAACGGAACGCCTTGCCGTCTTCAGCTCGGTCCAGCAGACCTTTTTTGAACAGCCGGTCCAAGGTCGTCATGACGGTGGTGTAAGCGAGCCGAATTCTGCCGCCGTTCATCAGCTCACGAACGGTCAGGCTCTCGCACGCCCACACCTCTTCGAGAATCCTGCACTCCAGCGGACCCAGTCTTACGCTGGCTGGACCCGACACCGAGAGAAGAAGCTTATCCATATACATACACCAACATCATGGCGCGCAGCGTTTCCAAGCCGGGGAAGCGTACTGAAGCATTGTTAAAGATCATCCGGCCGCAAGACGCTTAATTCCCCCCTAGAATCCGCGCCCGCAAAAGCGACGACTGGGTCCGTCCCGGCGATCCAGAACGGACCCAGAGAACCGCTAGTCGTCCAGGTCGCGAGGCGCGGGGCTGTTGACCAGTCGCAGTGCTTCGCGATACAGGGTTGCCTGCTCGGTCTTGTAGCGGGCTGACCCCAGGCGGTGTTGCTTGGCTCCCTGCTTGTGCAACTCATCCGCACGCATGGAAAGCCGCGCCAATGCGCCCAGGCGGAAGCTGTCGCGATCGGGGCCGGAGGTGTCGAGCTTGGCGACCAAGGCCCAGATCCGGTTGCCTTCTTTGCTTGGCCGGTACTGTGCGGTCACCGTCACGGGAACATCAGTGGCGGTGATGTGGTTGTACTGCGGCTGGAACATGTCGCGCAGGTCAGTGGCAAACAGGTCCCCCAGATTGTTTGGAGGAAGGCCCAACAGCAGCTCTTCCGTCTTTACGATCGAAGCGGACACGTAGTGCCGCTTGGCGAGGTAACCCGGCTTGGCGTAGGGGCTGATCAGAATCAACGGAGTACGGTGCGGGTGAATGTGGTCCAGCGTGGACTGGGCGTCATCGTATGTCATAAAGATGGCGCTGCCCTCGCCGGTCGCCGAGTTGTAGTACACTGGGCTCTTCATAATGTGGTTGACCACCATCCCCAGGCCAATGTCACCGTCGGCCACTTCCTGGACCGGGCCGTTGCTGACGATGGAGCTACCACCGGAGGTGTTCGGCGCCTGCAAACCACCGGTGTGGTCGTTGGGCTGGTAGATGTAGATGAACTGCGGCAGAGTCCCCTGACTGACCATGCGGTCGAAATCCTGGATAAACTCTTTCGCCCGGCGCTGGTCGGAGATGTTGAAGTTGTAGCCAGGATAGTTCGTATCGAGGCGTGGCTCACCATTTGCATTCTTACTGCCAAGAATCGCCAGAATCGGCAGCTTGAGGAAGTACGACTGGCCCAGGCCCTGGGTCTGTGTGGTCACGTCCCCGAGATCGTTGATCGGGGTTGCCACCAGGCAGGGCGAACCGGGGTACGGTGTAGGACAAGTCGGCGGGCTGTCGGGGACCAGCTTAGGGAAGCCAGCGTTGCCGCTGGGTGGATCGCTGAGGGTCGTGGGCTTGCTGGTGCCGGTATCCGTTCCGCTGATGCGGATCAGCGCACCGTAGTCTTTGAAGCTGACGCCGTGACGCGCCGCGTTGTTGAAGATATAACCGCCTTCGGGGTAATCCTCGGGCTCAAAGTTCTTGTTCACCAGCATGCCGCGCCCCGATTTCACCAGCAGCGTTTTCTGGGTGAAGTCTGAGGAGGTGCCGGAGGCGCAGAACTGGTGGCCGGCATCGCTCTCCTCCGAATTGGAGTAATAGTTCACCGCGGTGGCGAACTTTGTGGCCAGCAATTGCGTGTTCAGGGACACGCCGGTGTACTGCAGATTGGTGTAGGGATTGCCGTTCGTATCGTTGTAGGTGAGGCTGGCGAAATTGCCGAAGTGTCCGCCCTGGTTGCCCAGCATGGAATCGAATGTCTTGTTCTCGTGGATGATGAAGAAGACATGTTTGATCTTTCCGGAAGGCCCGCCGCCTACCGGAACCACGCTGGTATCGAGATGCTTCTGCACCCTGAAGTTGTTGCGGAGCACATCCTCGTTGTCCATATCGACCGTCTTCAGGTTGACTTTCTGCACGGAGCCGAAGATGTAGTTACTGTCGACGCGCGAGTCAGACGCCAGGCCGGTAGGCGGTGGCGCGTTCTGCGCCGGCGTGGTTTTGGGATTGATGTCCTCGCCGATGCCCTTGGCGTTCGCGACATAGAGGAACTGCCCATCCGGACTCACCGTCAGAGCGGTTGGATACCAGTCGGTCGGAATGCGACCGACCAGCCTGGGCTCGCCCAGATCGCGCAACTTCAGGACGGCAACCGAGTCCAGTCCGGCTTCGGCGACAAACATCCATTGCTTGTCGGGTGAAACCGCGATGGCATTGGGGTAGGTACCGTGCACCTTCAACTGATGGTCGCGGTGGTCGCGGTCGTCTTCGCCCGTGACTAAAACCGGAGAGAGATCCACATCATCCCGCTTCTCCCCGTTCTTGAGGTCGAAGACACCCAGCGCATCGCTATTCGTTTTGGTGACGTAGAGGAATTCCTTCCCGTTGCGGCGAACGATTGCGATAGCGGAGGGATGCGTGTCGCCGACATTCCACTTGGCGTCGAGGTGGTGTCCCTCGTAAATCGAACCCTGTAGAGTGATTTTCGAGCCGTCCCCTCCGGGCGCGTTCAGGATCGAGATGGAGGACGTCTTCGGGTTGCCGCTGCCGGTGCTGGTCTTGGGCACATAAAAGCCGTCCGGTTGGTTGCCGGTGGAGCCAAGGGCCGTCAATGTCCCAGTGCCGTCGTAGGTAGCATTCGCGAACTTGTACTCGGTGACACCCCAGTTCGAGACGGCAACCCACTGTCCATCATGGCTGACGGAAACGCCGTACGGGAAGTAGCCGATCGGGACCTGCGCCACGACTGTCTTCGCGGTCGTATCAATGACCGCAAGGCTGTTGTCCCCGTTGCACGCCACATACAAAAACTTCTGGTCTGGACTAAGCGCCGAACCCGCAGGGAATGTTATCTTCGCGCCGGCGCCCGAGAAGTTGGTGGGCACGAAATTCGTCGCCGGAAGGTTGTTGGCCGAGTAGTTCGACACGAAGCCCTGATTGCCCGGCGTGATAGGCGGAATCGTGATGTTCGCCGGAGTACTGGGAGTGATGACGCCGCTCGGGGCGATGTCGAAGATCTTGACGTCGTTGTTGGGCCCTCCGGACGCCCACAGCTGGTAGGGTCCGGTGCCGGTCACCTGTAGTCCAATGTAGAACAACGCCGAACTCCGAAACTGGCTAACCACCGTCATGGTTGCAGTGTCGATCACCGTCAGCGAGTAGCCGCCGGTATTGATCGTGCTCTGGTAGGAAAAAAAACCACCCTCGCGTTCATCATCGTTGCTGGTGATCAGATACTTGCCATCTGGAGTCAGTACCACGCCGAGTGGATTCATACCCACCTGGATCGTTGTTCCCGCCGGTTTGGCAAAGGCTCCGCTGGGCAGGACCCCGGCAAAGTAGCTGCCGAATTTGTTGGGGCCGGCAAACAGCTCCGCGCCGGCATACACGCCGGTCTCGGAGGTGCCGTACGTCGGGGCGGTGATTGTGCCCCAATCGTGGATGCTCACTTCAACCCGGCCATCTTCAGCGAACATCGAAGCGCTGATGACCAGAAAAAGCAGAATCGAAAGCGATGTCGTCAGAGCTCCTGTTTTCGCAGGAATGCTTCTGGTGCTTGCATGGTTACGGCTTGCGCTCCTCATTGCAGATCTCCTTTGGCGGTATGAAGGGTTGTGGGGCCTAGTAGGAAGAGAGCTTGTCACGTCAATGCGGTGGTATCACCCAGCCCAAGGCCGCGGGGGAACCAGCATTGCGGCCCCGAACGACCCGGTGAAGTCCACTGCCTAGCGTCGTGAGTTGCGCGACGCGCAAGTCTCAGCCGGCCGTGTTTCTAAACGATGAAATGGAGGTGAAAAATGAGTGAAAAAGGGTGCTCTGATTCCCACAACCCAAGCCATTGAAGAAGCAACTCTTGTTGGGGGCGTTCGACGATCCGGCACCGCCGGTAACAAGACTTTCATCGCCCCTTCATCACTCCTTAAACAGAGCTGGCTTAACTGGCGCACCGTTGGCCTTGGTCGCACCTGCCGTACGCGGCACATGGCCGGCACATTTTCAGCCCTGTTCTGAAAAGCGGATTGGAGGATGCGCATGAAACCAAGAAATTCTTGGAAGACCGCGTTTGTTGTCGGCATGCTCGTGGCTGGAACGATCACAACAACTCTCGCAACAAGGGCTCACGCCGAAAATGATGCAAAGGATGGCCACTTCCGCACCCTGATAACGGGCAAGAAGATCGTCTGGCCGCCCGTGGGCACCCAGTTGAACGTGGGCAGCCTGCCCATGAACATAGTTCTGTCACCAAACCGCAAGTACGCGATTGTCAGCGACATGGGATTCGAGGAATCGCTCACCGTGGTCAGCGCCAAGACGGGAGGGTTTGTCTCCAACGTCGACTACCCTAATTGCAACTTTTGCAATTCCCAAACCACGAACGGCCTCTATTATGGCATTGCCTTTGAGCGCAAAGCGCACAAAGACGGGGACGGCTTCACGGTGTATGCCGCGCAAGGAGGCAATAACACAATCGACGTTCTGCACCTATCCGATGATGGAATTTTGACGGAACAGAAGAGTTTTACTGCCACCGATCCGACCGATTTCCCGTCTGGTCTTGCGACCGATAAGCGTGGCTATCTCTATGTCGTCAATAATGACCCTGCCACATTTGCTGTTCCCGCCAGCGTCGCAGTTTATTCAGAGGCGACACAGACAGAGGTAGGCCGGTATTCGTTCACCTCGAGCTATTTCGGCACCCCGAATTTTCCTACGGCCATCGCCGTCAAATCCGATGGCTCCCGGGCATACGTCGCCAGCGAGCGCGACGGAGCGGTCTACGTCCTGAACACGTCTGACCCCACCCATCCGACGCTCATTAAGTCGGTTGCCACTGGATCCAATTCAGATGGGGTGGTGTTGAATCATGCCGAGACCTTGCTGTACGTGGCCAACGCCGGCAGCGATACAGTAGCGGTAATTCGCACGTCCGACAACACAGTTGTCAGCAGCATCCTGCTTCGCCCGCCTCTCCTGGCAAACGTGCCTGGCACGTCGACCCCGACCGGCCTCGGTCTTTCCCCGGACGGCGACACCCTGTATGTCACCCTAGGCGATCTGAACGCTGTCGCCGTCCTGGATGTAGACGGAAATAACTTGTCTCTGCAAGGGTACATTCCGGGAGGCTGGTATCCGAGCGCGGTGGTGGCTCCCACCTCCGACAGCATTCTGTTCACCAACGCCAAAGGGACTACGCTGCTGTACCCCAATCCCGGATACGTGCAGTGGGCGTTTAACGCTGACCCTGAGTATGATCTGCACCTGATCGAAGGCCAAGTCTCTTTCGTTTCGGAACTGACCCACGAAAAACTGCAGAAGTGGACCCAGGAAGTCGTGGGACTCAGTGCAAAGAAGAGCGTGCTGGCTGACCATCGTCTGGACAACCTGAAAGGCAAGATCAAGCACGTGATCTACATCGTGAAAGAGAACCGAACCTATGATCAAGTGCTGGGCGATGTGCCGGGTGGCAATGGCGACTCATCCCTGGCGCTCTTCGGCAAGAACATCACCCCCAATTTGCACGCATTAGCCCAGCGTTTCGTCCTCCTCGACAACACCTACGTTGACAGTGAGGTCAGCTACGATGGTTGGTCGTGGTCGACGCAAGCCATAGCCAACGAAGACACCATCAAGAGCGCTCCTTACAACTACAGCGGGCGCGGACGCCAGTACGACACCGAAGGCCAGAACAATGGCTACATAGTGGCAGGGTTCCCCGCGAAAGATCCCGATGGCCATTCCAACTCGCCTCTGTACTTCCCAAACGGGGCTCCCGCGATTCCGGACATTACAGAGGGAGCCGGAGGCCACATCTGGGAGGCCGCAAGCAAGGCCGGTTTGACGTATCGCAATTACGGATTCATGCTGTCGTTCGGTGTCACGGACGGCCACGGGAACGTGATCATGCCGGATAACTATCCGGCCGTAACCAGTATCCAGCCGCCCGGCCATGACCTGGCTGGAAACACTGATTGGGATTTCCGGAGGTATGACGCCAGCTACGCTGACAGCGATGCTCCGACCAATTACGGGTGCGCCTATCCGACAACTGTCTACGGGAAATACAGCGCTCCCAGCCGCTACTCCGAGTGGGTCCGTGAGTTTGGCGAGATGCTGGCGAAGGATCGGACCGGCAACTCGGTTCCGGCGTTCATGACCGTGCGTTTCATGCACGACCACACGCAGGGGCCCAGTTCCGGCGTGCACACCCCGGCCGCCGAAGTCGCCGACAACGACTACGCGGTTGGGCAGTTGGTCGAGGCCCTCAGCCACAGTCCGATCTGGGAGAGCACGGCAATCTTCGTCGTCGAGGATGACTCGCAGGACGGTCCCGACCACGTCGATGCTCACCGTCAAACCGCCTTCGTCATCAGCCCGTGGATCAAGCGGTCATCCATCGACCATGAGTTCCACAACACCACGGGCATCATCAAAACCATGGAGTTAATCCTTGGAGCTGGGCCACTCACGTCGTACGACGCGGTGGGCAATCCCATTCTGGATTGGGACACGAAGCCCAGCAACAATGCACCTTACACCGCCAAAGCGGCCGATAAAAGCGTCATGTGCGCCTTTACTCCGATGGCGAGTTCCCTCCCCGCCTCGGACCCGATGCGCAAGATAATTGAGGAAGCGGACGCGATGGACTTCGATCACGCCGACAGTGCTCCCGAGCAGAGGCTCAACGCGCTGATTTGGAAATCTGTCAAAGGTGCCAAATCCGAACCTCCCGCACCGCGTTACACTGTCTCGTTGCGCAACCGAGACGACGATTAGAGCCGTTTGTCGTAATCAGGGGACTGGACAAGAACATCGACCAGTCCCCGCTGTGTCTGTGGCGCTAATTCTGACTGTGCTCCACGGCGAGGGGACCGTGTGCGCGCTGCGCTAGGGCACGAACGGCCTGTTGGACGCAGCACCACCGGCTTGGGGAATAATAAAGGGGCCGAGCGAAAAAGCGGGGGCAATCGTCACACCGCTTTTTCGCGGCAGGATTGGGGGACGGTTTCGCTTGGACTCTCAGAGGGCCGAAGGCGAATGGAATGCATTCGCGCGCGTCAACGCGGCGCAGCGCTGGCGGCAGCAGTCCGCGGCCATGGGCCGTCACATGACGGAAGCCATTGTCGGAGAGGCCCAAGCCGCCCGAGGTATGCGCGTGCTGGATGTGGCCTGCGGCACGGGCGAACCCGCCATCTCCCTTGCGGTCCTTCTGAAGGATACCGGTCTGGTGCTGGGCATCGACATATCGCCGGAGCCACTCATAGTGGCCGCACGGCGGGCGCGGGATCGCCGCCTGGTCAATATCGGTTTCCAGCAAGCTGATGTGCACAGCCTGCCCTTTGCGGACGGAAGCTTCGATCGCATGACCAGCCGCCTGGGGGTCATGTTCTTCGCGGACCTGCCGCGCGCCTTGCGCGAAATGCGCCGGGTTTTGAAGCCGGGCGGCTGCATCACGCTGCTCGTCTGGGGTTCGATGCAGCAGCCATATTTCGAATCCACGATCGGAACTATCCTGCGGACGGTCCCCGGATCAGAGCTTCCACTCTCCGGCAAGCAGATGTTCAGGTTTGGCGAGCCAGGAGCGCTGACGGCTGCCTTGCAACAGGCCGAGTTCCGCAGCATCGAAGAAACATTCCGCGTCGTGCCGTGGAGTTGGCCCGGTACTCCCGAGGAAGTTTGGGATTACTTCCAGGAGGTGACAGTGCCCTTCAAGCCGCTGTTCGCTGCCATTGCCGGGGAGAAGCGTGAAACGGTGAAGGCTGAGGTCCTGAGAGAGATCGGACGCTTCTACGACGGAACCCAGGTCAACTTCACCGCAACCATCTGCCTGGCCTCCGCCAGGGCATGAAGATGGCCTCTCGACAACTGCGACTTTAGTACCCGTCCGGGCGCCGGCCCGGCCTGATTTTTGGAGCAATGTTTGTTAATCTGCCAAGGATGAAGCGGAGGCCAATCGCTGGGTGGAATAAGGCTTCCTGGTCATGGATGATCCGGTGGCTGCTCACAGGCGCCTGCTATCTTGTCTCGACGCATGCCTATGGCACTTCACCGGAGGCCCGGGTAACCGCAGTCGAGCATTCTGTCGGCAAGGACCGCGTCCGCGTGGTGGTGCGGTTCAGCGCCGCCGTGCAATACGCCGGAGGCACCGCCACGGACCCCTTCCGCCTGTATTTCGACCTGCATGGGACGCATCCTGCCGCCGCGCTGCCGGCGTCCTCGGCGATCGGCGACAGGGTGGTGCGACGGGTTCGGCTGGGGCAGTATCAACCAGGCATTACACGCGTGGTCCTCGACATGGCGCGCCCCGCGCCTTATACCGCTACCTTCCTGACCGACCCTGCACGCCTGGTGATCGAGGTCATGCGGAGCGCGGCCACGACAGGCAGCGTCGGGAGTCCGTCACCCTCCGCCGCTACTCGAGCGAAGCTGGCGCCCGCGTCTGCCGCCTCGATTGCGCCCGTCCCGGCCCCGGCGTTGGTCCCCGAGCAGATGCCACCGTTGCCGCCCCAGGTGACGTATCAGAACGGCCTGTTGACCATCATGGCGACGAACTCAACCCTGGCTGACGTGCTGCAGGCGGTGGCCGCGCGCACCAACGCTACCCTGGACGCCCCTCCCGACTTGATAGGTCAGCGTGTTGCGGCGCGCTTAGGTCCGGCTCCTCCCCGGCAAGTGATGGCCAATCTGCTGCAGGGGATGGACTATGTTCTGGTGGGTTCCAGCAACGATCCGGAGGCGATCCGCAACATCATCTTGAGTCCCACCAGTGCGGCGTCGGTGGCGGCCATCCCCGCGCCTCCAGCGGAGGATGACACGGTCCCGGAGGAAGAAGCTGAATCGTCGAACCCGGCGGCGGCGAAACAGCCCCCTGCTCCACAGGCGGCTGGGCAGCCGACGCCGCCGGTGAAAACGCCGGAAGAACTGCTGGAGGAACTGCGCCGCCTGCAGGAACAGCAGCCGAACACCCCGCCTCGCTGATTTTCTAGTGCCAGTAACCGGGGAGGCGGCAGCTCGCCCGTGCCCGCGCCAGTTCACGGCGCCGCTCGTAGGCCGCACGGCTGTTCGGACCGTGACGGCGAATGGCTTCCTGCAGCCTGAACTCGGCGCGACGCACGCGCTCGCGGCATCCTCCGTATACCTGGGCATTGGCGGTAGTCCCCAGCAGTGACGCTCCCAGAAGCGCGGCGAACAGTCCGGTTCGCGACCTCCTCATGATTCGGCCCATAGACTCGTCTCCCTGTGTCCTGCAAACTGCTGTTACTTTTGTAAAACACGGGAGCGGGGCAGAAGTTGCCGCCGGAAGTTGGGTCCGAGGCCGTCATCGGCGGCACTCGGAGCAGTACCCGCCGACTTCCAGCCGCGCCACCACGATGGTAAAGCGGCAGTCGCGCTCCAGTTGATGCTTCAGGGACTCGAAGATCTCACTCATGAACTCCGTGATCTTGCCGCAGCGCAGGCAGGCCATATGGATGTGGTCGCGGGCCAGCTTGCGTTCGTAGTAGTGGGCCTCGCCCTCCATGTGCATGAGGTCGAGCTCATCGACCATGCGGTGCCGCTTGAGCAGCTCCAGGGTGCGGTACACCGTGCTGCGGTCGACGGCGGAGTTCAGCCGCTGGGCTTTGCGCAGGATCTGGCCGGCGTCCAGGTGCTTCTTCGCCGTCTCGATCACGCTCAGGATGGCGCGCCGCTGCTCGGTCATGCGGATGCCGCGCGCGGAAAGCTCGGCCTGCAGGCGGCCGGGGATTTCAGTCTGGGGAAAAGGCATGGTTCACACTCGCGAATCAGTCGCAACTGGTTGCAACCAGAATGCAACAAAATCTTGTCCCACTCATTGACAGCCAGAAGGCCCGAGACCTACCCTTTTGAGTGTAGAGTTAGTTGCGACCTAGTCGCAACTAAAAAAAACACAATCAGCTTGCCGTACGTCAGCCATTATCGCTGCACCCACATTCTTCGGGAGGGCAGACATGGTACCAGCACAAGGGCGGATCGGACAATGGCGGTCAGGCCTGGGTTTCCTATTTTTGCTCCTGGCGGGTTCCTTTTACGGGCATGCCCAGGAGCGGCCTTATTTCGTGACTTATTCGCATGAGATGGAAGAACCGGGAAACCTGGAGATCGAGATGTTGAGCGTCGTCGGCAAACCACCCGGGGGAAATCGCTTTCTCGGTTCCACCACCGAGTTCGAGTACGGAGCGACGGCTTGGTGGACAACAGAGCTCTACCTCGATGGGCAGACGACCTGGCACGACAGCACCATCTTCACCGGTTACCGCTGGGAGAATCGCTTCCGGCCCCTGTTGCGAGAGCATCGCATCAACCCCGTCATTTATATCGAGTTCGAGAATACCAGCGCCGATAAGGCGCTGCGCGAGGTGGTGGGCCACGACGGCCGGGCCGATTTCTACGACAGCAACGCCGATGCCCGCGCCGACAAGGAGCGCGAGCTCGAGCTGAAGCTGATCCTGGGCAGCAACTTCCGCGGCTGGAACCTCAGCGAAAACTTTATCGCTGAAAAGAACCTTGGCGGCGGGTCTTGGGAATTCGGTTATGCGTTGGCCGCCAGCCGTCCTCTCAAGCTGGCTGCGAGCGCGCACAAGTGCGCCTTCTGCCGAGACAAGTTCATGGCCGGAGTGGAGATGTACGGCGGGCTGGGCGACGCGCTCGGGTTCGGCCTAAAGAACACCTCGCATTATCTGGGGCCTGCCATCGGCTGGAGCGCACCTAACGGCATGACCTTGTCGTTTTCGCCGCAATTCGGACTCAACGACTACAGCATTCCGCGCTTGTACCGGTTCGGGATCAAATACGAAATCGAGCAGATCGTGAACCGCTTTCGGCGAGGTGAGTGATGAAGCGAGCGCGTGCGTGGCTGCTCACAATAACGATTCTGACGGTTGCCGCCCTGGCGTTCGGCGTCGCCGACGGTTCCTGGATGCGGCATGTGCCGGCCAAGGACCACGAGCGAAAGAACCCCTACGAAGGGCGGGCCGACGCCGTGGCCGCCGGGAGGTTGGTCTATGAAGACCACTGCTCGAAGTGCCACGGCGAGAACGCTCAGGGCACGAAGAAGCGTCCTTCGCTGAGGAGCCAGCGGGTGCAGGAGGAAGCCACCGAAGGCGATCTGCACTGGCTGCTGGTGAACGGGAACATGGGCCGCGGCATGCCCTCGTGGTCCAAGCTGGGCGATCCGCAGATCTGGCAGGTCATCACCTATGTGAAGACCCTGAATAAGTGAGGGACGAAGGTCGCTGGCCATGCGCTCACGCACGAAGGTAGTGATCGCGGGCATTGCCGTGCTCGCCGGCCTGCAAGTGATCCCGGTCGATCGCAGCAATCCTCCGGTGGACGCGTCGCGAACCATCTTCGCCAGCGAGGCTCTGCCCGCTAAAGTCGAATCCGTCCTGCGCCGCTCATGCCAGGACTGCCATTCTAACCAGACCCAGTGGCCGTGGTACAGCTATGTCGCGCCCACCTCATGGATTGTTGCCGGCGACGTGCACAAGGCGCGGCGGCACATGAATCTCTCCGAGTGGGCCGGTTACTCGGAAAAGAGAAGGGAAGAGAAGCTGAACGGGATCTGCGAGCAGGTGGTGAACGGCGATATGCCGGAGGGCAAATATGCGCTGATCCACCGCACGGCCCGCGTTTCCGAGGATGAACGTGCCGCCATCTGCCAGTGGGTCGAGCGCGCGCGGCAGTAAGGCAGATGGTGCAGGTGGTGTCCCACATCTGCCCGTCTTTGGCAGATGTGGGTCTTTGCAGAGGCACCGACATCTGCTAACGGCGCCAGATGTGGGGCACGAGGCTTTGGATTCTGCGGTTCGACCACAACAAAGTGGTTTTGTCGGGGTTGTTAGTTACAGGGTTGTCAGGTTCTTCAGGAGCTTATGTCACTTTTCGGGGGCACCTCCAGACGACGGCTATTGTCTCTAGCCGGGCTAGCCGCATCAACCGTCCTGCTCGCCGCCCAGCAGCCGAGCACTTATTCCGTGGAAGTGAAGGTGGTGAACGTGCTGGCCACCGTCCACGACAAGCACGGCAAGATCGTCAACAACCTGGCGCAGGACGATTTCACACTCGATGAAGACGGACGCCCGCAGACCATCAAGTATTTCAGCCGCGAGACCGACCTTCCGCTCACCCTCGGTTTGCTGGTGGACACCAGCCTGAGCCAGCGGCGCGTGCTCGACAAGGAGCGCTCGGCCAGCGGCAGCTTCGTCGATCAGGTGCTGCGCGAGGACAAGGACAAGGCGTTCCTCATCCACTTCGATCGCGAGGTCGAGTTGCTGCAGGACCTTACTTCCTCACGGCAGAAGTTGCGGGATGGTCTGCAGGAGCTCCAGATGCCGGCGCCTGAGCGGGACCAGCAGGGTGGTGGCGGTTATCCCGGCGGTGGTGGCGGGTATCCTGGGGGCGGAGGTGGGTATCCCGGCGGCCATGGTGGCCATCATCACCACGCGGCCGGTACGCTGCTCTACGATTCGGTCTATCTGGCCTCCGACGAGCTGATGCAGAAGCAGCGCGGCCGCAAGGCCATCGTCATTCTCACCGACGGCGTGGATCAAGGCAGCAAGCTGTCGCTGGACCGCGCCATCGAGTCGGCGCAGCGGGCCGACACGGTCGTCTATTCCATCCTGTTCGCCGACCCGGATGCCTACGGCGGACGCGGCGGCTGGGGTGGTGGCGGCATGGGCGGCCCCTGGGGACGCCGAGGTGGTTATCCGGGCGGCTACCCGGGTGGCTATCCGCCTCCTCAGCCGAGACCACAGCAGCAGGAACACGCCGACGGCAAGAAGGTCCTGCAGCGCATGTCGCAGGAGACCGGCGGACGCATGTTTGAGGTTTCGAAGAAACTGACGGTAGATCAGATCTACCAGCAGATCCAGGATGAGCTGCGGAACCAGTACAGCCTTGGCTACACGCCCGATCGCGCCAGTGACAGCCCCGAGTACCACAAGATCCATGTGGTCACGAAGCAGAAAGACCTTGTCGTGCAAGCCAGAGACGGATATTACTCGGCGAGGCCATCCCCGCCGCAAGGCGATCGCGCACGGAATTAGCATTGGTTGCTCCGCCGCTGAGACGCTGGCTGGGTACGCGCAGGGCAGAGTTGCCGCTGGTTCAATTCCCAAAGGTCGAGCGAAACGCATCCGCTACAATGAAGGACCCCGCTTGGGGGAGCACAGCTTGCCTGTGCGCTCCGTCTTTAATCTCACTCGGGAGTCCGTGCATCATGGGTAGCTTTTCGTTCCGATGTGGCTGGCTGTTGGCTGTGCTGGTGACAGTGGTGTCCGCGGCCGGTGCCCAGACGTCGCCGCAGACGCCCGACGTCGGCGGGAAGTACGCGCCGCCGGCGACAGCGGATGACTACATCAAGCGAGACGTGATGATCCCCATGCGCGACGGCGTAAAGCTGCACACGGTCATCGTTGTACCGCGGGGAGCGAAACATGCACCGATCATCCTGACCCGCACGCCCTACCACGCTTCCAAGCGGGCCGAGCGCATCCGCTCAACGCACATGCTGGCCATCCTGTCCCAGGGCGATGATGTGTTTGTGGCCGGTGGCTACATCTGCGTCTTCCAGGACGTCCGCGGCAAGTACGGCTCGGAAGGCGAGTACTTCATGACCCGTCCCTTGCGGGGACCGCTCAACTCCAGCGACACCGATCATTCCACGGATACCTACGACACCATCGACTGGCTGGTGAAAAACGTGCCCGAATCCAACGGCAGGGTGGGAATGCTGGGCAGTTCATACGAAGGCTTCACCGTGGTGATGGGCCTGGTCAATCCGCATCCGGCGTTGAAAGTGGCCGCGCCCATGAGCCCCATGGTCGACGGCTGGATGGGCGACGACTGGTTCCACTTCGGCGCATTTCGCCAATCGAACTTCGACTACTTCACATACCAGACCACGCAGAGAGGCGAGGGCGAGCCCGTCATCCGCTCGGGATACGACGACTACGACAATTTCCGCCGTGCCGGCTCGGCCGGCAATTTTGCGAAGACCGCTGACCTGGACCAACTGCCGTGGTGGCGCAAGATCGAGGAACACCCGGCGTATGACGCGTTCTGGCAGGGGCAGGCCCTCGATAAGATCATGGCGGCGCAGCCCCTGAAGGTGCCGACCATGTGGGTCCAGGGTTTGTGGGACCAGGAAGACATGTGGGGAGCGATCCATTGCTACTTGGCGATCGAGCCGAAAGACCGGGCCAATGACATGAACTTCCTGGTGATGGGCCCGTGGGCCCACAGCGGCGCCAATTATGACGGTTCGTCGCTCGGCCCGCTGAAGTGGGAGGGCGACACGGCACTGCAATTCCGCCGCGACGTGCTCAAGCCCTTCTTTGATCAGTATCTGAAGGACGGAGCGCCCAGGGCGGATACGCCGCCTGTGCTCATCTACAACACCGGCGAAAATCACTGGGACCGCTTGCAGTCCTGGCCGCTGGCGTGCGAGAGCGGCTGCCCGTCTCCCTCCCGACATCTTTATTTAACGGCGGGATTCGGCCTGTCCTTCACCGCGCCCGCCGAGCGCGACCCGAAAGCGCCCGCGGCCTATGACGAATATGTCTCCGATCCCGCCAAGCCCGTGCCCTACCAGCCGCGTCCCGTCCGCTTTGCAGACCACGATGCCTGGAGGCGCTGGCTGGTGAGTGATCAGCGGGCCGTTACCGACCGCCCCGATGTGCTGGCGTATGCCACGCCGCCTCTGACGGAGCCGCTGCGCATCAGCGGCGCGCCGGTCGTGAACCTGGTTGCCTTTACCAGCGGCACCGACAGCGACTGGGTGGTCAAGTTGATTGACGTATATCCCGACGAAGTCCCCAGCCGGCCGGAGATGGGCGGCTATCAACTGGCTATCGCCATGGACATTTTCCGCGGCCGGTATCGGGAGAGTTTCGAAACCCCGAAGCCGCTTACCCCGAACACGCCGCTGACGTACAAGTTCATCCTGCCGACGGCGAACCACGTGTTCCTGCCCGGCCACAGGATCATGGTGCAGGTGCAGTCGAGCTGGTTTCCGCTCTACGATCGCAACCCGCAGACCTTCGTGCCGAACATCTTCTTCGCCAAACCTGACGACTATGTGAAGGCGACCCAGCGGGTGTATCACGCAGTGGGCGCGGCCAGTTACATTGACCTGCCGGTAGTCTCGGCGAGGTAGCGCGGACCATGGTCCCAAAGTCCCGTCCGGCCAGACCTGCGAGCGCCCGCAGCAAGCCGCTCGTCAGCGAAAAAGCCGAGCGCTTCACCGAGTCGGTGATCCGCGACATGACGCGCCAGGCGCACCTCTACGGCGCCATCAACCTGGCGCAAGGATTCCCCGACTTTCCCGCTCCGGCCGAGATCAAGCGCGCGGCGCAGCAGGCCATCGCCGCCGACGTCAATCAGTACGCCATCACCTGGGGCGCCAAGTCTCTCCGCCAGGCCATCGCGGCGAAGATGAAGCTGTGGCAGGGGCTGGAGATTGATCCCGAGGCCGAGATTACCGTCTGCTGCGGTTCGACCGAGGCCATGATTGCCTCGCTGCTGGCGATCACCAATGCCGGCGATGAGATCGTCATCTTTGAGCCGTTTTATGAGAACTACGGTCCGGATGCGATTCTTTCCGACGCACGCCCGCGCTTCGTGACCCTGCATCCGCCCGCCGGCCCGGCGGGGGAGTGGCGCTTCGACGAACGCGAGCTGCGGGCAGCTTTCAGCGCGCGCACCAAGGCCATCATCCTCAACACGCCGAACAATCCCACCGGCAAGGTGTTCACGCGGGCCGAACTGGAATTCATCCGCGACTTGTGCCTGGAATTCGGCGCGCTGGCCATCACCGACGAGATCTACGAGCACATCCTCTACGACGGCGCGCGGCACATTTCCATCGCTACGCTCGACGGCATGCGCGAGCGCACCATCACCATCAACGGCATGTCCAAGACCTACAGCGTGACTGGATGGCGCGTGGGCTGGGCCGTGGCCTCGCCGGCGCTGACCAATGCCATCCGCAAGGTGCACGACTTCCTGACCGTAGGCGCGCCGGCGCCGCTGCAGGAGGCGGGCGCGACAGCATTGAGCATGCCGGACAGCTATTACGAAGAACTGGCGAGGGCGTACCGCGCGCGCCGTGACCGGCTGCTGCCGGCGCTGCAACAGGCGGGCTTCAAGACCTTTGTTCCGCGCGGTGCGTACTACATAATGACCGACATCGGCGGGTTCGGATTTCCCGACGACGTGACTTTCGCGCAGCACCTGGTGAAAGATATCGGCATAGCCTCGGTGCCCGGCTCCAGCTTCTATAGCCACCCGAAGCTGGGGGCACACCAGGTGCGCTTCGCCTTCTGCAAGACCGACGCTACGCTGGACGAGGCTGCGCGACGCCTGCTCAAACTACGCCCGCTCTAAGCGGACGTCTCTGCACAAAAGCCCCCAGGTGTACCAAACCTGTCTCTCCCCCTTGCCTTTGTGACGCGCTATGTTGCTCGCGGTAGACTCGGCCGGTCGGTCCCCTCCGCCAGCCCTGTAGCAAGCTAGTGAGCGAACCCAGGCAGCGAAGTCGTAGCCGCGCTGATAGCTCCGCTTTCTTCTATCTATTCCCGTGCCTGCGGTCGCTCCGGCTCTTTCCCGGAGACCCCTGACCCATGGATCGTTATCTGTGCATCCACGCGCATTTTTATCAACCGCCCCGCGAGAATCCCTGGCTGGAAGCTATCGAACTGCAAGACTCGGCTGCGCCGTACCATGACTGGAACGAGCGCATCGCCAACGAGTGCTATGTGCCCAATGGCGCCGCCCGCATCCTTGACGGGCAAGGGCGCATCGCCAAGATCGTCAACAACTACGCCCGAATCAGCTTCAACTTCGGTCCCACGCTGCTCTCCTGGCTGGAACAGTACGCGCCGCGCACCTACGAGCGCATCCTCGAAGCCGACCGCCTGAGCAGGGAGCGGTTTTCCGGCCACGGATCGGCGCTGGCGCAGGCCTACAACCACCTCATCCTGCCGCTGGCCTCCTCGCGCCACAAGTACACGCAGGTGCTGTGGGGCATTCGCGACTTCCAGCATCGCTTCGGACGCGATCCCGAAGCGGTGTGGCTGCCGGAACTGGCCGTGGACGTGGAAACGCTCGAGATCATCAGCTCCCTGGGAATTAAGTTCACCATTCTGGCGCCGCACCAGGCGAGGTGCATCCGCCACCGGCCGTGGGAGGAGTGGGTGCGGCTCGACCATGGCGAAATCGATCCTACGCGCGCCTATCGCTGCAACCTGCCTTCCGGACGCTCGCTGGCCCTGTTTTTCTACGACGGTCCCATCTCGCATGCGGTCGCCTTCGAGAAGCTGCTGCTGAATGGTGAGAGTTTTGCTCACCGCCTTCTCGGAGGCTTCAACGACGGCCGTCCCTGGGCCCAGCTCATGCACATCGCCACCGACGGCGAGACCTACGGGCATCACCATCCTCACGGCGATATGGCACTGGCCTACGCGCTCGACTACATCGAACGGAATCAGCTCGCCCGCATCACCAACTACGGCGAGTATCTGGCCGCGCATCCGCCCACCGAGGAAGTGGAGATCGTCGAGAACACTTCCTGGAGTTGCGTGCATGGCCTCGACCGCTGGCAGCAGGACTGCGGCTGCAATTCCGGTGACCGTCCGCAGTGGGCGCAGCACTGGCGGCGTCCGCTGCGCGAAGCGCTCGACTGGCTGCGCGACGAGCTTTCACCCCGCTGCGCGCTTGAGCTCCGCGAGCTGCTGCGCGATCCAGCGGAAGCGCGAGAAGACTACATCTCCGCCGTGCTGGACCGCTCGCCCGCCAGCGTCAACGCCTTCTTTGCCCGGCATGTCGCGCGCGAGCTCGATAGCGACGAGCAGGTGCGCGTCTTGAAGCTGCTCGAGATCGAGCGCCACCTGATGCTGATGTACACCAGTTGCGGCTGGTTTTTCGACGAGCTGACTGGGATCGAAACCGTACAGGTGCTGCGCTATGCGAGCCGCGCCGTGCAGCTTGGCGAGGACCTGTTCGGGCCGCTTATCGAGGAGCAGTTCCTGACGCGCCTGGAGCAGGCGTGGAGCAACATGTCCAGCATGGGCAACGGCCGCGATGTGTACGAGCGCTTCGTGCGTCCGGGCATGGTCAATCTTCCGGGCGTGGCGGCGCACTACGCCATCAGCTCACTCTTCAACGGTTATCGCGGACGGACGTCCGCCTACTGCTACCGCCTGGACCTGCAGGAGTCGCGCGTTCTCGAAAACGGCAAGGCCAGGCTGGCGCTGGGACGCGCTCGCATCACCTCGCGCACCACGCGCGAGCGACTCAGCTTCTGCTTTACTGTGCTCCACTTCGGCGACCACAACCTCAGGGCGGGCGTTTGTCCTTTCCCGGGAGAGAACGCCTTCCGCGTGATGATCCAGCAAGCCGCGCAGGCCTTCCTGGGCGGCGACCTGACGGAATGCTCGCACGTGTTCGACGAGCGCTTCCACGGCGTGACTTACTCGCTGAAGTCGCTGTTCCGCGATGAGCAGCGCCGCATCCTCAGCCGCATCCTCGGCGCCACGCTGGGAGAAGCCGAAGCCGCCTGCCGCCACGTCTACGAACACCACGCGCCGCTGCTTTCGTTCCTGGCCGAACTGCAGACGCCTCTGCCGGGCTTGCTGCGCTCGACCGCCGAAGCTGTGCTGTCGAGCGCGGTCGAGCGAGCGCTGGCCGAGCCGGAGCCGGACCTGGAGCGTGTTCGCACCCTTCTCGATACCGCCGCCCGCCAGCATGTCAACCTCGACAGCGCCGGACTGGAAGTCGCCCTCCGCCAGCGGCTGAATGCCGCCGTGGAGCAATGGGCGCGCAAGCCGGCAGACCTCCACCTGCTGGAGCTGGCCGAATCGGTAGCATCGCTGGCCCGGGTCGTCCCCTTTGAGGTCAATCTGTGGAACTCCCAGAACGTTTACTACGAGCTGGTACAGGCAGCCCAGGCGCGTATACGCCCCGGCAACGGCGCCGATGAGCTGCTGGAACGTATCACAGGCATGGGTGAACGACTCGGGCTGGCGGCCTCGGCGATCACGCCTCCGCAAGCTGGCTTGCCAGACGAGCAATCATCACCCGCCACCGCGACGGAAGCGGTGGTGCGTCGGCGCAGGCCGCATCGGATGGTTCGGGGGGCGTGCTAGCGACTAGCGCGGGTGACGTTTACAATCCCCCACATGAAAATCCGTCCGCTTCGTTTTCTTGCTCTACTGCTGCTGTCCGCCTCGGCGCTGGCCGCTCCCGCGACCATGCGCCTCGACTACTTCCACACCGGCGATGCGACTCGCGAGATGTTCAGCCAGGACCGCGTCGTGATCGAACCGCTGCCCTGGCCGGGAAATCCACGCAGCAACATTGACAACACCAACTCCGGCAAGTACCTGTTCGAAGTGCGCGACCGCGCCACCAACCGCATGCTCTATTCGCGCGGCTTCTCCTCCATCTATGGCGAGTGGGAGATCACCGACGAAGCCAGGCACATGAATCGCACCTTCTCCGAGTCGCTGCGATTCCCGGCGCCGGAAGCGCCGGTGCAGGTCGTGCTCAAGAAGCGCGCGCCCGACAATTCCTTCGTCGAAGTCTGGTCCACGGTCATCGACCCCAAGGACAAGTTCGTGGACACCTCGCACCCGCCGACCCCGGCGCCGCTGATCACCATCGAGAAGAACGGCGACTCCGCCGACAAGGTTGACTTCCTCATCATCGGCGACGGCTACACCGCCGCCGAAGAGCCCAAGTGCGAGGGCGATGCGCGCCGCCTCGCCAGCATCATGTTTGCGACCTCGCCATATAAAGAGCGGCGAAAGGACTTCAACGTCTGGTTGCTATGCCCGTCGGCGGCCGAGTCGGGCATCTCGCGGCCATCGACGGGCATTCACCGCCGCAACCCGGTGGGCTCGACCTACGATGCCTTCGACAGCGAACGCTACGTCCTCACCTTCGACAACCGCGCCTTCCGCGAGATCGCGCAGTTTGCGCCTTACGAGTTTGTCGAGATTCTGGTAAACGGCAACACCTACGGCGGAGGCGGCATCTTCGGGCTCTACAGCACGGTCGCCGCCGACAACCTGTTCGCGCCCTACATCTTCGTGCACGAGTTCGGCCACCACTTCGGCGACCTGGCCGACGAGTACTACACCTCCGACGTCGCCTATCTTCCGCCGGAGAACCGGGTCGAGCCGCACGAGCCCAATGTCACCGCGTTGCTCGATCCCGACCACCTGAAGTGGAAGGACCTGGTGCAGCCGGGCACACCCATCCCGACTCCCTGGGAGAAGGAAAAATTCGAAGCGATGTCGCGCGAATACGCAAAGCGGCGCCGCCAGATCCGCAAAGAGAACCGCCCCGAGAAAGAGATGGAAGCGCTCATGACCGAGGTCGAGAAGGGGGAGCACGAGCTGCTGGCTTCCGAGAAGTATGCCGGCAAGGTGGGAGCGTTCGAGGGCGCCGACTACCAGGCCAAGGGATACTACCGTCCGGAGATCGACTGCATCATGTTCACGCGCGCAAAGTACTTCTGCTCGGTGTGCCGCCGGGCGATCGAGAGGATGATCGACTTCTACACCGGGAAATAGGTCCGGTCCGCGGGTCGACGAAATTTGAAAGAGCTGTGACGTTGGTGCGTTCGAGTCGCCGGCTCCCGGAGGAGTCCGCGGCGTGGACCACGCACCGTCACAGCTCCTGATGTGATCACTGCTTTCGCAGTCCCGGACCCCGACTTCTCTTCGCGTAGAGCCGTCGGTTTTTTCGGGTCCAGGTGTCCGGCGGGTTGCCCCGCCGGGCGGGTCACCCGGCCTACTGTCGGGCCCGCGGCTGGTAAGCGCCGGCCCTTTTCGGCTGTCGACGCGGAGTAGGCTAAGCCCCCACACCGGTCCTTGCTGTGAGGCCGATCACCTTTCTTTGTGAGGTGGTCCGCGAGCCCATGGCTTCAGCACCCATGAGCGTTAGAGCCCTCATATAGACCCGGAATTGCGCTCCGATTCTGTCTGCCCGCCAGCGGTGGCCGCGGCTCTCTTCTTGAGCGGGCGTGCGGCCGGAAACAGGCTGCGCAGCGTGACATCGATCCGCATGACGGCATCCAGGATGGTGACCACCGTTTTCTTGTCCGCGATGCGCGTGGTCGAGGAGGCGATGATTTCCAGCGCATTGCGCACCTGGTGATTCAGTTCCGCCACGACCTGCAGTTGCCGGCGCAGGACCTCACGCCGGTAGAGGACCAGGGCCAGCACTGCCCCGACCAGAAGCGCTCCGATGGTGCCGGCCACCGCCGCTTGAATGTAGATTGCGGGCCACATCCGCACCCTGAATCGAATCAATGTGGTCGTGAGGGTGAGGTGGGCTAAAGCACCTGCACACCAGATCAGGAGCAACACAAGAGCCGCGATGAGTGCGGATTGCACCCGCGTTTCCCGCCGGAACAGTGGGTCGAAGGTCATGGCCTTCCCCGCCAGCAGGGATCTCACTCCATGACGATTTTTCCTCCTCAGGAATTGCAGCGCAGTGACTGCCGTCACCGCTGGCGGTGAAGTGGTTGTCTGGGCAGCCTGTGGTTGCGTCAGACTGGAAACTGCCGAGGGCCGGTTCCGTTGCGGACACTTGGAGTGGTCTATTTCCTGGCGATGGCGGCGCCGATACGCGGAATCACCGCCGTCAGCAGGGCTGCGAATCCCTTCTGCACGCGGGCACCGATTTCCAGCACTTCCTCGTGGCTGACGGCGCGACCGGAAATTCCAGCCGCCAGGTTAGTCACGCAAGAGATGGCGAGCACTCGGATGCCCATGTGGCGGGCCACGGTCACCTCCGGCACGGTGGACATGCCCACCATGTCCACGCCGATCTTCTGCAGGTACCCGATTTCCGCGGGGGTCTCAAAGGAAGGTCCAAGCAGCGCGGCATACACCCCGCTGCCCAGCCACAGCTCGAGTCGTGCGGCTTCCTCCTGCGCAATGTGGCGGAACTCCGCGTCGTAGGCGTCGCCCAGGTCGAGGAAGCGCGGCCCGAAGCGCGCGTCGTTGGGGCCCACGAGCGGGTTCACGCCTTGAAGATTGATGTGGTCGCGGACCAGCGCTAGGCAGCCCGGATGGAGTTCGCTGCCGATGCCGCCGGCGGCGTTGGTCAGGAGAACGGCGCGAATTCCAAGCCGCGCGAAGACCCGCATCGGAAAGACGACATCTTTGATCGAGTGTCCTTCGTAGAGGTGCAAGCGGCCCTGCATGACTGCCAGGGGCGTGGCGGCAACGCTGCCCACGACCAGGCGTCCGGCGTGGCCGACGGTCGTTGAGCACGGGAAATGCGGGATCTGCGAGTAGGGGATGTGGATGGCGTCGTTGATGCTCTCGGCGAAGTCGCCCAGCCCCGAGCCCAGCACCAGCCCAATCTCCGGGCGCAACACAGCCCGCGAGCGGATGAACCTGGCCGCCGCCTCCGCGCGGGAGAATTCGTCGAGAGCGCCGGGTTGCGGGCCGGTGGTCACCTGCTACTCGCGCCAGGCCAGTCCTTCATGCGGTCAATATCGGCCGCGGGACGCGGCCAAGCTTCCAGTCGCCGCAGGGGCACCCAGCTCACGCACGATGTTGACGCTCGAGCTGGTACCGATGCGGTCGGCGCCGGCCTTGAGCATGGCGGCAAAATCGGCGGCCGTCCGCACTCCGCCTGCCGCCTTGACGCGGCAGCCGTCGCCGACCACGCGCCGCATCAGCGCCACGTCCTCAACGGTGGCGCCGCCAGTGCTGAAACCGGTCGAGGTCTTGACGAAATCCGCGCCTGCGGCCATCGCGAGCCGGCATGCGGTCTCCTTCTCCTGGTTGGTCAGAAGAGCGCATTCCAGAATGACCTTGAGGATGGCGCCGGCCTTGTGGCAGGTCTCGGCGAGGGTGCGGATGTCGGTCTCGACCAGTGCGTGCTCGCCGGACTTGAGCGCGCCGATGTTGATCACCATGTCCAGCTCGTCGGCGCCCAAACGCAAGCATTCCACGGCTTCCAGGCACTTCGCCGTGGTGACGGAGGCGCCAAGCGGGAACCCAATCACTGTCCCCGTCTTCACCGGCGCATTGCGCAGCCGGGTCGCGCAGAACGCGATCCAGGTTGGATTAACCATGACGCATGCAAAACCGTACTGCGCTGCCTCATCGCAGAGCTGCGCTACCTGGCCGCGGCTGGCTTCCGGGCGCAGCAGGCTGTGGTCGATACACCAGGCGGCGGCCTGCCATTCGGGAACGGCAAGCGGGATCGCGTCCGGTCCGGGATTGATGACGCTCATGGCAAGCATGCTACAGCAGTCTCAAGTGTAGCGCCGCCGTCCCGGCGGCTGTCGCGTGGGCGTTTCTTCCCCCACGCTGAGGGCGGGACGCCCTCAGGACAGCCGGCAAGATGCCGGCGCTACCTCGCGCTGCAGCGGCCCTACCCCAGGCTATAAGCATCCGGCGGCAGGATACAGATGTCCGGCAGGTTGCGGTAGTGCTCGGCATAGTCCAGTCCGTAGCCAACGACGAACACATCGGGGATGGTGAAGCCGAGATAGTCCACTTCGATGGGCTGGATGCGGTGCGCCGGCTTGTCCAGCAGGACGGCGATCTTGAACGAACGCGGCTGGTGGGTCATCACCACATTCTTCAGGTAGTTCATGGTGAGGCCGGTATCCAAAATGTCCTCCACCAGGATGACGTTCCTGCCCTCGAGTGAAGTGTCCACGTCCTTGGTGAGGCGCACTTCGCCGCTTTGACGGACGCGGTCGGCGTAGCTGGAGACGCCGAAGAAGTCGAAGGTTGCGTCAAGCTCAATGTTGCGGGCGAGTTCCGCCAAGAAGATGGTTGCCCCCTTGAGGACGCCCACCAGCATCACGCTCTGCCCTTCGAAGTCGCGGGTGATCTCGCGTCCCATCTCGGCCACACGGCGAGTGATCTGGTCGCGCGTGATCAGTACCTCCATGCGTGACGCCGGGACCGGCGCGGCCGAAAGCCGGTTCATGGTTGTGCCCATATACCGGTGCACATCATAACCCAAAGCCCACGACCGTGAATCGGGGATGGTTCCGCCCGCCAGCAAGACGCCGGGGTTACGTTATCATTCCACCATGGATGTGGTCGTCCGCTGCAGCAATCTTTTCAAGACCTACGAAGGCAAGGTGGAAGCCGTGCGCGGTCTCGATCTTGAGGTCCGCCAGGGCGAGTGCTTTGGCCTCTTGGGCCCCAACGGCGCGGGCAAGACTACCACCATCGAAATCCTGGAGGGACTGCTCCAGCCCACCTCCGGCGAAATTGAGATCCTGGGCCGTCGCTGGGGCGCGCACGAGCGTGAACTGCGCGAGCTGCTCGGCATCTCTCTGCAGGAGACGCGCCTCTCGGAAAAACTGACCGTGCGCGAAACCCTGAAGCTGTTCTCCAGTTTCTACCGCCAGCCCGGCTCGCCCGAAGTGGTGATGCAGGATATGGCGCTCACGGAGAAGGCCGACACCTGGGTGGGCAAGCTTTCGGGAGGACAGCGCCAGCGGCTCGCCGTGGCGGCCGCGCTGGTGGGCAATCCCAGAATTCTCTTTCTCGACGAGCCCACCACCGGTCTCGATCCGCAGAGCCGGAGGCAGCTCTGGGACATCGTGCGGCAATTTCAGCAGCGTGGAGGCACCGTGCTGCTTACCACTCACTACATGGACGAAGCGGAGCGGCTGTGCGGCCGGCTAGCCATTATCGACCACGGAAAGATCATCGCCGAGGGCACGCCCGCGGAACTGATCAAGCGTTATTGCGGGCAGAACCTGGTGGAGTTCGCCGTGGTCCCGCCCACGGACGGCGCCACGCGGGAACTCTGGAAGTCGCTGCCGGGCGTAGAGTCGGTTCACGAAGAAAACGGCCTCATATCGCTGAGCGTACGCGAAGCGCACCAGACCATCCCTGCGCTGCTCGATGCGGTGGAAGAACGCGGGTGGCGGCTGGTCCACCTCACGACGAGGCAGGCGAGCCTGGAGGATGTGTTCGTGCATCTGACGGGCAGGCACCTGAGAGAGGAATAGGGAGCAGGGAGTAGCGAGTAGGGAGTGGCACAGGATGAAGGTAGAAGAACAAACCGGTCTCGCACCAGCACGGCCTGCGCCGCCTTTGCCGTCGCAACCCGCGCGCACGAACGGGCGCTGGACCGGGTATGGCGGGCTGCTCGCCGCGCGCATGAAGGAGCTGTGGCGCGAGCCGGAGGTGATCTTCTGGGTGTTCGGCTTCCCGCTGCTGCTGGCGCTGGGATTGGGAATCGCCTTCCGCGACAAGCCTGCCGGTGTGACCAATGTTGCCGTGGTTGCCGGCCCGGGTGCGCAGCGGGTGATCGACCGGCTTCAAACCTCGCCGCAGCACGCTGGCATCCACGCCGACGTCATTTCCCAGACGGACGCCTTCAATCGCTTCCGGCTGGGGAAATATGCGCTGGTTGTGATTCCGCAGCCAGATGGGAGCCTGCGCTACCGCTACGACCCCGCGCGCCCGGAGAGTGTGCTGGCGCGGGCGCAGGTTGACGACGCGCTCCAGTCCGCCGCCGGCCGCAAGGATGTGCTTGCCAGCTCGAGCGAGGCCGCCATGGAGCCGGGCTCGCGCTATATCGACTTTCTGATTCCCGGCTTGCTGGGCATGAACCTGATGAACTCCGGCATGTGGGGGATCGGTTTTGCCCTGGTGGACATGCGGCAGCGCAAACTGCTCAAGCGCTACATCGCCACGCCCATGCGCCGTGGTGACTTCCTGATGGCCCTGAGTTCGAGCCGGCTGGTGCTGATGATCATCGAGGTCGCAATGCTGCTGGGCTTCGGCGTGCTGGTATTTCACATGCGCGTGCTAGGCTCGCTCCTGACCATCCTTCTGATCGGCACGGTGGGAGCGCTGTGCTTCGGCGGGCTGGGGCTGCTGACCGCCAGTCGCGCGCAAAAGCTGGAGACCGTCAGCGGGCTGATCAACGTGGTCATGCTGCCCATGTGGGTGTTCTCAGGCGTGTTCTTTTCCTACGAGCGTTTTCCGGCGATTCTGATGCCTTTCATCAAGGCGCTGCCCTTGACTGCCCTGAACGACGCTCTGCGCGCCACTATCCTCGAAGGCGCACCGCTGGCCGCGCAAGGGACGCGGCTGGCAATCATGGTCCTCTGGGGCGGAGTGTCGTTTGCGCTGGCGTTGAAGTGGTTCAGGTGGGTTTGAAGCTGTCATCCTGAGCTTGCGACCGGGTGCTTTTTGGTCGGCCCCTTCGGGCCGCGCGGTCGCAAGCGAAGGACCTCGGTTCTGTATCTCGTGCCGACGAACATCTGCCGGATCACCTGGCAGCATAGGCCGAACGACAGTATCAAGGTCCTTCGTCGCCCTCGCCTCGCGTGGGCTCGGTTCGGGCTTCCTCAGGACGACATTCCCAAAAAATCACTTCCTGACCGGAAATGTAGAGACGCAGCATGCTGCGTCTCTACGTGCAATAAAGGATTACTTTGCGACCAGCGCCGCGTACTCCGGCGCGTTCTTCTCTTTCCACTTGATGTTGCAGCCGAGGCTCGGCTTCTGGTCGGCTGGGACTGGACGCCCCGCGAGCACGGCGTCGAGCGCGGCGCGCAGGTCTTTGCCGGTCACGGGACGGCCGCTATTCGGGCGGCTGTCGTCCATCTGGCCACGGTAGACCAGCCGGCGGTCCTTATCGAACACAAAGAAATCCGGCGTGCAAGCGGCGCGATACTCCTTCGCCACCTCCTGTGTCTCGTCGAACAGGTAGGGGAAGGTATAGCCGGCAGTCCGGGCTTCCTCTTTCATCTTCTCCGGGCCGTCCTCGGGAAACTGGGCTACGTCATTGGAACTGATGCCGACCACGGCCACGCCCCGCGCCTGATAGTCGCGCACAAGTTGCGCCAGATGCTCGCGGACGTGCTTCACATAGGGACAATGATTGCAGATGAACATGACCAGCAGGGCCGGGGCGCTCCTGAAATCGTCGAGCGACACGGTGCGCCCGGAGACCACGTCGGGAAGGCGGAAACTGAGGGCTTTCATGCCCAGGGGAGCCATGGTGGATGGAGTTTCGGCCATTACAACCTCCTCGTTGAAAAAAGCAACAAAAGTAGGATAGCGGAACCCGAGGCGACCTCCAAGTCCTGTGATAGAATGACCGCCCCTACGGTGATGGGAGTCACATACCGTCGGGGCTCCCCGGCGGATATTAGAGTTTGGTGGCGCCGGGGTAGCGCCTGGTCTTCCTGTCTCTTCTACGAGATGGCCAGGCACTGGGCCCGGGTTTGATGTCGTTGTCTAAAGCTTGTCTTTCGCTCAACGGAGCCTAGGGTTCCGGAGGAGTCCGACATGAATATCCGGCTGACGATTTTGATCCTTCTGTTAATTCCCATCCTGGTGGCGGGCGGGTTTGCGGTGACCCACCGTCCCATGAACGCCACTGTGGTGGCCTTGCTGGGTACGGTGATGATCTGGCTGGCTTATACCCGCTACGCGCGGCGCATCGACCACGACGTAGTTCAACCCGACGCCAAGAAAGCCACTCCGGCGCGCATGTATATGGATGGCGTGGATTACATGCCCACGAGCCGCAACGTGCTCTATGGGTACCACTTCAAATCCATCGCTGCCGCCGGTCCCATTGTGGGGCCGATTGTGGCGGTGACGATCTGGGGCTGGCTGCCTTCGTTGCTGTGGCTGGTGCTGGGCGTGACCTTCATCGGATGGGCCAGTGACTATTCCGCCATCATGGTGGCGGTGCGGAACGATGGCAATTCGCTGTCCGCAATAGCACACAGGTTGATCGCCCCGCGCACGCGGATGATCCTGTTCGTGTTCATCTTTTTCTACTTGCTGCTATTGGCGGGCGCATTCGTAGGGATTCTGGCAGGTATTTTCGATCCCCGCGCCGATGTCCCGTTCGGCATCCTGATGCTGGCCATCATGGGTTTGGTCGCGGGCCAGATGCTTTACCGCTGGAAGCTGGACCTGGTTTTGGTGACCTTTCTGACTGTAGGCATTACCTTGGCCTCGATCGCACTGGGTGCCATGGGAATGACCTCGGTGAAGGGCACCACCCCAGCTGGCAAGCCGGCTGCCGCCATCGCCTACAACGGACCCATCAACTCCGTCGTGGAGGAGGTCGGCAGGGGGATCAACCGATTCAGTGGCGGACACGCGTTGTACACAGTGGTTGATCCCACCCGGTCCGACCCCCGTCATGTGACCACCGAGGTCAACCCCGAGGGCAAGATCGTGCCCAAGTACCTGAACCAGAGCGGCGCCATCAAGATGATGCCTTCGTTCATCTTCTGGTGCGTGTTTGTGTTCGCCTTCTCCTACCTTGGAACGGTGCTGCCGATCTGGCGCTTTGCCCAGCCGGTGAACTATCTCGGTTTCTGGATCACGTTTCTGACCATCGGGCTATCGGCGCTGGGAGCGGTTGTCGGCGGAGTCCGGGCCCTGTTCGGAAACGCAGCCATGGCGCAGGCGATCACCTTCAACACCAAGGTGTTCGGCACCTGGATGTCGGTGACGCAGGCGAAGGACGCCGCGGGCAATATTCTGCAGGCGCACCCCGCGATTCAGCCGCTGTGGCCGATGCTGTTCGTGACCATTGCATGCGGCGCCATCTCCGGCTGGCATGCGCTGGTGGGTTCGATCGGCACCGCGCGGCAACTGGAGTACGAGACCGACGGCCTGCCGGTGGGCGGCGGCGGCATGTTCAGCGAGAACGCATTGGCGCTATTGTCGCTGGTGGCCATCTCCATCGCCGGGGGCGCCGGGGCAGGGGCGTTTGCGGGAGGCGTAGGCAAGCTGCTGGGCATGGTGACCTTCGGCGGTATCCCGCAGGCTTACGGCACCGCGCTCGGCTTCGGCGTGTTCGTGGTGATCGTGCTGACGGTGGTGCAGCTCGTCTTCCGCGTCATGCGGGTGACGCTGGGTGAGTGGCTGGGCGAGGCGTGGGTGGGCTTCAAGAATGCCCACATCGCGGCGATCGTTTCCATGGTACTCACGCTGCTGCTGGTTTTGAGCGGCACCTGGGTCTATCTCTGGCAACTGTTTGGGGCGTCGAACCAGTTGATGGCGGCGCTGAGCCTGCTGATCGTCAGCCTGTGGCTGAAGTCGATAGGCAGGAGCCCGCGCTTCGCTTTGTGGCCCATGCTGTTCATGTACGTGACCACCATGGCCGCCATTGTGGTGACAGGCTATAACCTGTACGCCAGCATTCTGTCCAACCCACAAATCGCGGCCCAGCCGATCAACGTTGTCGGCGCGGTAGCCATGATCATCGTGGCGGCGCTGCTGTTCGTGGCTTCCGTGCTGATCGCATATGACGCGTGGCGCGCCTGGACGCGGATGAAGCCGGCTGCGCCCGAGGGGGCAAAGGAGCCACGCTTGGCGCCGGCTCGTTAAGGGAGTGTGCTCGGTCGGGGCGGAGCGAGGGTGATGAGCTCACGCGGCCACGGCAGAAAGTTGAGGACGAGGTTCGCTGTGCCTTAGGCGAGCTCGCCGAGCTTACGCAGGGTTTCGAACACCGTGCTCGCGGGCAACTTCTTGAGTTCGGCCAAGGACCAGTGGACTTCGAAATTGGGGTCGTTTCGCTGGAGGGACAGCCGCAGCAGTGGACAACCGGAGAGCGCGGCGAGGTCCAGCAATCGGTGGGCGGCTGGCGCTGGCTCTGGCCAGTAGGCGACCAGCGAGTCCCGCGCCGGAACCGGATGCCATTTTTGGCGGCGCAGGCGGGCTTCGTGGCCGCGCGCCGACCAGGCCGTGGGTTCGAGAGCTTCGAACTCGAACTCGGGCAGCCGGTGCATGCGGCTGCGGAAGATGAACAGGTCGCGCCGTCCGCGGGCCCGGGCCAGCCACCACAAGGGGAGGATGTCGCGAGGCTCGAGTACGAACAGAACTTCAACTTCGCGGAAGGGCCGTTTGGCGTTCTGGATCTTCAGTTGCACGACGGACGATCCCAGCCAGCGCACGGTGGTCTTTTCGCCGACCAGCTTGAGACCACTCTGGGCCCAGGCCATCGCGTCATTGCCCCGGTGGATGTTGCGCTGGGTGCCGAGGGCAAAGCCCCCGACCACCAGGATGGCCACGAGAATGAAGATGGCAAGACTCAGTGACATGATGGCCCGTCCGCGCGCATGGACGGCGCGCTGATTATGGCACAGCAGAAGGCAGGCGGCGAATGGGAGGTCAGACCAGTAGGGGCCAGCGGGTGGGAATGCTGAAGACAATCCGCGAATTCATCTACGGCATGTACGCCTATGAATTTGAGAAGCAGGCCGTCGAGATGCGCGCCGAGCTGGAGTCGGCATTTATGCTGATCACCATGGGCGACATGCTGGGGGTGCCGGTTATCCCGCCGCTCTACTCGCTGCGCCTGCTGCCCTACGTGGTGCCTCACATCGCCACCTGGAAGCGCCGCGTGCTGCGCGAGCGCGAGTTGTCGGACCGGGAAGAGTTTCATTTGCACGGAGTGTAAAGCACGGCTGTCGGTCGTCGGCCTTCGGTCGTCGGCCAAGCGGCAGAATCTAGGAGCACAAAATGGCAGACAAGCCGGAAAAGCCCGAGAACAATGAAGAGAAGCAAGGATTCTTCAGCAAGGTGAAAGAGATCGCTTACGGGATGAGCGCGCACGACATGTCGCGCTACGCCATGCGCACGCGCGCCAGCATGGAGCACCTGTTCATCCTCATCACCATGGGCGACCTCATCGGTGTCCCCATCCTTCCGCCGTATTACTCGCTGCGGTTACTTCCCTACGTGGTCCCAAACATCTCCACGTGGAAGCGGCGGATGCTGCGCGAGAAGGACGTGTCGGACGCGATGTTTTAAGAACCAGGGCTCGGTCCTCAGTACCCAGTACTGAGTACCGAGTACTGCAATCATACGAGGATCTTATGGGACTGAAAGAAACTTTTGAACAGAACACAGAGCGTCGCTACATCATGTTCGGCGGCAAAGGCGGCCTGGGCAAGACCACCTTCTCGGCGGCGACAGCTTTCTGGCTGGCGCAGCAAGGGCAGAAGGTGCTGGTCTTCTCCGTGGACCCGCAAGCCTCGCTGAGCGACATTTTCCAGAAGGATATCTTCGGCAAGGGGGCGGTGAAGGTGATGGACAACCTCTTTGCGCAGGAGATTGATGCCGATAAACATATCCAACAGTATCAGGGCGAGATCCGCAAGAAGATCCTCGACATGTACGGCATGGAGCAGGTGCCGGACGAAATCGAGCAGTACATCCAGGCGGCCTCGGCCGAGCCCGCCATGGAAGAGTCGGCGATCTTCGACGCGGTGGTGGACATCGTCGTGGGCGGCGATTACGACTACTACATCTACGATCTGGTACCCCTCGGCCACGCGCTCTACTACCTATCGATGGCGAAGGTCTATGACGAGTGGATCAACCGCATCACCAAGCTCCGCGAGGAGATGCGAGAACACGAGGAGATGGTGGCCCGCATCAAGCGGCAGAAGACCACCGAAGAAGACCACATCCTGAGCGAGCTACAGTACATCAAGAACCGCATCAACCAGTCTTCCAGCATCCTGACCGACAAGAAGAAGACGGCTTTCTTCTTTGTGGTAGTGCCGGAAGAGATGATCATTCTGGACACCGAAAAGGCGGCGCAACTGTTTTCCAAGTTCGATGTGCCGATTGCGGGCTACGTCGTGAACCGCGTTTTGCCTTCGGACCTCGTGGGCAAGGATATTCCGCCCTACCTGCAGAACCGCCTGAAGATGCAGGGCAGCTACTTGCAGAAGATCGACCAGACCTTCGGCAACCAGGTGATCGGACGGGTGCCGGAACTGGAGCGCGACGTGACCGGGTTGAAGATGATCGAGAAGCTGGCCGGGCTGATGTACGGCAACGGGAGGGGATGACATGTCAAAGATCATGCAGTCAATGACCGATTACGCTACGGCACATCCCAAGCTGAAGTACACCTTCTTCGGCGGCAAGGGCGGCGTAGGCAAGACGGTGATGGCGGGCGTGACCGCCATGCACCTGGCGCAGACCGGCAAGCGCACCATGCTGGCCTCCACCAACCCGGTGCACTCGCTCAGCGGCCTGCTCGATCAGAACGTCTACGGCAAGGCGACGGCGGTGAACGGCGTCCCCAACCTGTGGGCCTACGAAATCGACACCAAGGAGACCATTGAGCGCTCCAAGCAGGACATCAAGCAGAAGATCCGCTGGTTCCTGAAGTTCGCCGAGATCTCCACCCAGGCGGACAGCTTCGTGGAAAGCGCCACCATGAATCCGGCGTTCGAAGAGTCCGCCATGTTCGAGAACATGGTGGACCTGATGTTCAAGAACGAGTACGACGCCTACGTCTTCGACACCGCGCCCACCGCCAACGCCCGTCGCCTGCTGGGCATGAGCAAGGTGTACTCGCTGTGGGTGAACAAGATGGTGAAGTCGCGCGAGGAAGCGCAGTCGCTGCGCGAGCTGTTCAGCTTCACCAAGAAGAAGGAAGCCGATCCGCTGATGGACTATCTGCTCAACTTCCGCGAGCGCATCAACCACGCCCGCGAGCTGCTCACCGATCCGGAGCTGACGGCGTTCTTCTTTGTAACCCTGCCGGAGGCGCTGCCCATCGCGGTGATCAAGCGCTTCATCAACTGGTTCCACGATTTCGGCATTCCGGTGGGCGGAGTGCTGGTGAACATGGTCATCCAGAAGGACCAGGTGCGACCGGATTCCCCGGAGTTCGTTCGCAACCGCGTGGCCATGCAGGATTCCTATATGGAGGAGATCTGGCGCGACTTCGACAATGTGCGCGCCATTATTCCCCTGTTCGACAACGAGGTGCGCGGCACGGAGGCCCTGAAGATGGTCGCCGAGCGCGCCTTCCCGCAAACCGTGGGCGCGCGCTAGCGGAAATAGCGAAACCCGTGGCCTTTTCTCTTAGATCGCGAGAAAAATCCACATGCGCCGGAACCCTCGAATGCTAGTAAGATAGCCGGATTCGGGGAGGTGGGGTGTGCCGCTCCTGGTGGTAGTTGCCGCAGTGATCGCCTTCGTGCTAATCATCAGCTTGTTGCTTCTGGCTGACTTGGCGGAACGCAAGCACGGCCGGCAGCTCCGCCTGGGCCCACTCAGCCAGCCCTTCTCGGCGCTCTCGGTCGTGCATGCCTTCGATCCCGAGCGCTTCATGCTTTGGGATACCCAACTGCCGCTGCTCGAGCAGCTCCATTCTGCCGGTTCCAGGGGGTGTCCATTGCCCCAGTTCTGTTGTTTCTACCAGCAGTTGGCCCGGCGCTTTCCGGAGCTGTACGAGGGCTCCAGCTTCGAGCATTGGCTGGGTTTTCTGGCGGCCGCTGAACTGGTGCGGCTCGATCCCGATCGCGGATACATCACCGCCCACGGTCACCAGTTCGTGCAGGAATTCCTGAAGTGCCGCGTTGCTGCCGGGGGCCCGGGCGCCGGTATCGCGATCGGGCAGCCAACCGGGCCAGCCCACCGCGAATCGTTCCCGATGCGGGAACTCGGTTCCAAATAAAACTGCAAGAGAGACTTTTCGGTTGCAGCTTGCATTCTGGCCGGAGTGTATCCCGGCCTGCCACAGGCACTTGGGCCGCTGCCCGCCGGCGGCGGAGCTTGGCGGCACGCCTGCTCACTACTTGTCCTGATTAGAAGCGTTAGTACCGTACGTGTGCGCGGAGGAAGGAGGCGGGGAGCAGAGCATGCGCCGCATCCGCGATTTGGCGGTCCGGCAGAAGCTGACCTTGATCATTCTCGCCACCAGCGCGGTGGCTCTGCTGACCGGCTCGATCGTGGTGGTCGGACACGACCTGGTGGACGCGCCGCTGCTGATGGGTGAGCAACTGGCCGTGCTGGCTCGCACCACAGCCGCCAACAGCGCTGCCGCGCTTGTCTTCGGGGACGTGCCCGCCGCCACCGAGATGCTGGGTGCGTTGCGCAACGACTCCCACGTGATCGCCGCCTGCGTGTACGACAAAGACGCACAGCCCTTCGCCCGCTATCTGCGCGAGTCCGCCGCTGGCGAGGCTTGTCCGCCCATCCGTCCCGATGGCAGTTACCTGGGGAAGTCCTCGCTGGCGTACTTCGGGCGCATCACGCTGAACGGGGAGAGCATCGGAACCGTGTACATCGCCTCCGATCTGGACAGGGTGCGCGCCCGGGTGCATCGTACCGTGATCTCCACCTTGCTGGCCTTGTTCGGGTGCCTCACGTTGTCCTACGCGCTGGCCTCCAACCTGCAGAAGCTTATCTCCGAACCGCTTCACGAACTGGTGTGTACGGCCCGCCAGGTCACCTTCGAGAAGAACTATGCCATCCGCGCCAGCGCAGGTCGCAGGAAGGACGAGTTTGGCCTCCTCATCACCAGCTTCAACGACATGCTGGAACAGATTCAGGTGCGCGAGCGCGAGCTTAAGCGCCACCGCGAGCACCTGGAAGAGGAAGTTGCCCGCCGCACCGCCGAGCTGCGCGCCGCCAATCTGCAACTGGCCGGGGCCAAGGACAATGCGGAAGCCGCCAACCGCGCCAAGAGTGAGTTCCTGGCCAACATGAGCCACGAAATCCGCACTCCACTCAACGGCATCCTCGGCATGGCCGACCTCGCACTGGATACCGAACTCACCTCCGAGCAGCGCGAGTACCTGCTGCTGGCGAAATCGTCCGGGCAGTCCCTGCTCGGGGTCATCAACGACGTCCTGGACCTCTCCAAGGTGGAGTCGGGCAAGCTGGAACTGGATGAAGTCGCCTTTGACCTGCAGGACTGCATCTCCGAAACCATGAAGAGCCTGGCGTTGAAGGCGCACGAGAAAGGCTTGGAGTTGGTCTGCCGCATCGGCGAGGGTGTCCCGCTGCGTGTTGTTGGCGACCCAGGGCGGCTGCGACAGATTCTGCTCAATCTGGTGGGCAATGCCGTCAAGTTTACCGATAAGGGCGAGGTGACGTTGGAAGTAGAGGCGGCGAACGGCCCCGAGCACACACCTGAGCTTCGTTTCACTGTCAGCGACACTGGCATCGGGATCCCGCGCGACAAGCAGCACCTGCTGTTCAGGGTGTTCTCCCAGGTGGACAGCAGCAGCACCCGCAAGTTCGGCGGCGTCGGCCTGGGTCTGGCCATCTGCCTGCGCCTGGTGCGGTTGATGGGCGGACGCATATGGGTGGAGAGCGAAGCGGACCAGGGAAGCCAGTTCCATTTCACCATGCCACTGCGTGAGGTTGGCGCCGAACAACAACCGGCGCCGCCCGTCCCTCCGGCCGCTTTAATGGGTGTGCCGGTGCTGGTGGTCGACGACAATGCCGCCAATCGCAATATCCTGTGCGACATCACCCGCGGCTGGGGGATGCTGGCGCAGGCGGTCGAGGACGGACCGGGCGCAATCCAGGAGATGGAAACAGCACAGCAAGCGGGGAGAGCCTATCGCGTCGTTCTCATCGACGCCTGCATGCCCGAGATGGATGGGTTCCAATTGGCGGAGCGCGTGCAGCAGGATCCCCGCCTGGCAGGAGCGGTGATCATGATGCTGACCTCGGCCGGGCGGCGCGGAGATGCCGCGCGCTGCCGCCAGCTGGGAATTGCAGCCTACCTGGTCAAACCCATCCGCTGCGGCGAACTGATGCAGGCACTGCTGACGGTGCTGGGCCAGGCCGCCGGTGCAGCCCAACCCCTCGTAACCCGCCACTCCCTGCGGGAGGCGGGCGTCGGCTTGCGCATCCTGGTGGCGGAAGACAATCCCGTCAACCAGGCGCTTATCCTGCGCTTGCTCGAAAAGGAAGGTCATCACCCTTGGCTGGCGCGCAATGGAAAAGAAGCGGTAGCCCTGGCCGGCAGCGGCCGTTTCGATCTGGCATTCATGGATGTGCAGATGCCGGAGATGGATGGCTTCGCCGCCACCACTTCCATCCGCCAGCGGGAGCAGGTGCTGGGGGGGCACCTGCCGATTGTGGCCATGACCGCTCACGCTCTCAAAGGCGCCCGTGAGCGCTGCCTGGCGGCGGGAATGGACGGTTACATTCCCAAGCCGGTCAGCCTCGCCGCTATCCAGGCCGAACTGCAGAGGCTGGGGGTGCAGCCCGCTGGTCCAGCCCCCGCCGTGCCCGCCTGGGACTATGAACAAGCTCGCGCTCGCACAGCCCAGGACGAGGTCTTGCTGCGCGAGATCGTAAGAATTTTCCTGGAGGAGTCGCCCAGGCTCATGGACCGGATAGAACAGACACTGGCCGAGCGTGACGGAGATGGGCTGGAACGCGCTGCCCACAGCTTGAAGGGACAGATCCGTTGCCTGGCTGCACCGGAAGCGCTCAGCGCGGTCGAGAGCCTGGAGGAGAAGGCCCGGCTGCGGGACTTCCCCGGGGTCGCCGGAGTCCTGCCCGAGCTGGATGCGGCCATGGCCCGCCTGGATGCCCAGCTGCAGAAATTCAGCGAGGTAGCTCGTGAAGATCCTGCTTGCCGAAGATGATCCCATATTCGCATTGTTGTTGCAGCGGCTGCTGCAGACTGAGTACGAGGTGTCGCTCGCGCGTGACGGGATGGAAGCCTGGAAGGCACTGGTAGCCGAGGATGCTCCGCAACTGGCGGTGCTGGACTGGCTCATGCCGCAGATGGACGGCATAGAGGTCTGCCGTCGCGTGCGGCACCGGCCAGAGATGGCCTCGACTTATTTGATCCTGCTCACCTCTCGGGATCACATCAAGGACATCCTGGCGGGTTTTGCAGCCGGGGCGGACGATTATCTGGTCAAACCCTGCGATCCGGAGGAACTGCGCGCTCGGGTGCGCGTCGGACGCCGCGTCGTCGAGCTGCAAAGCGCCCTGGGGGCCCATGTTGCCCAGTTGCAGCAGGCGCTGGCCAGCGTCCGGCAGCTACAGGGTTTGTTACCCATCTGCTCCTACTGCAAGCGCATCCGCAACGACGAGAACTACTGGGAACAACTGGAAACCTACGTCAGCGAGCACAGTGAGGCCAGCTTCAGTCACGGGATTTGCCCCAACTGCTACCAGTCCATCATGAAGCCGCAAATCGAAAGCATCCGTGCGGACAAACGCTAGTGGGACGTCTTACAATGAAGGGCTCTGGAGGGCGTGGTCCTGGGCCGCTCACGACCGCTTCCGACGACAAGAGCAGCTCGGCGCATCCTTGCGCTGGTGCTGGTGACGGCGTGTGCGCTGTTTGCGGTGGTAAAGAATATTCCCGACCTCTCCGGCCACTGGAAGCTTGACCGCGACCGCAGCAGCGGCCCGTCTCTGCGCCGAGCCGCCACCGAGCTGGAGATCACGCAGCGGGGTGACGAGGTCAAGTTCGTCTATTATTCCGGCGGCGCGGTCACAGGCTCGGAGTCATTTCTGGCCGACGACATCGAGCGCGACCGCTACACCACG
>DATKLD010000130.1:0-12995 GCA_035542595.1 Terriglobales bacterium
TTGCGGCTCTGCCGCGGCGGGAGGAGGCGCGTAAATATCAGCTATGAAGCGATAGCCGCGCTTGGGCAGGGTTTCAATGAAGCGTGGCTGCTCGGCCGAATCGCATAGGGCCTCGCGTAACCGGGCGACAGCGGTGTTCAGGCTGTTATCGAAATCCACGAAAACTTCGTCGCGCCAGAGGCGCTCGCGCAGCTCCTCGCGGGTGATTACTTGTCCGGGATGCTCAAGCAGAGAGGTCAGCACCTGGAAAGATTGGTCACGGAGTCTGACTTTCACCCCGCGTTTGTAAAGCTGACCTGAGGCTAGGTCGGCCTCGTAGCAGTCGAAGCGGACGATGTTGGCCATTGTCCCGCTCCTGAGCAAACAATGCCGATTCAAGGCTACTCCCGGCAAATCTGACAGTCAATCACAAGTCTTTGTTTTTCATATGACTGCGTGGTAGGCAAGATTCAATGCACAGTCAAGGCTGTGTCTATATGCCTGCGCCTCCTGCCCGGCGAGAATTGCTCCCAGGTGGAAGAGCCATCCTGGAGGTGCAATATGAGATTGCGCTTGCTGGTCATCATCTCTGCAGTGATGTTCACGCTGCTTGTGCCTTGGAGCGCTGGACAGAACGCACTCGTGCCGCTGCCCGCCGACTTGCAAGGCGAATTGAACGGTGTACCGTACCGAATCCGCGTTCCCGCAAATTGGGACGGCACGTTGCTGGTTTACGCTTACGGATACGCCGAAGCTTTCATGCCGCCGCCGCTGGCGCCCCCGATCGTGGACGTCAACACGCTGCTTGCCAAAGGTTTTGCTTTGGCCGGAATCCACGCCGCTGGTGCGGTCCCGATCCCTGGAGCGGCCACGGACGCGGGATGGAATTTCAAGGAGAGGATGCAGAATACGGTTGCCCTGACGGCGGCCTTTCACGGCCTGGTGGGCCGGCCGCATCGGACGATCATGTGGGGCCAGTCGATGGGTGGCTTGGTGACGCTCGCCTTGATCGAAAAATTCCCCGGCCTGTATGACGGTGCGGTCCCTTTGTGTGCCCCGGGGGCCGGTACGCCGCGCATGTTCGACCAAAAACTTGATGTCACATTAGCCTACGCAATCGCGTTCGGATGGAACGACGCGTGGGGAACACCCGGGAATCTCCGTGACAATCTGAACTTCATGACCGAGGTCTATCCGCACGTTTTGCAGCAACTGGTCCCGGAAAAGAAGGGGCTCTGGGAATTCCTCCGGCTGGTCAACCGGATTCCCGCCGACAGTAGCTTCTACGGCCCCGTGAACTTCAGGGTTATTACTTTGTGGTTGTCCATCGCCATGAGGCCGGATATGGACCAACGCGCGGGTGGCCATGTGGCCCAGAACATTGGGCGCATGTACACGCTCAGCGACGCGGACAAGTCGTATCTACTGAACCAGTTTGGGTTGGATGCCGAGCCGCTGCTGGCGGCAATGAATGCCCAGACGATCTACGCCTCCGACCGCCACGCGCGTCGCTACGCCGAGCATTACTACGATCCCACCGGCCGAATCAAGCGGCCCGTCCTCACCCTGCACACCACTGGTGACGCGGCTGCCATTCCCAACAACGAGAGCGCCTATCGCACGACCGTCAAACAGTATGGCAACCGGAAGCTGTTAATGCAGCAATTCTCTACCGGCAACGGCGTAGTGAACACCCATTGCACATTCACCCCGGCGCAGATACTCGCCGGCATTGACGGGATGATGTACTGGCTCGACACTGGGAAACGCCCCGATCCAGCGGTTTACTTTCCCCCGGCACTGGGATTTGATCCGAACTTCGTCCCGCCACCATGGCCGTGGCACGCCTGGGACCGCGACCGGGGCTGGGATGCTGACCGCCACGAGGACCGACACGACGAACACCACTAGTAGGGGAAGCCAGCGCTACTCTGCAAACCGCTTTCGTTCTAGCGGCGGGCATGTCCCGCCGCTCTTGTTTTTTGTCAGGTATTGGCTACTCCAATTGAGGGGGGCGGATTCATTTTCCCCTGTCCCGCGCCTAGGCTCGACATGTTGGGCAACCCAGACATTGTCTGACCGTCGCGGAATGCGATTTCGGGCGGGTGTTCGGCTAACCGGGAACTGAAGCGCTACTGGAAGGCTCGTTTGTCTTTTCGGCAATCCGGGCGTATCATAAGTTGTTAAGCTGTTGTGGCGAAGCACATCAGTGGGCGCGAGCCCACTTTATTTTTGGCTCGGCGTCAGGCCGGGAAAACAGCCGGCAAGATGCCGGCGCTACCAATGGCCATCGACTTGGAGCATGTGCGCGAGGTCGTGGCGAGGGTGACGGCCTCGAGCGGGCTGGAACTGGTGGATGTGGAGTTCCGCGGCGCGGGCGGCAAAGCGCGCATGCTGCGGGTGTTCATCGACAAGCCGGGCGGCGTGACGCACGCCGACTGCGAGTCGGTCAGCCGCGAAGTGGGCACCATCCTCGACGTGGAAGACGCGGTGCCGGGCGGCTCGTACACGCTGGAGGTGTCGTCGCCGGGCCTGGATCGTAAGCTGACCCGGCCTGAAGAGTTTGCGCGCTTCGTGGGCAGCCGCGTGAAGCTCACAACGCGTGAGCCGATCGAGGGCAACCGCTTCTTCGAAGGACGGCTCGAAAGCTTCCAGGGCGGAACTCTGCTGCTGGCGCTGGGTCCGGCGAAGGCAAAGCGCGGGAAGCCGGAGCAGCCGGCGCGGCACGAGGAGATTGCGTTCTCGAATGTCGAGAGGGCGAACCTGGTGCCTGAGTTCTAGGGAGCGGGAATAGCAAGCAGGGAGTAGGAAACCAGGATCCCTCGCCGCAAAACAGGCGGCTCGGGATGTCAGCTTTGGTTGGACGAGACTTATGGCGAGTTTGCTTTACCAGACGATTGAAGGCCTGAGCCGGGAAAAAGGCATCGATCCGCAGATCGTGGTCAGCGCGGTGGAAGACGCCATCGTGGTGGCCACGCGCAAGTATTACAAGAGCCAGGAGAACCTGCGGGCGGAGCTGGACAAGGAGTCGGGCGCGATCAAGGCCTTCGCGGTGAAGACGGTGGTGGAGACGCCGGAGCAGGTCGAGGACCCGAACCTGCAGATCACGCTGGACGAGGCCAAGAAGGTCGATGCCAGCGTCGAGGTCGGGGGCGAAGTCCGCTTCTACAAGGCCACCGACGTCTTGGGGCGCATCGCGGCGCAACTGGCCAAGCAGGTGATCTTCCAGAAGGTGCGCGAGGCCGAGCGCGACACGGTCTACAACGAGTACATCGGGCGTGTGGGAGAGATCGTCACCGCCGCGATGAAGCGTACCGAAGGCCCGGACGCGATCTTCGAGGTGGGCAAGACGGAAGCGCGCATGCCGCGCAAGGAGCAGTCGCGGCTGGAGTCGTTCGCCGTGGGCGAGCGCGTGAAGGTGGTGATCGCGCGCGTGGAAAAGGGCGCCAAAGGGCCGCAGGTGGTGGTATCGCGGGCGGCGCCGGAGCTGGTGCAGCACCTGTTCCAGACGGAAGTGCCGGAAATCTATGATGGCACGGTGGTGATCCGGGCCATCGCGCGCGAGGCCGGCGAGCGCACCAAGATTGCGGTCATGTCCAAGGACAAGGACGTGGACTCGGTAGGCGCGTGCGTGGGCATGAAGGGCATGCGGGTGCAGTCCATCATCCGCGAGTTGCGCGGAGAGAAGATCGACATCATCGAGTGGCATGAAGATCCCGTGACCTTCGCCGAGAAGGCGTTGCAGCCGGCCAAGGTGGCCAGGGTATCGGTGCTCGAGGCAGGCGAGAAGCAACTGGAAGTCATCGTGGACGACAGCCAGCTCTCCCTCGCCATCGGCAAGAAGGGCCAGAACGTGCGGCTGGCGGCGAAGTTGCTGGGATGGAAGATCGACATCAAGAGCGAGGAAGAGAAGCGGCAAGAGGTGGAGCAGCAGATGCAAGCTCTGGTCGGCTCCGCCAACACGCCGCTGGACCGCGTTGAGGGCCTGGGCGAGGGAATCATCGAGAAGCTCATCGAGGCGGGCGTGACCACGGTCGAGGCCCTGGCCGACATGACTCCCGAGCAACTGGAGGCCATCAACGGCATTGGCCCCAAGACAGTGGAAAAAATCAGCATTGCGGTGAATAATTACTTCTCTAGCCTGGAAACAGGGGAAGTAGCAGCCGAAGAGGTTGCGGCGGAAGAGCCTCAGGGGGCAGTCCCCGAGGCGGAGGGAGTCGAGAGTGCTCCCGCCGCCGAGGCCGAGCCGGAGACCCGCACGGAAGAAGCTGCCGCCGGCGAGACGCCGGTCCTCGAGGAGACGGCCGCGCCAGAAGAGCCGCAGGCAGAAGATTCGGCGCCGGAAAAGTAGCGTAAGTTTGAGCGCGCGACCAGCCAAGCCGTGCGAATGTTTAAATCACTATCAACCCGAAATACCGTGAGGCTGCGATGAAGACTTAACGGAAATTCGGAGAAATACAGGGCGGATGCAACCGAAGATTCGAATCAACGATCTGGCCAGGGAACTGGAAGTCAAGAGCAAGGAAATCCTCGACCTCCTTCCCTCCCTGGGCGTCACCGAGAAAAAGACCCACTCCAGTTCAATCGAAGCGGACGAAGCGGAGAAGGTGCGGCAGCACTTCGCCGGTCACCACGAAGCTGCACGTGCGAAGGAAACGCGGGCTGGCCGCCCGGGCGTGGCGGAGATCAAACCGAAGTTCGACCTCTCGCACATTTCCAAGCCCGGCGACGTGCTGAAGGCGATCCACGAGAAAACACATCCGGCGGCGCCCGCGCGTCCGACAGCACGTACGCCTGAGGCGCCTGTGCGCCCGGCAGCTGTGACTCCTCCCCGTCCGGCAGCGCCGCCTGCTGCGCCGGTCACGGCCAAGCCCGCTGCGGCGGTTGCTCCTCCAATTCCGCCCGTGCAGCGCCCGGTAGTAACGCCACCCGTGATTCCGCCTGCAGCACCGCCGGTGGCGCAAGCTGCGCCTCCGACAGCCGCGCCCACCCAGGAGATCCCGGTTCTTACGCCGCCGTCTGAAGTTGTGGTTACGCCACCCCCCGTACGGCCGGCAGCGCCGACGCCGCCTCCACAGGTGACAGCTGCTCCTCCAGTGGCGAAAGTCGCATCCCCCACTCCGACGCAGCCGGTCAAACCGGCAGCGCCTCCTCCAGGACCCTCGCGGCCGCTGCGGCGCGTGATCATGCCGCAGACCGGCCCTCGACCTGTCTACCAGGCTCCGCAGCCGCAGAGCACGCAGCCAACGGCACAAAGCCGGCCGGCGCCGGGCCGCCCGGTTCCGGGACAGCCGATTTTCCAGCGTCCGCGGCCGGCCGCACCCGCTCCGAGACCGCCCTTGCGGCCTGGTGAGCGCCGTCCCATGCATCCGACGCGGCAGTCGCCGACCGGCGCCCGTCCGCTGGGAGTAGGACCGGGTTTGCCGCCGCCTTCCGCGCGTCCGGCGGGACGTCCGGCGCCGGCACGGCGTCCCGGACAGCGCTACGTTCCGCGCGGCGTCAAGGAAGGGCCGATGAAGGGCTTCGTGCCGCCGCCGCGACTGGACTTCTCGGCCGAGCCGCTGCCCATCACTCGCAACATCGTCATCACCGAAGGCGTCAGCGTGAAGGACCTGGCGGAAAAGATCGGTGTGCGCGCCAAGGACGTCATCGCGCGCTTGCTGGCGCGGGGCGTGATGGCAACCGTCAACCAGACGCTCGATGCCGATCTGGCACGAGAGATGGCGCGGCAGTTTGGCGCCGAGGCCCAGGTGATCACCTTCGAGGAAGCTACCGCCAAGGAAGCCGCGGAAATCCTGCCTGGCGGCGAAGAGGCGGCTGGACAGGAAGTGCCGCGTCCGCCGGTGGTCACCATCATGGGTCACGTGGACCACGGCAAGACCAAGCTGCTGGATGCGATCCGCCAGACCAACGTCGCGGAAGGCGAAGCCGGCGGGATCACGCAGCACATCGGCGCCTACAAGGTGCAGATCGTCGATTCGCAATCGCCGGCGTATGGGCGGGAGATCGTATTCCTCGATACCCCGGGCCACGAAGCGTTCACGCGCATGCGCGCGCGGGGAGCCAAGGTCACCGACATCGTGGTGCTGGTGGTCGCCGCCGATGACGGCGTTATGCCGCAGACACTCGAAGCCATCGACCACGCCAACGCCGCCAAAGTGCCAATCATCGTGGCGCTGAACAAGATCGACAAGCCGGAAGCCATGCCCGAGCGCGTGAAGAAGCAGCTTGCCGACCGCGGCCTGATGCCGGAAGACTGGGGTGGGCAGACCGTGTTCGTGGAGGTTTCCGCCAAGCAGAAAATCAACCTCAACCTGCTGCTGGAGATGGTCTGCCTGGTGGCCGATTTGCAGGAGTTGAGAGCCATGCCCGATCGTCCGGCAACCGGAGTGGTGATCGAGGCGAAGCTGGATCGCGGCCGCGGCAACGTCGCCACCGTGCTGGTGCAGAACGGCACGCTGCGCATCGGCGACTATTTCGTGGTCGGCAACGTCTTCGGACGGGTGCGCGCCATGTTCGACGATCGCGGCAACGCTCTCGAAGAGGCGCCGCCTTCGACGCCGGTCGAGGTGCTGGGCCTGGAAGGACTGCCGCAGGCGGGCGACCAGATGGTGGCGGTGGCGGAGCGCGACAAGGCACGCGAAGTCGCTCAGTACCGCGAGCAGAAAGCCCGCGAGGCGCAACTGGCCAAGAGCACCCGCGTCTCGCTGGAGGGCCTGGCGGAGCAGGTGAAGGCAGCGGGCGTCAAGGAACTGCCCATCATCCTCAAGGGCGACGTGCAGGGCTCGGTGGAAGTACTGGCCGATATGCTGGGCAAGATGTCCACCGACAAGGTGAAGCTCAACGTGCTGCACGCCAGCGTGGGCGCCATCACCGAGACCGACGTGCTGCTGGCTTCGGCGTCGGACGCCATCATCATCGGCTTCAACGTGCGTCCGGAACGGAAAGCGCAGGAGATTGCGGAACAGGAAAACGTGGACATCCGCCTGCACTCGATCATTTACGAGTTGCAGGATGAGATCAAGAAAGCCATGGCCGGAATGCTCGAGCCGGTCATCAAGGAGACCTATATGGGCCGCGCCGAAGTGCGCGAGACCTTCCGCATCCCCAAAGTCGGCGCCGTGGCGGGCTGCTACGTGCAGGACGGTACCATCAAGCGCGACGCCGAGGTGCGGCTCCTCCGCGACAATGTGCAGGTCTTCAAGGGCAAGATCGGGTCGCTCCGCCGCTTCAAGGAAGATGTGGCGGAGGTGCGCAACGGCCTGGAGTGCGGCATCTCCATTGCCAACTACGGCGACATCAAGATCGGCGACGTGATCGAGGCCTTCGTGACCGAGCGCATCGCGGCGGAAGTGCCGGCGTAGAGCAGTTGTCAGTAGTCAGTTGTCAGTTATCAGATCGGCAAACTGCCAACTGACAACTGGCAACTGACAACCGATGCCAATTGCTTTCCTTACCCTCGAACTCCGCATCGAAGGCGCGCAATCGCTCAAAGACAAGCGCCAGGTGCTGCGCAGTTTGAAGGACAAGCTGCGGAACGGCTTTAATGTGGCCGTCGCCGAACTCGACGCCAACGACCTGTGGCAGCGCGCCACCCTCGGCGTGGTCTCGATCTCCGGTTCGCAGGACTACCTGCAGGGTTTGATGCAGAGCGTAGAGCGGGAAGCCGGGCGTATCGCGTCGTCCACGGGCGCGGAGATTACGGACTCGTTCGTGGAATTCCTGTGAGAGGGCAAACTGGAGCTATGGTCTCCCGTTTTATCTCCTGAAACCAAAAGTCACTGCTTGCGACCCCTCCGGTCTGTTATTCTCTTACGTTTTTTCCGGAGCGAGACGATGCCGGAGCGCCGCGGACGAGAACATCACATGCAGCGCCTGGCGGAGGCGCTGCGCGACGAGATCGGCGCCATTCTCGAGGGCGAGCTGGCCGATCCGCGCGTCGGCCTGGCTACGGTCAGCGAGGTGCAGTTGGCGCCCGATGGGCGCTCGGCGCGGGTCTTCGTGGCCGTTGCCGGCGATGACAAGCAGGCGCGGGAAACCATGAGCGGCATCGAGTCGGCCAAAGGTTTCATCCGGCACGAGCTGACCGAGCGCCTGCAATTGCGGCACGCGCCGGACTTGCACTTTCTGCTCGACCAGTCGGAACAGTACGGGGCACGAATTGAGCAACTGCTGGATCGCGTCAGGAAGCGGAAGCGGTGAAATAGGAAGTATGGGGCCATGTTGAAGCAAGTGCTGGAGTGCATCGCGGGGAGAGAGCGGTTCCTGCTGACCTCGCACGCGCGGCCGGATGGTGACGCCGTGGGCTCGGTGCTGGCCTGCGCGCAGATCCTGCGCAACCTGGGCAAGCAAGCCGATGTGGTGTTGAGCGACGGCGTCCCCCACATCTACCGTCCGCTGCCCTACGCCGACAAGGTCCTGCAGACCAACGCGGTGAACGGCAACTACGAGGCGGCGATCGTACTGGAATGCGACAGCATCGAGCGCACCCGCCTCGAAGGCCTCGATACCAAGTTCCTCATCAACATCGACCACCATCGCAGCGGCAAGGCCTTCGGCAACATCAACTGGATCGATCCCAGCGCCTGCGCCACGGCGGAGATGATCTACCGGCTGGGCCGCGAGGCGGGAGTGGAGATCAGCAGCGAGATCGCCACCTGCCTCTACACCGCGGTCATGACCGATACCGGCTCGTTCCGCTTCGCCGGCACCACGGACCGCACCTTCGCGCTGGCGGGCGAACTGGTACGCTGCGGCGCCGACCCGGTGCGCTGCGCACAGGACGTTTACTTCGCCAATCCCACCTCCAAGATGCGGCTGCTGGGCTCGGCCCTTTCCACCCTGAAGCGCGAGGGCAGGGTGGCGTGGATGCACATCACACGTGCGCAGATTGATTACTGCGGCGCCTTTGATGAGGATGCGGAAGGGCTGGTCAATTACGTCATTTCGATTGCCGGGGTACAGGTGGCGGTGTTCTTCCGCGAGATGCCAGACAAACGGTACCGCGTGAGTCTGCGCAGCAAGGGCGCGGTCGATGTGGCCGCGATCGCGGAGGGCTTCGGCGGCGGCGGGCACCACAACGCCAGCGGATGCTCGCTCGACGGGCCGCTTTCGGCTGCGACCGAGCGGATGCTGGAGCAAGTGAGGCTGCGGCTCGCCCAGCGCCCGGAGGCGTCTGCAGCTTCCGCCCAGTAATGGCTTACGCCTCTCCGGCTGTTACACTCCACAACATGTCCCGGCGCACCACCCTGATCGAGCTCCTGACCATCACCGGCTTTTGCGCCTTCCTCTTCTATTTTGGATTGTCAGCGTTTGGCCTGGTGGGCGCGGACGAACCGCGCTACGCGCAGGTCGCACGCGAGATGCTCGAGCGCCACGACCTGGTCACGCCTACGCTGTACGGCAAACCCTGGTTCGAGAAGCCGCCGCTCTACTACTGGCGGGCGATGGAAGAATATCGAGCGCTGGGAGTGAACGACTGGGCGGCCCGCCTGCCCTCTCCTGCCGCGGCGACCTTCATGGTCGCGGTGATCTATTTCTTCCTTCGCCGCTTTCATCCCGGCTCGCAGCTCAACGGCGCGCTGATGACCGCAGCCTCGGTGGGGATGATCGGCTTCTCGCGCGGGGCAGGGATGGACATGCTCCTGGCCGCGGCATTTACCGTGGGAATGCTGGCATGGTTCGCCTGGTATGCCGGAGAGCGCCGGCTGTGGCTTCTGCTGTTCTATTTCTTCATGGCGCTTGGGGCACTGGCCAAAGGGCCGGTGGCGCCGGTGCTGGCGGCACTGGTGATCGTCGTTTTTGCTCTGGCGCAGCGGGAGACGCGCCTGATCGTGCGCACGCTGTGGCTGCCGGGCATCCTGTTGTTTCTTGCCATTGCGCTTCCGTGGTATGTCGCCGTGCAACTCCGCAATCCGCAGTTCGTGCGGGAATTCATCCTCCAGCACAATCTCGGACGCTTCGCCACCAACATGTATCGCCACAAGCGGCCGTTCTGGTTCTTCGCTGAGTGGCTGCCAGCGTTCCTGCTTCCGTGGACGGCGCTGGTGGTCGCGGGCTGGGTAGAGACAATCAAGGGATGGAACGGACAGGCAGTTGGGCGCAAGGATACGCTTCCAAGGTTCCTGCTGATCTGGACGGCGGTCGTTATCGTGTTCTTCTCCATTTCCGCGTCGAAGCTGCCGGGATACATCCTGCCGGCGGTTCCGGCGTGCACCCTGCTTGCCGCGATTTGGGTGAGTCATCGGGAGACGCTAGGTTGGCCGGTGATCGTCGCTCAAGGTTCGCTTTCGGGAGTGTTGCTAACGCTAGCTCTGCTGTACCCGAACCTGCTGGTGTCTGGCCATCACATTCCTCTGGAGGCGCGCTGGCTGGCATTGGGCATCGGGGCGCTGGTGTTTGTGGCGACCGTCAGTACGCTGGCCCGTAAAGGCACCGCCGCCTTGCGGCTGGTCGTGCTGGCGCCCGTAATCGTCGGCCTGGCTTTCCTGTTGCGTACCGGCGCGCCGGTGATCGACAACGCGCTCTCTGCCCGTCCCGTCGCGCGTGCGATCACGCGGATGGAGGGAAAACCGGTCGAGGTCGCGGTATTCAAGGCTTCGCGCGAGATTGAATATGGACTGGCGTTCTACCGCAACCAGGCCATTCCGCGCTACGAGCGTGGTGAAATCCCTGCTCAAGATCATCTGGTGGTGGTGCCCGAAAGCCATGCCGACGAATTCGTGAAGACCGTGCGTCCGAGACGCGCCTCGCGCCTGGGTGGGTTCACTCCGCAGCGGCTGGAATTCTATTGGGTCTCGACGCCACCGCCGATGCCGATGGAGCATCACCACTAGTACCCAGTACCCAGTACCCAGTATGCCCCAATTGGTACTTGGTACTCGGTACTGGGTACTTGGCATTCCCCCGAACCACGCACTGGACTCGCGTTTCCGGCGGAATTGAGCGATACTCCGGCATTCTGCCGGAGGGAGGTTCCCGCCGGCCGGGGTCCCCAGCAAACCCGGTCTTGGTTTGCTGGGGTGGAAGCTGGGGTAGAAGCCATGGCCAGCCCGCGACGGGCGCCGGGAACCTGGAACCAGCCGGCGCTAGCTATGGAGATCGTTGATCTCAGACATTTCGGGTCGGCAGACCTGCGTCCGCTGCTGGAGAGGGAGTCGCAGCAGTGGACAGAGTCGCTGGCCTGGGACTACCGCAGCTCGGCGGAGATGATCCTGCGTTACGTGGACGCCAAGATCCTACCGGGCTACGCGGCAGTGTCGAAAGGACGCGTGTGCGGGTACGCGTTCTTCGTGTATGAGGGCAGCAAGGGAGTGATCGGCGACCTCTACGTGGAAAACGGCTGGCGCGACGGCGGCCACCAGGCGCGCGCGCTCGAGGAGCAACTGCTGACCCACGTGATCGAGACCCTGCAGCACTCGCCGGGCATCCACCGGGTGGAAGCGCAGTTGCTGATGCATCCTGCTGACGCCGTGGCGCGTCCGTTCCTGGAAGAAGGGTTTCAGCGTCACCGGCGGCTCTTCATGGTATGGCCCTTGAATGGTGGACATGAACCGGCGGTAGCGCCGGCGGCACCGCCCGAAGTCCTGGTGCGGCGGTGGGCTGAAACCGACTTCGGCGCGGCCGCAACCGTCATCACCGTTGCCTACCGCAACCACGTGGACTCGCTGATCAACGACCAGTACCGCACGGTGAGCGGCTCGCAGCGCTTCCTGAACAACATCATCCGCTTTCCCGGCTGCGGCACCTTCGACAACGATTCCTCGCTGGTGGCCATCCACAAACCCTCCAAGACCATGGTGGCGCTGATCCTGTGCTCGCGGGTGAAGGAGGACGTCGGACACGTCACCCAGGTGTGCGTGGTGCCGGAACAGCGCGGGCGCGGCATTGGCGAAGGCCTGCTGCTCGCTTCCGCAGAAAATTTGCGCCGCCGCCGCTTCACTTCGCTCTCGCTGACGGTGACCGAGGCCAACACGCGCGCCGTCGATCTCTACAAGAAGCTCGGCTTCCACGTGGCGAGAGTGTTCGATGCGTTCGTCTGGGAAGGCTAGCAGTTAGCAATTAGCATTTAGCACTTAGTCTTTGGCTAATTGCCAAGTGCCAATTGCTAATGCCGCAACAACCACATCGCCCATCCTGCCGCGATCGTCCCCAGCGCGAAAAACACGAAGCATTTGGCGCCGTACTTGATCATCTCGCGCTGCTCGCTGCGCTGGGTGATGCCGAAGACAATCGACGCGAACAAGGCGAACACCAGTGCGGCGGTGAAGTGGGAGAGTTGCAGGGTCATTTCTTTTTCCCGATGGCGATGTCGTGGGCGTCCACCGCGCTGATGATGTTGAGCAGCCCGGAGACGATGATGTACTTGGTGCCGTAATCGGCGGTGGCCAGGTCGATAGCGCCGGCCCCGTACCCCTGAATGCGGGCCACGATGTACAGCCCGCCGGCGCCCAGGTCGCCCACGAATCCCAGGATGTCGAGGATGTCGCCGGTGTTGAAGGCGTACACCTTGCCTTGCATCAGGACGCCGAGCACGAACATCACGACCACCGAGAGCATCAGCAGCAGGCCGCGTCCCCAGCGCTTCTGGATCAGGTGGCCGGCGCCGGGAATCAGCCAGCCGAGGGCGGGCGCGATCACGGACATCGCCGTGATCGGCTGCGGCGGCGCCTTGGCTGCGCTCTTCGGAGTGGGAGATTCGGCCACGTTGGTCTTGTCCGCTCTTGCCATCAGATGATCACGATCTCCCGTTGGATGCGGCCCGTAACTTCGGCGGATTCAGCCCGCACCAGGACGTCCACCTCGCTGCGCACGCCGAACTCGGGCAGGTAAATGCCGGGCTCGATCGAAAAGCACGTGTTGGGCAGGATGGTGCGCTCGTCGCGGGTTTCGAGGTTGTCCATGTTGGGGCCGTTGCCGTGCACCGAGGTGGCGATGGAGTGGCCGGTCCGGTGGATGAAATACTGCCCGTAGCCGGCGCGGGCGATGTGGTCGCGCGTGGACTCGTCCACCTGCCA
>DATKLD010000131.1:0-17307 GCA_035542595.1 Terriglobales bacterium
GAGCGCTCGTCGGCGAACTGGGCCACGCGCTGGATGGCGCCGGCGATATCTTCCGAGCGCACGGTGACGGTCTTGGTATTGTCGCGCGGCAGCACGGCCTCGAAGTTGGGGAACTGCCCGGTGAGCTGGCGCGAGGTCAGCAGGCGGTCGCCGATGCGGAAGAACAGCGTGGATTCGTCCTTGGCAAAGTCGATGGTGTCCTGGTCGAAATCCTGCAGCAGCGAGTTCAGCTCCGCCATACACTTCTTGGGGATGAGCACCCGCATCTCGATCCCGGGGCCGGCGAACTTGCCGGTGCTGTTCTCGATGTGCGCCAGGCGATGGCCGTCGGTGGCGACCATAGTCATCGACTCGGCCTTCAGCACCATCAGGGCGCCGTTCAGCGTGTAGCGCGACTCTTCGTTCGAGATGGCGAAGATGGTCTTGGCGATCATTGTCCGCAGCACCTGCGCCGGGAGCTTGTAGGCAGTGCCGGCGGGGAACACGGGCAGCGCCGGAAAATTAGCGCGCGCCATGCCTACCATCTTGGTGTTGGAGCGTCCCAGGCGGATATTGACCCAGTGGTTTTCCAGCAGCTTGATGGTGATGTCGCCCTCGGGCAGCAGCTTCACGTAGTCGTGCAGCTTGCGCGCTGGGATGGTGCAGGACCCTTCCTTCTTCACCTTCGCCGGACAAGAGGTGCGCAGGCTGAGGTCAAGATCGGTGGCGGTGATGGTGAGCCGGTCACCCGCCGCCTCGAACAAAAAATTGGAGAGGATGGGGATGGTGGTCTTGCGCTCGACCACCCCCTGGGTGGCCGTGAGCTCTTTGAGCAGATCGGACTTGCTGACGGTGATTTCCATGGCAGCACCCGCCTGAGTCCCGGTGGATTCCATAACTGGCGCCCCTATCACGTTACCCCTCTTATATCAAAACCAACCCTTCAAGTCAGTAGTAGTAACAGGGGCTGGGGAAAAGTGGAAATCCCAGCCAACCTGCTGATCGCGCGCCGGATGGACATTCCCGAGCTCGCGCGTATGTGGTCCCCTCATCTGTGGCTGGACAGGATAACGAAGGCAAAACGCCGAACTTGGGCCCAAAGGCTGCACAGCTTCCACATGGCGTCCACAGGGCCAGCCGAGAAAAAACCTCTTTTCGGTGGAAAAGCCTGCGGCGCCAGCAAAAGCGCGGGGAATCATGTCCCCAACTGCTCGGTCAGCTTATTCAGCAGCCTGTTCAAATCTTTGTCGGCCTTGCGCACGGTCTCGATCTTGTCCACCGAGTGCATCACGGTGGTGTGGTGCTTGCCGCCAAACTGGCGGCCGATCTCCGGCAGCGAAGCTTCGGTCAGGTGCTTGGCCAGATACATGGCGATCTGCCGCGGATAGACGATCGAGTGCGAATTGTTCTTGGCCTTGAGCTCGGTGAGCTTGAGTCCGAACTGCTCGCCCACCGCCTTCTGGATGGCCTCAATCGTGACCTTGCGGCTCTGCGCGTCGATGAAGTTCTTGAGTACCTGCTGGGCGGTCGGCAGGTTGATCTGAGCCCCGGTGAGCGAGCAGTAGGCAACCAGGCGGATCAGCGCGCCTTCGAGCTCGCGCACGTTGGAGCGAATGTTGGATGCGATGTAGAGCGCTACGTCGGTCGGCAGGTTGACGTGCTCGTTCTCCGACTTCTTTTGCAGGATGGCGACTTTTGTCTCCAAGTCGGGGGGCTGGATATCGGCGATCAGGCCCCACTCGAAGCGGCTGCGCAAGCGGTCCTCGATCTCGGCTAGCTCCTTGGGCGGCCGGTCACTGGCGATGATGATCTGCTTCATGGACTCGTGCAGCGCGTTGAAGGTGTGGAAGAACTCCTCCTGGGTGCGCTCCTTCTGCGCCAGGAACTGGATGTCGTCGATGAGCAGCACGTCGACGTTGCGGAAGCGGTCGCGGAAGCTGCTCATGCGGTCGTAGCGCAGCGAATTGATCACCTCGTTGGTGAACTTCTCGCTCGAGATGTAGCAGATGGACAGCTGCGCCTGGTTGCGCTTGGTTTCGTGGCCAATGGCCTGCATCAGGTGCGTCTTGCCCATGCCCACGCCGCCATACAGAAACAGCGGGTTGTAGCACTTGGACGGGTTTTCAGCGACAGCGCGGGCGGCGGCGTGCGCGAACTGGTTGCCGGCGCCGATCACGAATCCGTCGAAGGTGTACTTGGGATTGAGCTGGGCGGCGGAGTCGAAATCGAAACGCGCTTGTGATCCCGGTCGCGCGCCACTGACCATGGCCGGGCTCCCCCCCTGCGGCGATTTCGCCGGGAAGGTGTGGCGCACGGGAGTGGCCGTGGGATCGTCCTCTTCGGTGACGAACTTCACGTCCTGGAGGTCGAGGCCGAGATTGTCGATGGCCTCCAGGATGAGATCCGAGTACTTCTCCTCGATCACACGGAATTCCGGCCGGGGCACACGGATGTACAGTACCCCGCCCTCGGTGTGGCTGAAGCGCGTGGGCTTGAGCCAGGTTTCGAACGACGTGCGGTTGACCTTTTTCTCCAGGGCCCCGAGGATGCGGATCCAGGGATTGGCGGCGGCGGTAGCGGATGACAGGAGCGACATTTTGTGCGGCCCTACGCTGCCGCCTCCGAAGGGCAGAGACGGCGGAAAGAACCCGTTAGTAAGAACATTATGAAAAAGACTCTGCCGAGCAGGACGTGCTGTGCGAAATGCCCGGGCTGAAAAACCTGGGTTGTGCCGACAAACCTCGGCAGGAAATTGCGGAAACAAGAAAACCAAACGAACCCGGCGACCTGCTCGGCATACTAGCACGAAAAATTTTCGCGTGGAAAATTTCCTGAGCGGATTGGCGCCGAAAAGCTTCCCCAACAAACGACGCCCGGAAAAATCTGTCAAGTAGTTAGTTGGTTATGAAGCAAGCTGTGTGCAGTTCCGAGCTGCAACCGCATGTGTGCAAGGATCTCGCACACCTGCGTACTCGCGGCCTGGGACTCACGTTGCTGCATGCGCCTCGGGCGTCCAACAGCGGGTTAGGAATCGCACGCGAGCCGAAGCCGGGAACGACGATAGTCACGGCGGCCCCGGAGGGCGGATTCTAGCGCCTCTCCGCTTCCTTCGGTCCCGCCCTGTAACTGAACAGACTCCTGCATTCGTCGCGCAGAAAACCTCCGATGATGGGGACGCGGTGATTGCCTTTCTCAAGGACCAGCCGGCAGGGGATCAGGCAAGCACGCCACTTATATTCTTCCGTCCCGCGCTTGCGGCCATACGCTGCTATGTCTTGCTGGGAGACGCCGTAGACGATTGCGCCAATTCGAGCCCAGACGCAGGCACCTGCGCACATGGCGCAGGGCTCGTGCGTGGAGTAGAGCACGAAGTCGGGCAGGTAGCGCCCATAGCCACTGGATACGTATTTGAGCGTTTCCAACTCTACGTGCTTGATGCTTGACCCCGAGGTCTTTACCCGGTTGCCAGCGCTGGCAATGACCACTTCGCTCCTGCTCGCCACCCGTGTGATGACCGCGCCAATGGGATAGTCCCCTCGGTCGCGGGCGCGCTTGGCCTCCGCGATGGCCAGCTGCATGAACTTTCTCCTCGGTTTGTAGGAAGCAGGGATCATGTAGATACAATACCGCGCTCAAGGCGCAAGCGGCGCCGATTTCGCCTTAAGGCGCAGCGACAATGCGCAGCACAGCTCCGTTTCCGTAGTCGAGGAGATAGAGCTCGCCGGCGGTGTCCTGGCCGAAGGAGCTGACGGTGAGAGCGTGGGTGAGCACCAGCGTCTGGTTCCAGTTGCCGCTCATGTCCTCAGCGCCGGCCCAGACGTGCCCGCTCGAGAGATCGCCGAACACGTAGTCGCCGGCGAGGCCGGAGACGGCGGAGCCGTGATAGACGAAGCCGCCAATGATGGCAGAGCCGCCCGCGGCATTGTGCGCATACTCCATGATGGGCAGGATCAGCCCTGCCGTGCTGCACATGCTGCCCGGCGGATAGCAGTGCGACGCTTCCATCTTGTTCCAGCCGAAGTTGCCGCCCTTGGTGATGATGTCCACTTCTTCAAAGCTGTCCTGACCGACGTCGCCGGCGAAGAGCTTGCCGCTCGCGCGATCGAACGAGAAGCGCCAGGGATTGCGCAGGCCGTAAGCCCAGATCTCGGGCAGGCCGCCGCCGGAGACGAAAGGATTGTCCGGCGGGATGGCGTACTGCTTGCCGGGCGCGAAAGCGCCATTGATGTCGATGCGCAGGATCTTTCCCAGCAACATCTGCAGGTTCTGTCCGTTGCCCTGGGGATCGCCTCCGCTGCCGCCATCTCCAAGACCGATGTAGAGGAAGCCGTCGGGCCCGAAGGCGAGCTGACCGCCCTTGTGGTTGTCGAAGGGCTGGTTGACGATGAGCATGATGCGTTCGCTGGATGCATCGGCCAGGTTGGGGTTCGCGGCGGAGGCGGCGTACTCGGAAAACACCGACTGGACCTGCCCGCTCACGCTCCGCGTGTAATAGACGAAGAAGCGGCGATTGGTGCCGAAGCTGGGATGAAACGCCAGCCCCAGCAATCCCTCTTCTCCGCCCGATACGAAGCCGGTGTTGGAGCTGACGTCGAGAAAGGGCGTGGCGACCAGAGCGCCGTTCTGGATGATGCGGATTTGTCCGCCCTGCTGGACAACGAACAGGCGAGCGGTGCCGTCGTTGGGGGCCTCCATCCCGAGCGGCGAAGCCAGGCCGCTGACAAATGCAGACAAAGCCAGCCCGGGCGGACCTCCCGGCGGCTGGGACATGGTCGTCATGCCGCCGCCGCAACCGGCGAGGGCGGCCAGCAGCGCCAAGCAAAGAAGCCACGAGCAAATCGGGGCACTCCTGATAATCATCCGAAGTTGGATGCGCTGACGGGCAAGATGGTGTCGAGATTCCGGCCGAGTCCGGGCGCGAGATGGGACAGAGACGGTGGTACGGAGCCGCGGCAGCGCGTTTGCCGCCAATAGAGGCGTCATTTATACTCGGAGTTTGCTTTGTAACGAACTCTTGAGCAGGAGCGCCATCCTTCATGCCGAAGCGCACATTCCAGCCGAATCGCCGCCGCCGTTCCAAGACGCACGGGTTCCGTGTCCGCATGCGGACCCAGGGAGGGCGGGCGGTGCTCTCGCGGCGCCGCGCCAAAGGACGGAAGCGCGTCTCGGTGAAGCCGGGCTTCCGCGAGTAGTGGTCGTCGGCGTGGCTTCCTTTGAGGTAAGTCGAATGCCCACGGGCGGCGGTGCGCGGTCGCGGTTCTTGCGGGCGGCGCGCCTCCGCAAGCACGCTGACTTCGAGAAGGTCTATCGCAGCGGCCGGCGGATTCTTTCCGCGCACATGACGGTGTTTTTTCTGCGGTGGGACTCCGGTCCTGCGCACCTGGGTTTCACGGTGCGGCGCGCGCTGGGCACGGCCGTGGAGCGCAACCGCATCCGCAGGCGGCTGCGCGAAGCTGCACGGCTGAACCTGGGCGCGGTCGGCAACGCGGTGGATGTGGTGATCCATCCCAAGAAGTCCGCGCTGACGGCGGAGTTTGCCGAGCTTTGCCAGGAAGTCGCGCGGGCGTTCGAGAAAATCCGGTCCTCGGCGGAAAGAGGCGCCGCGAAATGAATCGGATCGTGCTCACACTTTTGCGCGCTTACAAGTGGCTGATCTCGCCGCTTCTCGGCCCCGCGTGTCGCTATGTCCCGAGTTGCTCGGAATACGCCATGGAAGCCGTGGCCCGGTATGGCGTGGTGCGGGGTGGATGGAAAGCGGCGTGGCGGCTGGCGGGCTGTCATCCTTTTGCCCGTGGCGGGTTTGACCCAGTTACCAGTTGTCAGTTGCCGGTTGCCAGTGTGGAGGATCATTGCGCACTCGCCGCTGACGGATCTATACAGAGCAGGAAATTGTGCCGCAGTGCCCGGGGCATGTCCTGACAACTGACAACTGACAACTGAAAGAGTCCACAAGTTGACCGACTTCCAAAATCCCCAGCACGAACCCGGCAGCGAAAAGCGGATGCTGCTCGCCTTCGCGCTGACCATGCTCATCCTGCTGGCAATGCAGCCGTTCCTGAGCCGCTACGCCAAGCAGTCCCAGCCTTCCGCTCCGCCGGTTGCGCAGCCCGCCGCCGTGGCTCCGGCGCAGCCGCAGGCCGCTCCAGCGCCGGCTCGGTCCGCGGCTGCGAAAGCTGCGGCCGCGGAGAGCGAGACCGTGGTGGAGAACGATCTTTACAGGATCACCTTCAGCAACCGCGGCGCGCAGGTGAAGTCGTGGATTCTGAAAAAGTATGAGGATGACAAGGGCAAGCCGCTGGAGATGGTGAGCGCGCAGGCGGCTCTCAAATACGGATACCCGCTTTCGTTGTGGACCTACGACAGCGGCCTGCGCGAGAAGCTCAGCACGGCCTTGTACGTGGCCAGCGCCACGGGTGAGCAGCATGCTCCGACCTCAATCACTTACGAGTATTCCGAAGGCGGCACGGTCGTCCGCAAGACCTTCCGTTTCGATCACTCTTATGTGGTGAAGGCTGAGACCTCGGTGTACGTGAACGGCAGCGCGGTGCAGGCGTATCCGGCGTGGCCGGCGGGCTTCGGCGACCAGACCGTGCCGGCGTCGTACGCGGCTGCCCGCATCGACTACCAGTCGGGTGACACCGTCGAGCGCATCGCCGCCAAGAAGGTGAGCGCCGGCAACACCCTGCGTGGGCCTTTCCACTGGGCGGGAGTGGGGGACCAGCACTTTGCTGCAGTTTTCCTGCCCAGCCAACCGGAGGACGCGGCCCTGGTCACGCTCGAGGAGACGCTGGAGATCCCCAAGGACCTCGAGAAGCCCGACCCGACCAAGATCGAGAAGGTCCCGGTGCTGGGCGCGGCAGTGGGCAACGTGAGTGGTCCTACCGAGGAGCGCATCTTCGTCGGGCCCAAAGCGCTGGATGTGCTCAAGTCCGTGCACTCGTCGCTGAGCAGGGAAGAGCTGGCGCGGCTCTCCCCGGAGGCCCGCAAATCGGCGGTGGGTCCTAATCTCGAAGAACTGGTGGACTTCGGAAAGTACCTCGGTTTCATCGCCAAGCCGCTCTTTTTGTGGCTGAAGTGGACGCACGATCACTGGGTGCCGAACTGGGGATGGGCGATCGTCATACTGACGGTGATCATTAACATCGCCATGCTCCCACTGAAGTGGTCGAGCATGAAGTCGTCGCTCAAGATGGCCAAGCTCGCGCCTCAGATCAAGGCCATCCAGGAGAAATACAAGAAGTTCAAGCTGTCCGACCCGCGGCGGCAGGACATGAACCAGGAGATTTCGGCGCTCTACAAGAAGGAGGGTGCGAACCCGGTCGGCGGCTGCATTCCCATGGCGCTGCAGATGCCGTTTCTGATCGCCTTCTACTCCATGCTGGGCGCCGCCACCGAACTGCGGCACGCGCCCTTCCTGTGGATCAGCGATCTTTCTTCCGCAGACCCATATCACATTCTGCCCATCGGAATCATCATCACCATGTACCTGCTGCAGAAGATGACGCCGGCGGGCGGCATGGATCCGGTGCAGCAGAAAATGATGTCGTTTACCATGCCGATTTTCCTGGGGGTCATCAGTTGGTCGCTGTCGGCAGGGCTGTGCGTGTACTGGGTGCTGGGCAACGTGATCGGGATGGTGCAGCAGATGATCGTGAACCGGACGAAATTCGGGCGTGAGATGCGCGAGCACATGGAGAAACAAGCGCGACGAAGGTCACAACGGAGCTAGGCCTGGAGCCAGGACGTTAAGGCCGTCCCCTTATAATTTGACAATGCCCATCGAGGACAAAGTCGCTGCCGCAAAGCGTATCGATCAGTTGCTGCGCGACCTGCTGACCGCGGGAGGCTTCCTCCTGAAGTACCGCATCATGGTCGATCCGCCGGTGGAAGACCGCGACTGGGAACGCCCGCAGATCCTGGTGACTTTCTCCGGACCGGACGGGCCGCTGCTGCTGGAGCGCGGCGCCGAGCTGCTGCGTTCGCTCGAACACGTCACGCAGAAAATGCTGCGCCTGGAATCAGAGGACCACGACAAGGTCGTCTTCGATTGCATGAACCACCGGGCCATGCGGTTGCAGGAACTCCGGCTGGCTGCCAACGTGGCCGCGGAGAAGGTTGTTAAGACGGGCGTGCCTTACGAGTTCGCTCCCATGACCGCGCGTGAGCGCCGCATCGTCCACCTGGCGCTGCGCGACCATCCCGAACTTAAGACCGAAAGCCGCGGCGAAGGTCCGGGGCGCTGCGTCGTGGTGCTCCCCAGGGACGCCAAGCCGCCGAAGAAGTAGCCATCCCAGGCTTTTCCAAGAGTCCGTAACCGTTTAAGTCGTGGGGGCAGGGCCGCGGTCGAGGCGGACGGTGCGGATCTCCAGTGCGCGCTCGGCGCGCGAGGCGTCTTCGAGGCGCTGGCGATGTGCCGAGAGCAGGTCGCTGCGCGTCAGCCAGCCGATGACTTTGCGCGGGTTGTCCCTCTGGACCACGGGCAGCCGGCCAACCTCTTCTTTCACCATGTGGTCGGCGGCCTCGCGCAGCGAGTTGTCCTCGAACACGATGGCCGGCGGGCGCTTGATGGGGCGCCAGAGCTGGCTGGTCTCCGGCTCCTCGGTGTTGAAGATGTCGCGCCGGGTGAGCACGCCTACCAGATTTCCATTGGAATCGTTAACCGGGAATCCCTGGTGGCCTGTGCCCGGCGCGCGTGAGGAAAGCCACGCGCGCACGCTGCCCAGCGTGTCGTCGGCGGCAAGCGCCACCACCTGGCGTGAGGCGGCGTCGCGCACCAGCACCTGGTCGAGATAGTCGGCGGTGTACTCGGCGGGCACGGCAGCTCCGCGACGCGCGATCTTCTCGGTCATGATGGTGTAACGCATCAGCAAAGCGGAAATCAGGTAGGCGGAGGTGCAGCCGCCGAGCAGTGGCAGCAGGCTGAGGGGCTGGCGCGTGGTTTCGAAGGCGAACACTACGGACGCCAGCAACGCGCGGGAAGCGCCGGCGAACATGGCGGCCATCCCGACCAGCGCCGCCACACGTGGATCAATGCCGAGGCCCGGGAACAGGTGCGAAGCGGTCACGCCCAGCACCCCGCCCAGTCCACCGCCGATGGTGAACAAGGGGGCCAATGTCCCGCCGGATGTGCCGCTCCCAAGCGAGATTGCCCAGGAGACGAACTTCAGCACGAACAGGACGATCAGAGCTCTACCGACGATGCTTCCCGAGACGATGTTTTCAATGTTGTCGTAGCCGACGCCCATGGTATGGGGGGCGAAGTAGCCGATCACGCCGACGGCAATGGCGCCGAGGGCCGGCCACCACATCCAGTGGATGGGAAGTTTGTCAAAGCCATCCTCGACCGCATATACCGCCCGCGTTGCCCCCACCGCGGCCACGCCGACAATGGCGCCCAGCGCGATGTACACCGCCAGCGCGTAGTCGCGCGGGTGCACGATTCCAGGCATGGCAAAAATGGGCTGAGTGCCCACAAAGGCTATGCGCACGCCCTGGGCGGTAGCGCAAGCCAGGGACACGGGGATGATTGAGCGCGGCCGGTACTCGAAGAGCAACAGTTCGATGGCGAGCAGCACCGCCGAGACCGGACTGCCGAAGGTTGCGGCCATCCCGGCGGCTGCTCCAGCGGCGAGCAGCGTCTTGCGCTCATCAGCCGTGGTGGTGAGCAACTGGCCAACCAGCGATCCCAAAGCTCCGCCGGTAGCGATGATCGGTCCTTCCGCGCCGAACGGCCCGCCCGTCCCGATGGCGATGGCCGCCGAGAGTGGCTTGAGTAAGGTTACGCGCGGGGGTATGCGGCTTTGCCCGAACAGCACCTGCTCCATGGCTTCGGGGATGCCGTGGCCGCGGATGGCCTCCGAACCGTAGCGCGCCATGATGCCCACGATGATCCCGCCGGTCACCGGCACCACGATTACCCAGGGGCCTAGGTGGTTGTACGCCGGTGAAGTGAATGCAGTGGAGAAGCGCCCGTAGAACGAGACGTTGGTGATGAGCCCGATCAGGTGGGTGAGCGCCTGCGCTACCAGTCCGGCGCCGCCCGCGATCACGATGGAAACCAGGCTGATAAAAACCACGCGGCGGTTGACGATGGGCGCCTGCACAGGCGCCCGTACTGCGGCGGCTTCGGCGAGATCACCCGCGTTCTGGATTTCAGGGGACGAGGAATCGTTCGAGTTCGGCAAGCAAGTCTATCGTATCACGATGGTAGTCAGTGGCGCTCATGGCTGTCCGCTGATTGAACGCCCAACTTAAGGACACAACAGCGCCAGCGAAGGCCAACGGCAGTTTGGGCCGCGGGTGCCTCTCCCGGGCGCGTGAATCCGGCGAGCTCGGCTAGCAGGCCTTTGCCAGCGCGTCGTCGAGCAACACTATGCTAGGAAAGCGGCAGGACTTTCCTGCCGTACACCGTATTCACCAGGGTCGCCATGGCAATGTAATAGGCGAGCAGCCCGACGATTAGGATTTCCCACCCAGCCACAGTTGCCGGCAGCTTGCCGACGACCACAAAGTCCAGCAGAATGAAAGCCAGCAAGAGCAGCCAGAACAGGATCGCCAGGTACTTTCCCACGCGCTGGACTGCGAGGCAAAAAGCGAAGGTGAACAGGGTCCACATGATGAAGAACCCTAGCTCCTCAGGATGACCCGCCGGAATTCCAGTTTTCGGCTGGACGTAAAGGAGCATGAAGAGGGACCACCAGAAAGCGCCGTAGGACATGAAGGCGGACCCGCCGAAAATGCTCCCCTTCCTAAGGTCCACGATGCCTGCAATGAACTGCGCGGTGCCGCCGAAGGCGATTGCCAGCGCCAAGGTCGGTCCGGCTCCCCAGTAACCCACGTTGTGGAGGCCGGTGGCCATGGTCGTCAGCGCGAAACCCATCAGCCCCACTACTGCCGGATTCGCCCACCACTCCTTGTAGATACCCGCTCCCGTCAACTCGTATTTGTGTAGCTCCGGGCCTGTCAAAGTCGCCATGCTCTTTCTCCTTTCAATGACATGTTCAGCTACTCGTAGTCAGTGGCCTGCAAAACTTAGAATTGCCGGTTGGCAACCTTCCTCCCTCAGTCACCTTCCACACGCAGGGCGGAAACAACCTTGAGCATGGCGTGGGTTAGACGAGACAAAAACTCGTAATTCGTGGCGGCGTCGAGCCTGTCCTGGAGGCAGGCGACGAACTCAGGGAAGTCGCAGCCGCAGTAGGTGCGGAGAAGCCAGCCGTTGCGCCGGTCCAGACGTCGCAGCTCCCTAGCGGCCCTCTCGAAGTCTCTTACGGAGGGGGGCATAGTCTTCCTCTCTTGTATATCGTTACACGATTATATCACTATACGATATGACTTTCTCAGACAAATATTGACTAGAAGCCATGGCTCGAAGGCGGGGCAGCCCTTATGGCATCAAAATTCCGGGCACACCCTCGCATGCGACGCTTTTCTGCGTGCTTTCCCGGCGGCCGTAGCCGCTAGAATCATGCCGTGGAGCTCGATGACACCATCGTGGCCATTTCCACCCCGACGGGCCGGGGCGGGATCGGCGTAGTGCGCTTGGCAGGCCCCGAGGCAAAGGCCATTGCCGCGCCTGTGCTTCGGCTGAAGCACGAGCTCGAGCCAGGTCGCGCCGTCTTCAGCGAGCTGATCGAGCCGTCCACGGGTGAGCGCATCGACGAGGTGGTAGTCACCTTCTTCCAGAAGCCGCACTCCTACACCACCGACGACATCGTGGAAATCTCGGCGCACGGCGCGCCGGTTGTATTGCGACACGTCGTGGAGCTTTGCGTCGCGGCGGGTGCGCGCCTGGCCGAACCCGGCGAGTTCACGATGCGGGCCTTCCTGAACGGCCGGCTCGACCTGACGCAAGCCGAGGCAGTGCGCGACCTGATCGAGTCGCAGACGCTCTACCAGGCCAAGGTGGCGGCACAGCAGCTCGAGGGTGCGCTTTCGCACCGGCTGCAGCCCATCAAGCAGAAGCTGGTGGAGCTGATCGCGCTGCTCGAAGCCGGCATCGACTTCGCCGAAGACGACGTGCCGGTAGCAGCTGCGGAGACGATCCGGCGGCGGCTGGAAGAAATCCGCGAGCCGCTGGCGGCGCTCGAGGCCTCGTTCGCTTATGGCAAAATTGTCCACGAGGGCATGACGCTGGCCATCGTGGGCCGGCCGAACGTGGGGAAGTCGAGCTTGTTCAACCGGCTGGTGGAACGCGAACGCGCCATCGTCACTGCCACACCGGGCACCACGCGCGACCTGGTGAGCGAAACGGTGTCGCTGGGCGGCATCCCAGTGAAGTTGATTGACACGGCGGGAATCCGCGCCGCGTACGACGAGGTCGAGAGCATCGGCATCAAGAAAGCATACGAGGCGCTGGCCGACGCCGACCTGGTGCTGGTGGTGATGGACCTGTCGCAACCGGCGAACGAGGAGGACGCGCGCCTGGTGGAGATGGTCGGTGCGCGGCCGAAGATCGTGGTGGAGAACAAGGCGGACTTGGATGGTCGTCGGTCGTCGGCCGTTGGTCGTCGGCCAGAGGAGGGCCGCATTCGAACTTCTGCGATGACTGGGGAAGGGATCGAAGAGCTGCGGCAAGAGATTCTGCGTCATGTAGCCGGCGACTCCGCCGGGCAGCGGGAGAGCGGCTTCCTGACCAGCGTGCGCCACCAGGGACTGGTGCGCGAGGCCATCGCCGGGCTTGACGCCGGCCGGCGCGCGCTCGACCAGAACATCCCCCACGAGATGATGCTGCTCGATCTCTACGCCGCGCTGCACGCGCTCGATGCCCTCACCGGCGCAACCACGACGGACGATATCCTGAATCTGATCTTCAGCAGCTTCTGCATTGGAAAATAAGAGTTCCACACCTACTCGTACCGCAGGCACACGATGGGGTCGAGGTTGGCGGCGCGATTAGCCGGGTAGGAGCCGAAGAAGAGTCCCACGCCGACCGACATCGCCACGCCGGTGACGATCCAAAACAAAGAGACGGTGGCGGGCACGGAAGCGAAGGCGTGGCGCACGATGGTGGCGATAACGATGCCGATCAGGATGCCGAGTGCGCCGCCTGTGCTCGTCAGCAGCACGGCTTCGAGCAGGAACTGGATGCGGATATCGGCCTTGCGAGCGCCGATGGCACGGCGGACGCCGATCTCGCGGGTGCGCTCGGTCACCGAGATCAGCATGATGTTCATCACGCCGATGCCGCCGACCAGCAGCCCCACCGAGCTGATGACGCCGGTCAGGACCACCAGCGCGCCCGTGAGCTGGTTCCAAAGCTGGGTCAGAAAATCGGAGGAGATGATTTCAAAATCGTTCTCCTGATCATGGCGCAGATGGCGCAGGCGCCGCATGGCCTCCCTGACCTCGTCCACGGCACGCTGCGGATCACCCTGCCTGGGGATGGTGAAGGCAATGTGCGTCTCCTTCGACTCGGGGTAGTTCTTCTGGAAATTCGATAATGGGATAACGGCGAAGCTGTCCACGCCGCCGCCGCCGAACAGGCCGGGATCCTTCTCGAAAACTCCGATCACCTCGTACTGGCGGCCGTTGACGTAGGCCGTCTTGCCCACCGGGTCGGTATTGGGGAAGAGCGAGTCAGCTAGCGCCGCGCCCAGGACCACGACGTCGCGCGAGTGTTCCTCGTCAAAGTGAGAGATGAAGCGGCCTTCGGTGACGGTGAAGAGGGGGATGGCATCCACATAATCGTGTGCGGCACCGCGCAGGATGATACGTTCCACGCGCTTGTCGCCCACGTGCAACTCGTTCGTCTCGCCGAAAAAGAAGGCGCGCGTTTTGAACGGTGTGGCCAGCTCGATCGATGGGCAGGCCTGGCGCAGGTATTGGGCGTAGTCAACTTCCAGGTAGCGCCGCGCCCGCATTTTTTCCGGCAAACGGTCAGGCGGCTGGCCAAAGGGGATGCGGGAGATGAAATAGGTGTGCGAGCCGAACGATTCAACGCGCTTCTGGATGTACAGGTTCAGGCCATCGATGATGGAAGCAACCGAGATGACCGAGGTCACGCCGATGACGATGCCCAGCACCGTCAGCCCGGAGCGCACCTTGTGTCCGCGCAGGGTGGCGAGCGCGTTCATCAGGTTCTCTCGCATCTCGGCGCGCTTCATCATCACTCCGTCCTCAGCGCCACCACGGGGTCGAGGCGTGCGGCACGCGTTGCCGGGTAGATGCCGAAGAACAGTCCGATAGCGGAGCTCAGGATGAGCCCGAGGACGGCCACCCAGGTCCGCACCGAGGCCGGGAAGGAAGTGAAGTAGCGCAACGCAACCGCGCACAAAAACCCGCCCAGGATGCCGGCCGCGCCCCCCATGATGCATTGCAGCACGCTTTCCAGCAGGAACTGACGGAGGATGTCGCGCCGGGTGGCCCCGATGGCGCGGCGCACGCCAATCTCCTTGGTACGCTCGGTCACGCTCACCAGCATGACGTTCATGATGACGATGCCGCCGACCACGGCGGAGATCGAGCTGACCATCAGAAACACGGCGAAAAAAGCGCCGCTGATGGAGCGCCACAGCGAGATGTAGCTCTCCTTGGTGCCGATGAAGAAGTCGTCTTCCTGCCCGGGCTTCAGGTGGCGGCGGGAGCGCACCGCCAGGCGCGCCTCGTCCATCGCCTGGTCGAAGGCGGGTCCGCCGGCGGTCTTTACGTTGACGGTGAGGCTGGAACGAATACCCATCTGGCGCAGGTACGTGCGCAGCGGGACGATCATGAAATTGTCCTGCTCCTGACCCAGCACTGAACCGATGCGCTCCATGGTGCCGATGACGCGGAACTCCTCGTTGTTCACGCGCAGGACCTGGCCCAGCGGGTTGGTGCCGGGGAAGAATTCGTCTACCAGCGTCTGGCCGATGACGCATACGTTGCTCATCTGCTGGTCCTCGGACTCGCCGAAGTAGCGGCCGAGCTCGATGGTACGCGTGTCGATGTCCGCCATATTGGCGGTGTGCCCGAGGAGGCTGATGTCCTGCAGCTCCTTGTCGTGATAACGAACGTGAACGGTCGTGGTGGCCGAGGCGCCCACCATCTGGCAGGAGTTGCAGCGATCAGCGACAACCCGCACGTCCTCCCACTCGATGCGCTTGAAGCGCAATGCCTTCACCACCTGGTCCCAATCGGTGACCACGAAGGGCGTCTTCGCGATCTGGAAGACATCGGTGCCAAGGTTGGCGATTTTGTTCTCGACGTAGGCGTTTGCACCCTGGACGATGGTCATGACCGTGATCAGGGTGGCCACGCCCATGGTGAGGCCGACGATGGTCAGCGTGGCACGCAGCTTGTGCGCGCGCAACGCTTCCACGCTCTGTCGAAAAATGTCTTCAACTCGCGACACGCGAACCCCCCGCCATCAACAATGGTACCGGGCTGCCCGGACACTACGCTGATGTTTTATGAAGAAACTGAACCGATGGCCGTGGCGGTGAAGTGCCGGGTGGCAGAAGGCTATCCGAGCCGGGCTACGCTGGTCTTCAGATGATCGAAATCGAGAGTGCCGAGGCCGCGTTCGCTTGCCAGCTTGAGGTAGCGCAGGGTGTGCCAGTCCAGGTCCCAGTAGGCTTTGGCAGCGTAGGCATCCAAAGCGACCGGGTCGGTCGCGGCGATGACGGTCTGCTTTAGGGCCACGTCGGCCAGGCTTCCGCCCGTGGGCCCGTTGCGCATGAGGACGCGATAGGCATCGAGGATGGTCAGGGTTGGGCGCATGAAGTCGGCCAGGTCGGCGAGGCTTTCGTGAATGCGCTGGTGGAGGCGATGGCGCTGTCCACCGAGGATGCCGTACCAGTTTTTCATCCCCAAAGTCGCGCCCGTGAGGCTGTGATGCTTGGCGATAGGGATGTTGATCATCTTGTCGGCAGAGAGGAACGGCTCGAATACCGGCCACACCCGCAGCACGTCGCCACGGAGATCGATCTCACGGAATTTTCTTTCTTCCGGCAGGATCACCTGTGCCCCTTGGGCACGCGCAGCTTCGGCGATGCCCGAACGCTCGAAGCACTGGCGTGGATCATTGCAACTGACGTCGGTGACGAGGACCTTGGCGGCGCCCGCATCCTGACAAAGCCGGACGACTTCAGAGACGATCTCAGGGTTGGTGTTGGCAGCTTGCTCGGGGGTACGGTCCCAGCCGATGTTGGGCTTGATCACCACCACGTCGCCGCGCGCGATGAAGCGCCGGATGCCGCCCATCTCCTCAATGGCCCGCTGGACCAGCTCTCGCGGCCCTGCGCCCTGGACGATGGCCATCTCCGGCAGCTCGGGGTCGAGTGGCACAGTGAACTTGCGGTTCAGGCCCGCGACGAGCGCCGGCTCCGGGCGACGGCTTCGCTCCGCAAACCACAGTCCCAGGCCCGCGGCTGCCGCGCTGAATCCCGTCAGCCGCAGCAGCTTGAGTAAAGCTTCGCGACGATCCAATCGCGATTTCTCGCCGTCACTCATCACTGTTCGCCAGTTGACAAGTTTGTTCTAATTCTCAGTGGAGTTTAATCCCGTCGTGCTTTCCGTGGGAGCAAAATCGGCGCTTCCCGCGCCCGCAGTGGGTGGACGAGCCTCCCTCGGGCTGAGGGCAATCCTCGCGCTGATCGGTTTCAACGCCGTGGTGGCCCAGGTGGTGCTGATGCGCGGGCTGCTGGTGCTGTTCTACGGAAACGAGGTCTCGCTCGGCATCATGCTGGCTACGTGGCTGCTGTGGACCGCGGCCGGCAGCGCTCTGATGGGCCGTCTGCTCGTGGGGTGGAATGCGCGACGCGTGCTGGCCAGCCTGCAGGTGCTGATCGCGCTGGCGTTCCCCGCGACGATCTTTGCCTTGCGCGCCGGCAAGGGCCTGCTCCAGCCGGTTCCCGGGCAAGTCACCGGGCCGGGGGTGATGCTGGCAACTTCGCTGGCAGCGCTGGCCCCGTTCTGCTTGATGTCGGGGGCGCTGTTTGCGGCCGGCAGCCGCGTCTATGCCACGGACACCGGGGCGTCCACGTTTTCGGCAACAGGTTCGGTGTACCTGCTGGAGGCGGCCGGCTCTGGCGTCGGCGGCCTTCTGGCCAGCGTGTTCCTGGTGCGGTGGCTCAACCCATTCGAGATCGCGGCCGTGTTGGCGTTGCTGAACCTCATGGCTGCAATCTGCCTGCTGGCGCGCGGATCGAAGCGACGGGCCATGGCCGGCTTGCTGCTGGTTGCGGGCTTTTATGTATTTCCGGCAGCAAGCGCGCGCCTGGAGCGTTTGTCACTGGCCCGCCTATGGCGGGGCTTTGAGCTGGTGGCAACACGCAATTCTGTATATGGCAATCTGGCCGTGGTGGGAACGCGAGGCACGCGCAGCCTGTTCGAAAATGGACTCATCCT
>DATKLD010000132.1:0-2454 GCA_035542595.1 Terriglobales bacterium
GTCATCCGGGTCTGGTGGACACGCAGGCCGGTCGGCTGGCGGCAGCCACGGCGGGAGTTGGAGTGGCGGCCACAGCGGAGGGCGCCGGTAGTAGCGCCGCCGTCCCGGGGGCTGTCCGTGTGGGCGTCTCGCCCACACGCGTCGAGCGCGAACGCTAGTACACGATCACTCCCGCATATCCCACCACCGCGTCGCGGTCGCCGGACACGTCGCCCGAAGTCGCGTACTTGATCAGCTCCGCCGATTCCGCGCCCAGACGCCGAGCTGCCGTCAGCATGGCGACGGCGGGCCCATAGCCGCACATGCTGATGTCCTCTTTCACCACCACGTCGAACAGGCCTTTGGGATCCAGCTTCAAGATGGGCTCGATGGCCTTGTGGTCCTTCACGCGGGTGACCGCGTCCGACTCATAGTGGTTCATGTCGCTGGAAGCGATGATGAGGACCTTGTCGTCGTGCGCCGCCACCACTCGCGCCATGGCTTCTCCCAGCTCCGCCAGTGGCTCGTAGTCGCCCACTCCAACCGTGATAGGTACGAACTTGAACTTTTTCCGCAGCGCCTGCAGAAAGGGCAGTTGGACTTCCAGGGCGTGCTCGGCGCGGTGTGCGCTGGCGTCTTCAGAGATGGCGGGGAAGGCGTTGCGCAGCTCCAGGGCCAGTTCGTGGTCGATCTCCGCCTGACCCAGTGGCGTGTCCCACGCGCCTTCGCTCATGATGGCCAGAGGCCGCCCCATGCCGGTATGGTTCGGACAAAGGATGATGAACCGTTCCGGCAAGGCCAGCCGCGCGTAAACCGCCCCGGCCACGTGCCCCGAGTACATGTAACCGGCATGCGGAACCACGCACCCCATGGCATCGATTTTGTCTCCCGCGGCGGCCAGGTAGGATTGCACGTCGCGCATCAGGATTTCCGGCCGCGCCGGATAGAATCGCCCGGCCACCGCCGGATGACGCACGGTACTCATGGCCGACTCCTTCTCCCCACATCGACAAGGTCGTGTCATCCCGAGCGCAGCGAGGAATATTGGTTTCTCTCCTCGCGATCACGCGAGGGCACCAGCGCCTTGAACACGGCCGCTGCCTTAGCCAGCGGCAACGCCTCGGCGCGCGCATCTGCCCTGACGCCCGCCTTCGCGAGCGCGGCCCTGATCTCCGCTTCGGGATAATGCGCCTTCAGGTTGTTGACCAGCGTCTTGCGCTTCTGCCCGAACGAGAGCTTAAGAAACTCGAGAAACTCATTGCCGCGCACGCCCAGGGCTTCTTCCTGCGAGTCTATGGTAAGCCTCAAAGCCGTGGAATGCACCTTGGGAGGCGGCGAGAAAGCGCCCGGCGGCAGGGTGAACAGCTTCTCGATGCGCGCGTGGAGCTGCACCGTGGCCGAAAGCAGTCCGTACTCGCGCCCGCCGGGCCGGGCGGCTATGCGATCCGCGACTTCGCGCTGCACCAGGACGACCATCATGGAGAACAGGTCCGGAAACGAAAACAGGTGCTGCAGGATGGGAGAAGTAATGTAGTAGGGCAGATTGCCCACCACGCGCGCCGGGCCGGTGAAGCGATGATTGGCCTTGCCGGCCACGCGCTGCCGCCGCAGCAGGCTGTCGAAGTCGATGTCCAGGACGTCGCCTTCCAGGATCTCAATGCCGGGCTGGTGGGCGTACTTCATGCGCAGTTGCGCGCCCAGCACCCGGTCGAGTTCGATGGCGATCAGGTGCCCGGCGCGGCCGATCAGCCGGGAAGTCAGCACGCCGCGTCCCGGGCCGATCTCCACCACGGTGCTGTCAGACACGTCGCCTAAAGCCTCCACGATCCGCGCGGCGGCGCTCGGGTCGGTGAGGAAATTCTGTCCCAGTCTGGGCCGCCGATTTCCTGCGGGTGCCGTTCTCGCCACCTGTCGTTCCTCCTGGATTGACCGTCTTTCCAATTGCCGGTTAGACTGAAGACCCAGCCGGCAGTCGCTCACCCCGAACGGGTGGAATTCTGGGGGTTATCTGATGCGTATCGCTTTTGTGGCCTCGGAGTGTGTTCCGTTCTCGAAGACCGGTGGTCTGGCCGATGTGGTGGGCGCTCTGCCGCCCGCGCTGGCCGCCATCGGCCATGACGTTGAGGTCTACCTTCCCCGGTACCGCCAGACCCGGCTCAACAGTTCGCGCACCTTGCTGCGCAGTGTCACCGTGCCTTTCGACGACGAGTACCGCTTCTGTTCCGTGCTCGACGGGAGCACATACTCCGGAGTCAAATTCTACTTCATTGAGTATCCTCCATTTTTCGATCGCGAGCAGCTCTACGGCACCCCGGCGGGCGATTATTCGGACAACGCCGAGCGCTTCGCGCTGTTCTCACGCGCCGTGCTCGAGGCTTCGAAGATCTTCGGCGCGCCCGACGTCTTCCACTGCCACGACTGGCAATCGGCGCTGGTGCCCATCCTGCTCAAGACACTTTACGCGGACGACCCGGC
>DATKLD010000133.1:0-5292 GCA_035542595.1 Terriglobales bacterium
CTGCGGCGGCGGCAGCATGGGCACAGCGCCGGTGCCACAGAACGGCACGCCTGCGGGCACCTACACCGTCACCATCACCGGCACCGCCAGCGGCGGATTGCAGAACTCCACCAACCTGAGCTTTACCGTGCGGTAAGAGCGTGACGTCGAGCGAAAGAAAATAACACTCGACCGAGGGGCGAGAACGCGCACAATGGAAAGGGAGACCCGCCAGCGCGTGCCCCTTAGGTCGCTCGCTCTGGCCCCGAGCGGACTCGCGATGCCCTCGGTCGTCAGCTCGATGCTGCGCCGTACGTCCCGCCACCAGGGGTTGATTTCTTGTCCTCAACGGTAACGTATCGAATCACGATATTCCTTGGCGACCGCCTCCAGAAAATCTTCGTTGTCGGATTGCGGTTGCGCTTCGAGTTCCAACTTCTGCGCGATGTGCCCTGCGATCCGCTTGGCAGTCGCGGTGCGCACCTCGGGTGCGAGGTCCAGGCGGCGGGCGAGAAAGGTCTCGATCAGCACCAGCTCGGTGTTGGAAAGCTTGCTGACCGGGTAGACGGGCAGTTGCGCTCCCTGCTGCAGGTTGAAGAAAGGCTCCGCGGCCTCCGCCTCCTTCTCATGGACGACCACGGTGCCGGCCACGAAATCACCGAGCCGCTTGCTCTTTCTGTTGAGGAACATGGTGACGCAGCCAACGGCGTAGATTCCCGGAAACTGGTCCACCACCCGCATTAGGTTGCGGGCGATGGCCTCGAACGCGGTAATGGAGCGCCCCGTGTCCTTGATGACACGGATCCCGGCATGTCGTTTGCCAGGCGTCTGGCCCTGCCAGATGGTTTCGAAGAAGGCGTAATAACCCCAGTACAGGCAGAAGACGACAAGAATGAAGATGGCCGCTGACCAGTTCCACGCCGAAGGCCAAATCCGCTTCAGCTCCCCTCCGAACGCCAGGGCCGCGATGAGCGCCAGCACAAGGTAGCCGATAAACTGCACCAGACCATCGAATACGATCGCCAGAAAGCGGCTGCCAATGCCGGCCAGCGGAAACTCGATGGCAATCTGTTCCGGCGTGTCGATGGTAAGCTTGTCGAGCGAGTCCAAGGATGATCTCCACCCGCTGGCTTGACCGGCGCAAGCAGCACTGGGACCGGCTGGAACGTCTGCTCGACCAGACGCGCAGCTACGGCATCCGCGGCCTGTCGCGCGGTGAGCTTCGGGAGCTGAGCCTGCTCTACCGCCAGTCCGCGGCCGACCTCTCGGTGTTGCGGGAGGATGCGGCCAGCCAGCAGTTCGCGCGTTATCTCAACCAATTGCTGGGCCGGGCCCACAATACCATCTACGCGGGGCGGAAATCGAGTGCCGCCGGCGTCCTCCGCTTCTACCGCGACGCCTATCCACAGATCTTCCGCCAGACGTTCCGTTTCACCGCGACCGCCTTCGCGCTGTTCGCGGGCGGGGCGGTGCTGGGCATGGTCCTGACCGCAGTCCGCCCGGAATTCATGCATCACATTCTGGGACCGCACATGGTGGAAACCATCGAGCAGCACAAGATGTGGACCGAATCCATCGTCAGCATCAAGCCCGTGGCCTCCAGCGGCATCATGACCAATAACCTATCGGTGGCTTTCATGACCTTTGCCCTGGGAATCACGGCTGGCCTGGGGACGGTTTACATGCTGTTCTTCAACGGGCTCATGCTGGGTTTGATCGGCACCGCATGCTGGCTGGGAGAAATGAGCGTTCCCCTGTGGAGCTTTGTCGCGCCGCACGGGGTGCTGGAACTGCCGGCCATCTTCATCGCTGGCGGCGCCGGGCTGATGATCGCCAAGGGGCTGCTGTTTCCAGGAGTGTTGACGCGGCGTGATTCGCTGGTGCAATCAGGAGCAATGGCCGTGCGGCTGCTGCTGGGCGTCATCCCAATGCTGGTGATTGCTGGCGTGATCGAAGGATTCCTGTCGCCGTCGCGGCTTTCGGCAACCACCAAGTTTCTCTTTGCAGGAGTGATGGCGGCGCTGTTGGTGAGCTATCTACTTTCGCGGCCGAAGCAGGCTACAGCAGGCTCCGCTCCTTGACCATCAGGTAGTGGTTGAGTACGGCGGCAGAAAGTTCGTTGGGGGCGATCTCCATCGCCAGAGCGCCGCGCTCGCGCAACTTCGCCAGCAGCAGTTCCCTTCTCTGCACCATATCCAGCGCCGCGACTGACTGGAACATTTGCTCGGCGTTCTCCGGACGTCTGACCGCCACGCGCCCCAGGTCCGGCTGCCCGATCACCATGAACAGCACCAGGTGCCGGGAAAGCAGGTGGCTGGCGCCTTCCACCACCTCAGGGGTCATCGCGGTTTCGGCAAGGTCGGTGATCCAGACGATGAGCGCGCGCCGGCTCTGCGATGCCAGGAGTATTCCTGCCGCTCGCAGGTGATCGGCCTCCGAGATCTCCGCTTCCACCAGGGCGAGCCGGTCCACGATATGGCGCAAGTGGGAGGCGCCGCGTCCCAGAGGCACGCGTTCAAGCGGGCGGCGGCCGTACGCAAGCAGACCGACGCGATCTCCGGAATAGATCGCCAGTTGCGCCAGCCCGAGAGCCGCGTTGGCGGCATAATCCAGCTTGCTGAGTTCCTCGACTCGCGCTCGCAGCAGGCGGCCGGCGTCGAGGACGATCCAGACCGGCTGGCTGCGCTCCATCTGGTGCAGCTTGGTTACCAGCTTGCCGCGGCGTGCGGTGGCTGTCCAGCAGATGTCGCGGAACTCGTCTCCTTCGCGGTACTCGCGCAGGCTCTCGAACTCGCGCCCCATGCCACACTGCCGCAGTAGGCGCTTTTCCAGCTCGCTCTGGCGGCTGCGGGTCAGGTAGATGTTCTGGCGACGGACTTCTTCGAGGTTGGGAAAAATGCGGATGACCTGGCGCAGGTCGGCCGTGCACCAGCGCTCGCAGATCTCCAGCACGCTGCGATAGCGCAGGTAGGCTCTGCCGGCGCGGATATCGCCACGCTGTCCCGGGCGAATCGTGTAGCCGGCGCGCCCGGAGCGCCCGGCAGGGGCGGCCAGTTCGAGAACCGCTACTTCCGCGCGCAACGCGGCCGGCAGGTCGTCGATGACGGTTGCGCGCACCGCTACCCTGCCCTGGTTGTGGAATTCGAGTTCAACCCGGCTGCTGACGGCGAGCGAAGGCGCCGCCAGCCAGCGCCGCTGAACGGTGAGCTGGGTCGGCCTGGGAAGCTGCAGGTAGTCCACGATCCACGCCAGCGCCAGCAGGCAATCCCAGGCGGCGACGCCGTAGAGAAAGGTGCGATTCCAGAATCCGGGAATGATCCACAGCATCCCGCAGAGAAAGAGGAAGAAGAAGCGGCGGCCAAAGCCGAACCCCAGCCTGCCGCGCGCCAGGCACGGCGCCGACACCGTCGCCGGCACCAGGATGGTCTCGTTCACTTCGGTACCTCGACCGCAGCCAGCACTTCGGTGATGACGCGGTCGGTGTCCAGGCCTTCCAGCTCGGCCTCGGGTTTGAGGATCATGCGATGGCGCAGCACGGGCAGCGCGGCTGTTTTGACGTCGTCGGGGATGAGGTAGTCGCGAGCGTCCGTGGCCGCGACCGCCTTGGAGACAAGAAGCAGGTTGATCGCCGCGCGCGGGCTCGCGCCCAGCGCCAGCGCCGGCCAGTCGCGGGTACGGCGGACCACCTCGGTGATGTAGCGGAAGAGTGCCGCCTCCACCTTGACCTGTTGCAACTCGCGGCGGGCCTGGCGCAGCAGATCGGTCTCGATCGGAACGAGCTGTAACGCGTCAAGATTGTGCGCGTCGAAGCCGTTGTGGTAGTTCTCGAGGATCCGGGCTTCCTGTTCGGCCTGCGGGTACGCCACCTTGATCTTCAACAAAAAGCGGTCGAGCTGCGCCTCCGGCAGAGGGTAGGTGCCTTCAAACTCCACGGGGTTCTGCGTTGCGAACACGGTAAACCATTCGGTAAGCGGATAGCGCACGCCGTCAATGGTGATCTGCCGCTCTTCCATCGCTTCCAGCAGGGCCGCCTGGGTACGCGGCGGCATGCGGTTGATTTCGTCCACCAGCAGCAGGTCGGTGAAGATGGGTCCGCGATGCAGGGAAAACGCGCTGGTCGCCAGGTTCAGCACGTTGCTGCCCAGGATATCGGCGGGCATCAGGTCGCTGGTGGCCTGCACGCGCTGGAACTGAATCTCAAGGATGCGGGCCAGCAGCTTGACCACCAGCGTCTTGGCGAGCCCCGGTACGCCTTCGACCAGAGCGTGGCCTCCGCACAACACCGCCATCAAGGTCTGGTCAACAAACTCCTGCTGCCCGACCACCGCCTTGGCCAGTTCCGAGCGACCGTGCGAGAGCAGGCGAGCCATGGCTTCCATTCAGTTCTTCTCCTTCGCAAGAGGGATCAGTTCCAGGCCGCGGGAGTAATCGTTGAGCGCCTGCACCAGTTCGACGGCCTCTTTCTCCCGCAAACCGGGATCGCCAACGGCGCGTTCGCAGCGCGCCAGCGTGGCGGCGAAATCCGGGCGATCATAGCGCAGGCGCAGGCTCACCGCGCGCCCCATCTCGTCGGCCGTTGGTTGCCCAGTGAGGCCCAGCCGCTTTTTGAGCAGGTACTGGAAGCGCTGGTAGGAGACCTCGAGCGCGACCTGGTTGGCATGCGCGCTCTGGTACAGGCCGCCGAGCGTTTCCACGAATTCCAGCGGCGACAGCCGCGACGGCTCGATCAGCGGGCGCACCGGGCCGCTGCGGCGCGAGAAGGTGAACAGCACCGCCAGCAGAAGCACTCCCGCCTGCGCCATGGCCCAGTGCAGCGGCGTATCGGATACATCCGCCCACAACCCGGGACGCGCGCCGTGGAAGTATTCGTCCCACAGGACGCGTGTGCGGCTAGGGTCGCCCACCGAGTTCAGCAACAGCTCCATGTTTCCAGCTTCGCGCACGCTCGCATTCGTAAGCGGAGTCGCCGCCGCCCACCAGATCACCTCTCCGGCGCCAGACTTGTACGAGATGACGACTGCATCTTCGTCGCGCGCATAGTGCGTCACGTGAGCGAAGTTGTCCATCGCCCATCGCATCCAGGCATTCAACCTGATTTCACCGCCGCGGGTAAGCGCACTGGGGATCGCCGGCTGGATCGTCTGCCATCCACCCTTGAGCGGATCGGACGATCGAGCGTGGCTCTCGGGAAGCAGGTTCGCTCCGCTGACGCCGGTCGCCAGGACGCGACCGCCTGCCGCCAGGAATCGCTGCACTGCCATCCTGTGCTCGCGGTCCATCTCCCACCTGGGCTCGGCGAGGATGAGCAGCGCG
>DATKLD010000134.1:0-5827 GCA_035542595.1 Terriglobales bacterium
AGGCTCTATTTTGCTTCGCTCCTGATGCTGGGACTCGTCTTTGTCGCCGGCTGCGGCAAGAAAGAAGCTCCGCCGGAACAGGCCGCAGCGAAGCCGGAAGCGGCCGCCGCTCCCGCGGCCAAGATTGATCCCGCCACCGTGGCCACGATCTCGGGCGTTGTGAAGTTCGACGGCACCGCGCCCAAGCCGCAGAAAATCGACATGAGCCAGGACCCTGCCTGCAAAGGTACCAACGAGACCGAAACCGTCGAGGTGAGTAACGGCGACCTGGCGAACGTGTTCATCTATGTTAAGGAGGGGCTGGGCAATTACGCCTTCGATGTCCCCAAGACGCCCGTCAAGCTCGACCAGCAGGGCTGCCGCTATCATCCGCACGTGCTGGGCGTAATGGCCGGGCAGACGGTCGAGATCATCAACAGCGACAACACCACGCACAACATCCATCCCGCTCCCAAGGACAACCGCGAATGGAACGAATCGCAGCCGCCCAAGGGCGCACCCCTGGACAAGGACTTCGCCCGCCAGGAAGTGCTGATCCCGGTGAAGTGCAACCAGCACCCGTGGATGAAGATGTACATCGGCGTGGTCAAGAACCCGTTCTTCGCGGTCACCGGCAAGGACGGCAAGTACGAGCTGAAGGGACTGCCGCCGGGAACCTATACCATCGCCGCCGTGCAGGAAAAATACGGCGAGCAGACGCAGACGGTCACCGTCGCCGCCAAGGACAGCAAGACCCAGGACTTCACCTTCAAGGCCGGCGCCGGCGGGGGCGGCCAGTAAGAAAAATAGCGCCGGCGTCTCTCGGCGGCATCAGTAGAGACGCAGCATGCTGCGTCTCTACACTGTTTCACGATTTGTCATCCCGAGGCGCGCGACGGGCGGCCGGAGGCCGGCGCTACTTTTTGATACACTGTGCTGGATGTGGGCAGGGTCGAGCTTTGTCCTGAGCTCGGCACAAAAGCTTCATCGCCGACCATAACAGCAGAATCAGTTACATGAGTTTGATCCCGGGGAGCGATTTCTGAACTCAGTTGCCACTCCTTACATTACGGCGTACCACCGGTTCGTCACGGTGCTGGCCTGCGGCATCCTGCTCTTAATCGTTGCGGGAGCGCTGGTCACGAGCAATGACGCCGGGCTTTCCGTGCCCGACTGGCCCACCACCTTCGGCTCGCTTTACCGCATCCCGCCCATGGTGGGCGGAGTGAAGTTCGAGCACGGGCACCGCATGGTCGCGGAGTTGATCGGGTTTTTGACAATCGTTCTGGCCGTTTGGACGTGGCGGGCGGAGCGCCGCTCCTGGATGCGCAAGCTGGGCCTTATCGCCCTGGGCACGGTAATCGCGCAGGGCGTACTGGGCGGGATTACAGTCCTCTTCTACCTGCCGCCGGCGGTCTCGACTGCGCATGCCACGCTGGCGCAGAGCTTCTTCTGCCTGGTCGTGATCATGGCGGTGGCGACCGAGCGCGACTGGATCGAAGCGCCACCGCCGGTAGTTTCCGAGCGGCGTCGCCCGCGCCTGCGCACCCTTGCCACGCTGGCCGCGGCGTCGGTTTATCTGCAGCTCATTCTGGGAGCAGCTTTCCGCCATTCCGGCATCAAGCTGCTGCCGCACCTGGTCAGCGCCGTGGTGGTGACGATCCTGCTGCTCTGGACGGTCCTGCGAATTCTCTCCCAGCATTCGGCGGTTCCGCAGTTTCTGCGTCCGGCACGCGTCCTGCTGGTGCTTCTGTTCGTGCAGCTCGGACTTGGCTTCGCGGCCTATCTCACCCGCGTCGAGTGGGGCAAGGAAACGCCGCAGCCGGTGCTTAGCATGGTGGTCGCAACTGTCGCACACGTGGTTGTGGGCGCGCTGGTGCTGGCAACTACCGTGGTGCTTGCGGTGCAGGCATACCGGCACACTTCGCCGCAGACGGAAGCGGTTATGGCGCACCCCGCGTCCAGCAAGGCGGTGGCGTGAGCACGGCGACGCAACCTCTCATCGCACCGCGCACCGGCGTGCTGCCGCTGCTCCAGGACTACGCCGAGCTCTTCAAGCTGCGCGTGACTTCGCTCATCGTGATGACCGCCTGGTGCGGCTACTACCTCGGCTCCCTGAAGAGCGGCACGTCTTCCCTGCAATGGGGCTTGCTGCACGCCCTGCTGGGGATCGGACTGGTTTCCGGCGGGACGGCGGCGTTCAACGAGATCATCGAGTACCGTGAAGACGCCCTCATGCGCCGCACCCAGCACCGTCCTCTGCCGGCGAACCACATGGGGCTTGCTCACGCCGTGCTGGTGGCGCTGCTGGCCACGCTCGGCGGAGTGGTTTATTTGTACTATCTGGCCAATCCAGGGACCGCACTGCTGGCCCTTGCAACGGCCGTCGCCTATCTCGGGCTCTACACACCGCTGAAGAAAATGTCGCCGCTCTGCACCTTCGTGGGCGCGTTCCCAGGGGCGATGCCGGGCGTGCTGGGCTGGACGGCGGCGCGCGGCCGCCTGGAAGTCGAAGCGATCATTCTATTTGCCATCGTGTTCTTCTGGCAGTTCCCCCACTTCCATTCCATCGCCTGGCTCTATCGCGAAGACTACCAGAACGCCGAGATCCGTATGCTGCCGGTGGTGGACTCGGATGGCAAGTCGACGGTCCGCGCCATCCTGCTCTATCTCGTTGCGCTCATCCCGGTGAGCCTGGTGCCGACCCTGCTGCACATGGCGGGCTGGATCTACTTCGCGGGCGCGCTGGCGCTGGGCCTAGGATTCCTCTGGACCGGGGTGCGCCTGGCGCGGCTCGCGATGCCGCCCGGCAAGCCGCGATCCAAGCAGAGAGCACGGCAGGTGCTGATCGCCAGCGTCTTCTACCTTCCGCTGCTGTTCGCGCTGATGATGCTCAATGCCGTTGCCTGACCTGGAAGCCGTCCCCGCCGCGCAGCACCAGCGAACCGAATCCCCAGTGATCCGGATCGAGCGCCTCAGCCACCGCTATGAACAGCGGCAGGCGCTCGACGATGTCTCCTTCGACGTGCGCCCGGCGGAGATTTTTGGCCTGCTCGGCCCCAACGGCAGCGGCAAGACCACACTCTTCCGCATCCTTTCTACGCTCATGCTGCCCACGGCCGGGCGCGCCATAATCATGGGACACGACGCCGCCCACGAGCCCAACCAGGTGCGGCGCGAGATCGGAGTGGTCTTCCAGGCCGCCAGCGTCGATGCCAAGCTTACCGCCGCGGAGAACCTGCGCCATCAGGGCCATCTTTACGGCTTGAGCGGCCAGAGGCTCACGGAGAGAATCGCCGAGATGCTTAGTCGCGTCGGCCTTGCCGACCGCGCTCGCGATCGCGTGGAAAAGCTTTCTGGCGGACAGCAGCGCCGCGTCGAGCTGGCCAAAGGACTTTTGCATCACCCTTCGGTCCTGCTGCTCGACGAACCGTCGACAGGACTTGATCCCGGAGCGCGCCGCGACCTGTGGCTCTATTTAAAGATGCTCCGCGATCAGGAGCGCGTAACGGTGGTCGTAACCACCCACCTTATGGAAGAGGCGGAGCATTGCGACCGGCTCGCCATCCTGAACGAAGGCAAGCTCGTCGCGCTCGGAACTCCTGCGGAACTGAAGCGCGAGATTGGGGGCGAGGTCATCGTCATGGAAGCGCGAGATCCGGAATCGCTGGCGCGCCGGATCGCCGAACGTTTCGGCGGCCCCTGCAACGTGATCGACGGCAAAGTGCGCCTGGAGCGTGAACACGGACACCGCTTCGTCACCGACGTGGTCGAGGCCTTCCCCGGCGAGATCGATTCGATCTCCGTCAGCAAGCCGACGCTGGAGGACGTATTCATCGACCGCACCGGGCATCGATTCTGGACCGGGGTCGATAGGGATGTGACGGCATAATGGCGCAAACTGCAACCATCGGAGCAATCACGCCGCCGGCGCTCCCCGTCCGCAGTCGCCTTTGGCTCGCGGTCGCCTCGCTGTGGTGGCGCGAGCTGGTGCGCTTCTACCGCCAGCGCAGCCGTGTCGTCGGCGTGATCCTCTCGCCGCTGGTGTTCTGGCTGGTGATCGGCTCGGGCTTCGGCACGTCCTTCCGCTCCGGCCCGGCCGCAGGTGGCCAGCATTACCTGGAATATTTCTATCCCGGCGCGCTCATCATGATCGTGCTCTTCACCTCGATTTTTGCCATGATGTCGGTGATCGAGGACCGCAAAGAAGGGTTCTTGCTCTCGGTGCTGGTGGCGCCAGTCAGCCGCTCGGCCATCGTGCTGGCCAAGGTGCTGGGCGGAACGACGCTCTCGGCCATCCAGGGATTAATCTTTCTCATATTTGCGCCAGCCGTGGGCGTGCGCTTCGGATTGGCCCAGTTCGGCCTGATCGTTCTGATTACGTTTCTGGTCTCGTTCTGCCTGACGGCACTGGGATTCGCGGTGGCGTGGAAGATGGAATCGGCGCAGGGCTTCCACGCCGTGGTGAATCTGTTCTTGATCCCGCTGTGGTTGCTCTCCGGCGCGCTGTTCCCTATTACCGGGGCTTCGGGATGGATTCGCGCGCTTATGCGAGTCAACCCCCTGACTTATGGGGTCGAGGCGCTGCGGGCAGCGCTGTTCCCGGCGATGGCCAGCCCGAGCTTTCCGCTGGGATCGTCGATCGCGATACTGGCCGTGTTCTCGGCGGTCGTGTTTGCCGTGGCCTTTCTGCTGGCGAATCGCAGGAGCACGAAGCCGGCGGCGTGACGGTACTTGTTCGTGCAGTAACTGAATCTCGATGACGGATTACAGCCTGTTCCCCGCTTTGAACGCCACCCTCAACGGCACCAGCGCCGTGCTGATCGCTACCGGGCGGGGACTGATCCGGCGCGGGAACATGGTGGCCCACCGCGCTTGCATGATCGCCGCCGTTATCTGCTCGTCGGCGTTCTTAGTCTCGTATCTCTGGTACCACGCGCACGTGGGCAGCGTGCGTTTTCTGGGACACGGTGTGGTTCGTCCGGTTTATTTCGCCATTCTGATTTCGCACACTCTCTTGGCGGCCGTGGTCGTGCCGCTTGTGATCGTGACGCTGGTACGCGGGTTGAAGGCTCGTTTCGAACGCCATCGCGCCATCGCGCGCTGGACGTATCCTATCTGGCTGTACGTTTCCGTCACCGGTGTGGTGATCTACGTGATGCTGTATCACATCTATCCCTCGTGAGAGTGCAGAGACGCAGCATGCTGCGTCTCTACCAAGCAAAGAGCATGCCGGACGTAAGATTGAAGATCGACATTGCCGGAACCGTCGGCGACGAGGCCTGGAAGCAGATTCGCCAGTTCGACGAAATCCAGAGCGCAGCTTTTGGCCCGGAGAACGGTTCGAGCGGCGAGTGCAAACACGCACCCACCGCGCCCCATGCCAAGGGAGAGTGGCGCGGAGCGCTCATCAAGGTGCGCGATCCGCTGCTGGCGCAGTACGCCGTGTCGCACTACCTGGAACAGGACCGCGTACTGGACGCGGATGTGGAGTGATGTTGTGATCAAGGATTGTCATCCTGAGGAAGCGCGAGCCGAGGGCGAGCGCGACGAAGGACCTGCTTTGATAAAACCTGCCACCGCGGAACTGCCTGCCAAGCGCGCGCCCATGCCGCGGCGCACCAGGATCCTCTTCTACCTGGTGGCGTGGCTGATCGTGCTGATGCCGTTCCTGTTCTGGCGGGGCACCTGGTTCGGGCGTCCACTCACCGATGCGGAGATCACCAAATATCTGCACGACGATCAAAAGCCGCGCCACATCCAGCACGCGCTGGTGCAGATCGGCGAGCGCGTGAATCGCGGCGACCGCAACATCGGGAAATGGTCCGCCGATCTGGTCCGCCTCGCC
>DATKLD010000135.1:0-3239 GCA_035542595.1 Terriglobales bacterium
TTGCGCGGCGCCAATAACCGACCGCTGAAGTCGCTGTCGGACACGCTGAAGGGCAAGCAGGGACGCTTCCGCCAGAACCTGCTGGGCAAGCGCGTGGACTACTCGGGCCGCTCGGTGATCGTGGTGGGCCCGGACCTCAAGCTGCACCAGTGCGGACTGCCGAAGAAGATGGCGCTGGAGCTGTTCAAGCCATTCATTTATCACCGCCTGGAGCAGACCGGAAACTGCACCACCATCAAGCAGGCCAAGGAGATGGTGGAGCAGCAGGAATCGGTAGTGTGGGACATCCTGGAGGAAGTGATCAAGGACCACCCCGTGCTGCTGAACCGTGCTCCGACGCTGCACCGCCTCGGCATCCAGGCCTTCGAGCCGGTGCTGGTGGAAGGCAAGGCGATCAAGATCCATCCTCTGGTGTGCACGGCGTTCAACGCTGACTTCGACGGCGACCAGATGGCGGTACACATCCCGCTCTCGCCGGAAGCGCAGGTGGAGGCCAGCGTCTTGATGCTGAGCTCTCATAACATCCTGTCGCCGGCCTCGGGCCAGCCCATCACTGTCCCGACCCAGGACATGGTGCTGGGCGTCTATTACCTCACCAAGGCCAAGCCCGGCGCCAAGGGCGAGGGTCGCGCCTTCGCCAACGCCGACGAAGTGCTGCTGGCGCTCGAAGCCAAGGAGGTCGAGACGCTCACCCCGATCCGCCTGCGCTATACCGGCCAGGTGATTGACCTGACCACTGCCTATGACGATCAGGACGTGGTGCACACCGAGCCGGTGCAGTTCGAACGGCAGTACATCAACACCACGGTCGGGCGTGTGATCCTGAACGAGTATCTGCCCGAGGGCATGCCATTCATCAACGGGCTTATCAAGAAAAAGGGAATCGGCCAGTTGGTGAACTACGGCTACCTGCGATTCGGCCTGGAGACTACGGTCCGCATGCTGGACCGCATCAAGGAAATGGGCTTCCTGTATGCCACCAAGGCCGGGCTGTCCATCGGCATCGACGACATGGTGATCCCGGAGAACAAGCGTTCCCTGGTGCGCGAAGCCGAGAAGCAGGTGGTCAACGTCCAGCAGCAATACCTGGACGGGGCCATCACCAATGGCGAACGCTATAACAAGGTGATCGAGATCTGGTCAGGCATTACGGAGAAGGTCGCCGACGAGATGTTCGGGGTGCTGGAGCGTGCCGACAAGTCCGGCGCCATCAACCCCATTTTTGTCATGGCCGACTCCGGCGCCCGCGGATCGAAGCAACAGATTCGCCAGCTCTCCGGCATGCGCGGCCTGATGGCCAAGCCCTCGGGCGAGATCATCGAGACGCCCATCACCGCCAACTTCCGCGAGGGGCTGACGGTGCTGCAGTACTTCATCTCCACCCACGGCGCCCGCAAAGGTTTGGCGGACACGGCGCTCAAGACCGCCGACTCCGGCTACCTGACCCGCCGCCTGGTGGACGTGGCCCAGGACGTCATCGTCAGCGAGGTGGATTGCGGCACGGTGGACGGCATCTACGTCGGGTCCATCGTCGAGTCGGGCGAGATCATCGAGCCCATGCGCGACCGTATCGTCGGGCGCGTGTCGCTGGAGAAGATCAAGGACTACGAAGGCAACGTCATTGTGGACGTCAACCAGGACATCACGGAAGACTTGGCTGGCGCCATCCAGTCGGCGGGCATCGAGAAGGTGAAGATCCGTTCAGTGCTCACCTGCGAGTCGAAACGCGGCGTGTGCGTCATGTGCTATGGCCGCAACCTCGCATCCGGACGGCTGGTGGAGCTGGGCGAAGCGGTGGGCGTCATCGCGGCGCAGTCCATCGGCGAACCGGGAACGCAGCTCACCATGCGTACCTTCCACATCGGCGGCACGGCTTCGCGAGTTTCGGAGCAGTCGCGCCTCGACGCCAAGTCCAACGGCACCGTCCGTTTCATCAACCTGCAGACCGTGCGTTCCAAGGAAGGCGACCTGGTGGCCATGAACCGCACCGGCTCCATCGCCCTGGTGGACGAAAAGGGCCGCGAGAAGGAGCGCTACTCGGTCGTGTACGGCGCCAAGCTCAAGGTGGACGACGGCCAGCAGGTGCAACTTGGCCAGGTACTGGTGGAGTGGGATCCCTACACCTTCGCCATCCTGACCGAGATTGGCGGCACCGTCAGCTTCAAGGACCTTCAGGAAGGCGTCACCCTGCACGAAGAAGTGGACGAGGTCACGGGCCTGTCGCGGCACGTGGTCATGGACACCCAGGACGAGAAGCGGCAGCCCGCCATCGTGGTGAAGGGCAAGACCAGCAAGCGCTACCTGATGCCGTCACGCGCCCACCTGATGGTGCAGGACGGCGACACCGCCTCACCGGGCGACGTGCTGGCCAAGATCCCGCGCGAGACCACCAAGACCAAGGACATCACCGGCGGGCTGCCGCGCGTGGTCGAGCTGTTCGAGGCCCGCAAGCCGCACGAGACCGCAGTCATCAGCGAGATCGATGGCACGGTCAAGTTCGGCGAGATCAGCAAGGGCCAGCGCAAGATCTACGTCACTGCCGACAACGGCACCGAGAAGGAGTACGCGGTGCCGCGCGGCGTCCACATCAACGTGCAGGAAGGCGAGCGCGTGCGCGCCGGCGAGCCGCTTATGGACGGCCCGCTCAACCCGCACGATATCTTGGCCGTGCTCGGCGAGAAGGAGCTGCAGGCCTATCTGGTGAACGAGATCCAGGAGGTCTACCGCCTGCAGGGCGTGACCATCAGCGACAAGCACATCGAGGTGATCGTCCGCCAGATGATGCGCTGGCGCAAGGTCGAGGACGTGGGCGATACCCAGTTCCTGCTCGAAGAACAGGCCGACAAGTTCAAGTTCGAGGAGGAGAACCAGCGGGTCATCAAGGATGGCGGCAAGCCGGCCACCGGGCGTCCGCTGCTCCTGGGCATCACCAAGGCGTCGCTGGCGACCGAGTCGTTCATCTCGGCGGCCTCCTTCCAGGAGACCACGCGCGTGCTCACCGAAGCCTCCATCCAGGGCAAGGTGGACCACCTGCGCGGCCTGAAGGAGAACGTCATCGTGGGACGGCTGATCCCAGCCGGCACCGGCATGGAGCATTACCGCAACGTGCGCCTGTCGCCGGAGCTGGAAGAGGCCGCGCAGAAGGTCCAGGAAGAAGTTTCGGCCGCCTACGAGGAAGCCGAGCGCGCCCTGGAACTGCTGCGCCACGAGGGCGAGACGGAAGAGCTGGCGGCGGAATA
>DATKLD010000136.1:0-5811 GCA_035542595.1 Terriglobales bacterium
CAGCGAACGATCGGTTGCTAGTGTCTTATTAAGACACTACCGATCGGTTCCGGCTATTGACTTTCCCCTCCCAGAATGTCATTTGTATGTACTTTTCCCTTCGCGCCTGGGCGCGGCTGGAGTGCCTCACTTTTGGAGCACACAGGGAGAAAAGGGAAAGAGGTCCTGGTGCGCGTCCGGGTGTTCTTCCACGACAAGTGTTTCGACGGAGCGGCGAGTGCGTCGCTGTTTGCGCGCTTCTATCGCGAGCGCATCCGCGACGATGCCGAGTTCGTCTTCAGCGGGCTGGTGCACCGCGCCGGCAGCCTGTTCGACGAATCCAAGTTCGACGGCGACGAGAACGCCATCGTCGACTTCAAGTATTCCACCTCGCCCCGCATCACCTGGTGGTTCGACCATCATCAGAGCGCCTTCCTCACACCCGAGGACGCCGCCCACTTCGAGCAGCAGCAATCCAACACCAAGTTCTACGATCCCGACTTCAAGAGCTGTACCAAATTCCTGGCCACAGTGACCGAGCAGCGCTTCGGTTTCAACGCGGCGCCGGTGGCGGAACTGATCGAGTGGGCGGACATTATCGACGGAGCGCAGTTCCCCGACGCGCGCAGCGCGGTGGAGATGCGCGAGCCCGCCATGCGCCTCACCATGGTCATCGAAGCCACGCAGGACCACACCTTCATGCCGCGCCTGGTGCCGCTGCTGGCTTACCGTCCCCTGGCTGCGGTGCTGGAGGAGCCGTTCGTGGCCCCGCTGGTCGCACCGCTGCTCGCGCGCCACCAGCGTTCCATCGAGATCGTGCGCCAGCGCGCCGATGCGCGCGACAGCACCGTGTTCTATGACATCAGCGACCAGGAACTCGAGGGCTACAACAAGTTTATCCCTTACTATCTCCACCCGGAGTGCATCTACAGCGTGGGGCTGAGCAAGAGCAGCTTTCGCACGAAGGTCTCGGTCGGCACCAATCCCTGGGCGCGCGCCAACCACCTGGTGAACCTGGCGGTGATCTGCGAGCGCTACGGCGGCGGAGGCCACGCTCGGGTGGGTGCCATCTCCTTTCCGCCCGACCAACTGGAAACCGCACGCATGGCGGCGCAGGAGATCGTCGCTGAGCTCAGGGCCAGCGTGAAAAGTCCGGTATGAGAGAAAGTCACGGATTTGCACGGATGCCCACGGATTCTTGATCCCCTGAATGCCCGTGTGAATCCGTGGCTGGTCTTTTACTTCTGAAGCTGAGAGGGCACAGTCACGGGACGTCCGAAAACCACCTGCAGATCGGAGTACTGGGGCAGGTCCACGTCGTTTCCGTGCCCCCCGAACAGGATGAGGAGTCCAACCCCCGTGGAGGCATAGGGCGCCACGGCATGAGTAGCCAACTCCACCGCTTCGTCTGCCACCTGCTGGGACGCTACGCCCATGATGGCTCGTTTCGCCAGGCTCTTAGTGCCGCCCTTGCCGTGCAGGCCGCCCTCGGGGTCCATGGTGATCGCCGCCTTCTTGCCGACATCGGCGCTGACCAGCGAAGCAGCCACCTTCTGGGAATCGCCCCCCGGCTGGGTCAAGCGATCGAAGACCAGATACATGGAAGCGGCCCGGCTCAAACGTCTCGGCCGCTCCAGCTTGGCGATGTGCCCATCAAGCAGGCTGCCTTCGGGCACGAGAAGCTGGCCGTTGGGCTGGAAGATGGGTTCCACGAGGCGCGCCTTGAACGTGTCGCCTTGCTTGTTCTCACTGGCGCGCAGTTCCGTCAGTAACAGAAAATCGGCATGCGTGCCTTCGGCTATGGTGACTGGCTGGACGGCAACGCGGGGCACCTCGGGCCGGGCCGGCAGCTCGAGCCGGGCGACGCGTTCGACTTCGAGCGTCGCCACCGGGTGACGGTACTCCTGCGCCTGTTGCTTGCCATGCTTGATCTTTGTCACCTGCGAAACGCCGGGCGCGTGCTGGGCCAAGTCATGGCCGGTCTTGCCCCCAACTTTCATCTCCCCTTCTTGGTTGGCCTGGAGGCGCACTTCTTCGCCGCCGCGGATGAAGCGCAGATCCATGGGCACCTCCGCGCCCGAAGGCAGCCGCACCGTGGCCGCTCGCAGAGTGACCTCGTAGAAATTGTGGTGGTTCAGGCCCAGGCTGCGCACGGTGTCCACACGTTCCATGAGGCCTTTCTTTCCGGCTGCCTTCTGCTTTTCGACCTTCTCCACCACGGCGCGCACCTGGCAGCCGGCAGGGATGAGAGCGCGGTCGTACACGTAGACCGGGCGCGCCAGTTGTCCGGAAAGCTCACTGCCCGGCTTCAGGTGGGAAACACTGATCGGCCCGGAAAGTTCCAAGCGCAGGATCGTTCCCTGCGGCACGGTGTATTCCTTGAGGCTGGTGGCGGGGGCTGGATTGGGCGCCGCCGGCGCCGGAGAGGGGGGAGCGGCATCCATCGCACTCTGTGCCGCAACCATCGATAACGGCAGGCACAACATCACCGCCCAGAACAGGACGCGCCACCGGCAATACACAATCCTACGCACAGCACACCCCTAGGTTCAGCCCAACTGTTGCGCCCATTCTAACGGAAGTTCGGCGTCAAAGGGGGACTGGCTCCAAACGGCCACCTCACTTGAACCAGTGATATCCGATGGAGAACTGGACGGTGTTGATGCCGGGGTTAGGCGTGGCGAGGCCGGCGTTGGAGATATGAACGTACTTGGCGGCCAGCGAGACAGCGCGCTTCTCGCGAGTGAAGATCTGCACCCCGAAGCTGGCCTGCGGCATGAAGTTCACGTTATTAGTGCCCGGAGGGACATCGTCGAAGGAGAGCAACACGCCGCCCCCGAGTTCAAGGTAAGGCGCAACTTTCCGGCCATTGGTGAAATTCCACTTCACGATGAAAGGGTCGAATCCTCCGGCATAAGAGGTCCGGCCGGGAAAAACCAGCACGTAGGCGGGAATGAAGTCTACCGCATACTCCAGGTTGCCGCGCAGGAAGCGGGAGCCGTGCTCTGCGGTGAGTACCTTGCCGACGCGCACGCCGGCGTCCCACGCGCCGGTGTCAGCTGTCCCTCCGGACACACTGTGGCCTCCGGCGGTCCACAGGCCCAGCTCCCAGGCTCCTTTCGCGAGCGAGTCGGAAGGCAGGCTTTGGGCTAAAGCCGAGGCCGAGAGCAGCGCCAGGACAGCGATGAAATGTTTGAGCATGGAACGGGACAAGGTAACAGGTCGGGTAGGCTTAGGCGAGTGGAATCTTGCACCGACGTCGCCACTGGGCCTTGCCTGTGGATATCCTGTTTTTCGAATCGCTCAGATCAATATTCTGCTATATTTTTCCGGCAGCCGTCGCTTTCGTCGCGTGCTCCCGCGTGAATCACGAGGATCATTCGCAGCTGGTTTCCTCCTTCCTACAACATAGACTGGCAATGACTCCAAGCTCTCTTCTGTCCTTCTAACACATTCATTGTCAGGAAGATCGGATTCGAACGCTGCAGAGGACTAAGGTGTTCCACAAGCCTCCTGAGGAAAAGAGGAGACGCTTCCGATCACTGCCAAGCCGTGGCCGCTGCAATAGATTTAATTTTTCCCAGCTATAGATTTAATTTCTAAAAATATCCTTAATGAACACCAGAAAAAAAATGCATTGGACTGCAATCAATCGCTGCCTTTAGCTTGCCTTACGAGAGCCGCATGTTTTCTTTATCTGCTGATCGCGGCCCAGGAAGGTAATGGAAGCCACATGAGGATTGCTCTCCGGCTCGACGCCGTTGTCGTTGCTCTTGTACTAGGAACCACCGCGCTTGTAGCTGCAGCTCAAACTGATGCGACTGCACCCAACTCCCCAGCAAGACTCGGGGCAGAGCAAACCAGCAACCAGGCATCGGCTCAGATCGATGCTGCCGTCGTTATGCAGCGGATGGAGGAACTGGAGAAAGAAGTCGACCGCCTGCGCGCCGAGTTGCAGGCGGTCAAGGCCGCTCCGGGCGGAACTGCCTCTCTAAGGCCGGCGGTTTACACACCAGAGGACGCCCAGGGTGCCGCTGCGCCGGGCGTGGCGCAAGCGCCCGTAGCCGCGCCAACGAAGCCTGATCCACTGGCCGGCCTGGCTAGCGTGTTGGGCGGCGCTACGGTTACCGGCCTTGTCGATGGCTACTACAGCTACAACTTCAACAAGCCGGAGCTGGGGTTCGCGGTTCCGGCCATAAGCGCAGTCCCCGGGAACTTCACCACTTTGCGGCTGTTCGATGCGCGCAACAACCAGTTTGCGCTCAACCTGATTGAACTGGGACTGGTGAAGACCCCCGACGCAGATAACCGCCTTGGGTACAAGGTGATATTCGGCTTCGGCGATGCCATGAATGTGGTCAACAGCTCCAACGACCCCTTAGGATTCGCTCAGTATTTGAAGGAGGGCTACCTCTCCTATCTTGCCCCGCTCGGAAAGGGTCTGCAGATTGATTTCGGCAAGTTCGTCACGCCCATGGGTGCCGAGGTCATTGAAAGCAACGCCAACTGGAACTACTCGCGCAGCATACTGTTCAACTACGCCATCCCGTTCTACCACTACGGCCTGCGCGCGCAGTACACGTTCAACCCTAAATTCTCGCTAACTGGCTACGTGGCCAACGGCTGGAATGACGTCATCCACGACGTCAGCAACGGCTACCTCAACAGCGGCAAGACCGGGGGTCTGACCTTCGTCTGGAACGCCACCAAGAAGCTGACCGTCACCGAGAACTGGATGGGCGGGCCAGGAGCGATCCAGTTCGACGGAGGCCACTGGCGCAACGTGTTCGATACCGTGGTTGCCTATAACTGGACTCCCAAGCTCTCGCTGCAGTTGAACGGCGACTATGGCCGCGTCGAGGCATCATTTCCCTTCAAGCCAGTGGACTGGTGGGGCGCGGCGGGCTACGCCAAGTATCAGTTCAATCCCAAGTATGCGTTCGCGCTTCGCTACGAGTATTACAACGATCCCCAGGGCTATACCACCGGGTTCTTCGATACCAACGGGGACGGTCCTCACTTCCAGGAGGTCACAGCGACCCTCGAACGGAAGATTGCAACCCACCTGATCACCCGGCTGGAGTACCGGCACGACGATTCGAATCAGACCCTCTTCCCCAAGGGCAGAACCAGCAGGCCGTTCGTCACCGGCCAGAACACGCTGGCGGTCGGGATGATGTTCGTGCTCGAGCCGAGCGAGGCGCCTAAGTAGTGCACGCACCGGCACAGCAGAGAGTGACGCAAGAGCTGTGCCAAGGAAGCATGGGATGACGTCAACCTGGACAGCAGCGGCTTACGTGGCAGGACTACTGGCAGGCATTCCGGCGATGCTGGCTGGCTTGTTCGCACTGGAAGTCCATCCAGTGGCGGGCACCTTGATCACGCTCGGGGCCATGGCGCTTCTGCTCTCCTCATTATCTGAGTTGTGCCAGGCAAGCGGTCTTAATGAATCAAATCTGCACGATAGACAAAAGGAGAATGTATATGGCGGCTGACGCCCCCGCTGAGATGAAACCAACCCTAGGTCTGACTGGACTGACCATGAACGCGATGGCGCTGATCGCACCCGGCGCCTTCCTTTGGCTGACGTTCTACATCCAGGCGACCACCGGTGTTACTGCGCCCGCGATGTGGCTGGGCATTTTTGTCGCCTTGCTGCTCTGTCTCGCTACAGCGGTAAGTTACGCGGAGCTGTCGAAGCTGTATCCCGGACCGGGCAGTTCCTACTACTTCGCCGAACAGTCCTTCCTGAACCATGAAAAGGTCTGGCGCTTTGCTCGTCTGGCCAAGTTCATCATTGGCTGGGGCTCGCACCTTTACTACTGGATCTAT
>DATKLD010000137.1:0-2466 GCA_035542595.1 Terriglobales bacterium
GCGATGCGGCTCAGGAAGATGCCGGCTGCGACGAGAAAGGCAAACTGCTTCGTCCTGCTGGGTGAGGCCTGTTTCGCCGTGGAGTCCGTCACAGGAAGAGACATCAATAGCGCGATTCTACACGGAGGTGTCAGGTCCTCGGCGGCGCAAACAGCGGGGCGGCCTTTACTTGTCGTGTCCGGGATCGACCGAGCGGTCCAGATAGATCCACAGCACGCGGGAGTAAAGCGTGATGACAGGCGCGAACGGGATGAACAGGACGATCCCCCACAGCACGACTTTCTGCAGCGACCACCGGGTCAGCAGCCACAGCACCGTCGCGAAGGCGCAGATCATCACCACACCAATGCCGTAGCTGATGTACATCGCACCCAGGAAGTAGCCCTCCTCGCGCTCGAACTTCAGGTCGCAAACCGGGCAGCGCTCGTGCATCTTGGGAAAGCCTCGCAGAACCGAGCCGCGGAAGATCCTCCCTATGCCGCAGCGCGGGCAAAGCTGGCGGAGGATTCCGCTGAAGGTGGACATGACGGGACCAGTATATTCAGCCGAGTGGAGCAGGCCTTCAGGCCTGCATTGACGTGGCCCTTTGAAATCCGGGCTTCAGCCCCTGAGGGAAGGCCCCACAGCGGCTAAAAGCCGAACAACCCGCGCCAGCGATTAATGCAGGGCTGAAGCCCTGCTCCACCCCGAACAGTACGATCTCCTGATAATCAGTCAAAGCACCGCCGTTTCTTCGATCAGGCGGCCTTCACGGTAGCGATTGAGCGAGAGCAGGCTGGTATCCACCAGGTCGCAGGTCTGGTGAAGGATCAAGTCGGCGAGGATCTTGCCCGTGGCCGGCGCGTGCATCACGCCGTGTCCGCTGAAGCCGTTGGCGAGGAAGAACCCGGGGACCTCCTTCACGGGGCCGAGGATGGGATGGTGGTCGGGCGTCATCTCGTACAGGCCGGCCCAGGCACGCTTTGGGTTGACCGCCAGATTCTCGAAGCAGGGCACGCGGGCGGCGGCGCGCGTCAGCACTTTTTCGATGAATCCCGACTCGAAGTCGGTCTTGAACCCCGGCGTCTCCTCGGGATCATTCCACGCCAGCAGGAACCCGAGCGACTCCGGCCGGAAGTGGAAGCCGTTGGACATATCGATGATCATGGGCGCCGAGTGCGGGAATTGATCGAAGGGCTCGGTGGGGACGAGCATGCGCCGCAGCGGCTCAACCGGCATCTCCACACCCGCGAGCTTGCCGATCTGCGCCGCCCAGGCTCCGGCCGCGTTCACCACGGTGCGCGTGGAGACCGGTCCACGCGTGGTCTCGACACCGGTGATGCTGCGCCCGTCCTTGTGGATGGCCGTCACCTCAGCATTGCGCCACAGCCGCGCTCCAGATTCGGCGGCGCGCGCCATGAAGCCGACCATCGCGCCGTAGGGATCGACAAAACCATCGGTCGAGCAGAAGCTGCCGCCCACTATGTCATCCGAGCGCAGTCGCGGGAACATGCTGCGGATCTCATCTGCGCTCACCATACGCGCCGTCTTCAGACCGAGGGCCTTCTGTTTGTCCTGGTTCGTTCGCAGATATTGAAGATGGTGCTCGCTGGTGGCGAGGAACAAGTAGCCCTGCGGCCTGTAGCCGGCGGGGTGTCCCAGCCGCTCGTCGAAGCTGGCATAGAAGGGAATGGAGTACAGCGACATCCGGATGTTCACCGGCGTGGCGAACTGCGCCCGCACGCCGCCCATGCTCTTGCCGGTGGAACCTTTGCCCTGGTGCGTTTCGCGCTCGAGCACGAGCACGCTGGTGCATCCCGCCTCGGTCAGGTGATAGGCGATGCTGGAGCCGACGATGCCTCCGCCCACGATGACGACGTCCGCAGTCTCCATCGAGGTAAATCCTACTGCAAAGCGCCGCATTTCAGCGTCCGCTGCTGGACAAGGATTGCCAGCGTTACCGCATCCGCGCACCTCGCTGGTCACCTTCTCCAGCAGGCCAGTGAACGCCCGTGCCTTGGGAGGGGGTTACGCTTCCGCATCCAAGTGGCTATAATTTCTGTAGGAGTCGGGTATGAAACTCGTCCCGGTCGACAAGTTCCATTGTCCTTCGCAGGCCCGCCCCAACCTCTTCGCGGGCGACTAGTTTCCTCCTCATTATTTTTGCATTGCAGGCGCCTCGACGGAGGTTGAAATCCGCACGCACTGCGTGCTCAACGGCCAACGGCCCAAAGAGGAGGATCCCATGGCCACGACCATCGTACCTACCGCCGGTCCCAAGATCCGCACCCGCCTGCCCGGGCCCAATGCCCAGCGCGTACTGGCGGGGGACCAGACTTACATTTCACCGTCCTACACCCGCACTTACCCGCTGGTCGCCCGGCGCGGCCGCGGCATAGTCATCGAGGACGTGGACGGCAACGAGTTCTTCGACTTCGCCGCCGGCATCGCCGTGGTTTCAACCGGCCATTGCCATCCCGAGGTGGT
>DATKLD010000138.1:0-7093 GCA_035542595.1 Terriglobales bacterium
GCGAGCCGCTGGGAAAGCCTGCCAAGTTCAGGCCGGAGCCGCTGGATCCGAACCGTCCCGTGCTGACCCGCAATCCTGCTGCTCCAGCTTCAGGAAAATCCCAGTAGAGTGAGTTCACGGCGAGGCGCCCGGATGCGGGCTTCCTGCCAAGAAAGAAACAAGGAGGGCGGCGGCGTCCTCCCTTGTCTAAATTGTAATTACTTGGCTACTGGATCGGGGAACTCTGGGCATCCGCCTGGCGCGCCTGTTCCTGCATCTCTTGGAGCTGGGCCTTGGCTTCGTCGATCTGTTTTTGCTTGTCGACAATGTCGGCACGATACTTGGCTTCCTGGTCTGACCAGTTCTTTTGGTCACGCAACTGCGTGCCGGCATCGGCGTAATAGTTGGCCACCTGCAGCTTGTATTCACGCTGCAGCAGGTCGAGCTCGTGTTCCAGGTCGGCGATTTTCTTTTTCTGCTGCGATATCTGGTCCTGCGCCTTGGCCTCGGAAGTCTTGTCTTCCTTCGGCTCCGCCTTTGCTTTCTCGTCCTGTGGCCCAGCGGCGGGGTTCTCTTCCGTGGTCAGCGGAGGTTGTCCCACCACGCTGATGGTCGTGGTGGTAGGGAGGTTATCGTTGGTGTAAACCATCTTGGCCGGCGGCCGCTTTTGCTTGCGCATGGCGCGCGCATAATCGCCCAGGGACTCCGATTGCGCGGTCGCTGCCAGGGCCGAGGCCACCACCATTGCGCTTAACGCCAGCGTGTACCCGATTCGTCTCATGACAGGTCCGTTCCCAGGGAATGCAGAAAGCAGACACATCCCCTTTTGTAAAGCATAGCCCCGCACATCAGGTGCCACAATGTTACCTTGGTTCACGGTCGGAGGCCTGCCCGCTTACGTTTGTGGAACCAGAAGGCAAACGGGAGCGCTCGCCCCGAATCGGCTTTAGCCCACCAGCTTGCGCCGCAGCAGCCGGATGGCCACCGTGCCCGCGACAACCAGGACCAGGCTGGCGATTCCCAGCGCGATCACGCTTTCTCTTACCAGCGATGCTGACCCGTTCATCGGTAAAACCCCCAATACCAGCCGATCACGGCGTTTCCGAAGAAAGCGGCGAACAGGGCCATGCTTCCCAGGAAGACCCCGAACGGCATCTCGTAGTAGCGATAGACCATCTTGGCCGACTTCCAGGCGTGTTTGCGGGCCTCCGCCGGTGGCTCGTGCAGGCGCTGGACGCGCCGGCGCGTGCGTTTCCACCACACCGCCAGCACGGCAAATAACCCGAAGATCGAGCCTGTCAGCGACGCCGCAAACAGGGTGAAGATGGTCAGCTTCACCCCCAGGAACGATCCCACCATGGCCATCAGCTTCACGTCGCCAAAGCCCATGCCCTCGACACCGCGTGCGCGACGGTAGATGGCGCCCGCGCCGTAAATGAAGGAAGCGCCGACGGCCGCGCCCAGACCGGAGTCCACCAGCGACAGCAGCCGCCAAGAAAAGTCCGACCCAACCGGCAAACTGACCCAGCCAGCGAGCAGACGGCTGCCCAGGTCCTGTACCGGTACCAGCAGGCTGAATCCCAGACCAAGCCCCAGACCTGGCAGAGTCATGGCGTCGGGCAGCAGCTTGTGCTCAGCATCGGTGAAAATCAGACCCACCAGGAGAAAGGCAAAACCGCAGAATTTGAAGGTGGAGAACGTCCAGCCGAAAGCGGCGTAGCAGGCAAGGAATAACAGTCCAGTGAGCAGTTCCACTAGCAGGTAGCGAGGCGAAATACGCGCCCGGCAGGCGCGGCAGCGGCCTCTGAGCAGCAGCCAGCTCACTACCGGCAGATTGTCGTACCAGGCGATGGGCGCCTGGCAGCCGGGACAAGCCGAACCCGGACGCACTACCGACAGGTCTCGTGGCAGCCGGTGGATGCACACGTTCAGGAAGCTCCCAAAGACCAGCCCGAACACGAAGAAGCATCCGGCGTAGAGAGGGTCCAAAGGCATGAACAGCCTGATTATAAGAGGGTAAACATCCGTTCAGTTGGTTACTAAAGGTGTGCGGTCCTGGTGCACCGAAGGTGCAGGAAATGCACGTTTACCCATGCCCGACAGACAACAAGAGCCGGGACCCTGCGGCCCCGGCCCTCGATGTCCCCCCCTGTAGAGCGGTCTTATCGCCGCTTCAGCACCGGGTCGTTGGAATAATCGTCGGGCTGCTGTTGCTGCGGCGGGGGCTGGTCTTGCGAATCGCTGTAGTCGCCGTTGGCGCCCGGCGGACTGGGCTGCGCTTGCGGGTTCGAGTCGTCGTAATCCGAGTTTCGCCTGGACCGGCGGAGCTGCGGCTGGTCTTGCGAATCGCCGTAATCAGCGATGCGATTGGACCGGGTGCGCTGGAGCGTGGACACCGGCGTCACCGTAAGCGGATTCTCGAGCGTAAAGCTGAGCAAGGCCTCGGACTCCACATGGATCGAGGGCGCCTTGGTCGCGGCTTGGACCCCGCCACCGGCGCCGGCCCCAATGACTCCGCCGATGGCAGCTCCCTTGCCGCCGCCAGCAATTGCGCCAATGATGGAACCAAGGGCCGCACCGCCCCCCACCTTGGCCGCGGTGTTCTTGCCGCGCGATGAGCCCTCGCGTGAATACTGGTTGGTGTGCAGCGAATAGCGGCGTCCGTTGATGTTGAGCGCTGTCAACTCCAGCGCGATCTCGGGCTTGCCGGCAAAATGTCCCGCCGATTTCAGCTCTGCCACCCGGCCTTCAACGTCGGCGCCCTGGGGCACAATCACCTTGTCGTTGATGGTGATGGGCGTGTCCAGCGTGGCGTGGAAACGGTCGCCCGGCTTGTTTGTTGCGGAGTCAACGGAATCAATCATGCGGATCTGCAGCACCGTCCCATCGGGAATGGTCACTGGCCTGGGCGGGGGCGGCGGAGGAGGAGGCGCCATCGCCGTCGTGGACGGGGCGCTTGGCGTCACCGCCGGAGCGGGAACGCTGCTGGGAATGGTAACCGGCCGGTTGCTATACACCTTGGGACTGGCACGCCGCCTGGGTGCTGCCGCACGCGACGGCTCCGGCTGCGGTGCGGGTTCCGGCTCCGCCTGGGCCGTGGCCGGCGGCGCCACCTGCAGATTGTTCACCACCGTTTTTACGCCTTCCACCTGCGCCGCGTCAGCCGCCACAGCCTGCCGCTCCAGGTCGCTGCCGACAGTGCCGGAAAGGGTGACGATTCCATTGCTCGAGGCTACCGTGATCCCTTTGGTGGGAACGTTGCTGTCCGCGTATATCTTGCCTTGTACTTCCCCGGCGATCTGCGCATCATTGCGCGCCCGACTGCAACCCGATACCAAAGCCAGGGCTAGCAACGCGGCCAAGGCAAGCACGTAAAATGAACGTCGAGCATTCATAAGACAACTCCTGTCACACTGAATCCAGACGATACCAGTTTAGATGCAGACTGCCGCCTTCCGACTGCTTTGCTTTGCAAATTCTTCGATCCAGCCTAATAGTAATAACCCCACTTTCTGCGCGCAGTTGCTGTACCCGAGGGCCGTGGTTGGCAACCCTGTGGGCGCCAGGCGCCGGCGCGCTCCCACTTGCTAATGTCCGGTGACCATCGCCCGCGTCGACTGGTGCTGGGCTTCGGAACGCGCCTTGTGGATCTGGGCCACGTCGCCCATGACGATCAGCACGGTGCCTTGACGCAGGGCGAGGCTTTCGGGAGGGTTGGCCCAGAAAGTGGCGCCGTTCGCATCTTTGACAGCCAGTAACAGCAGGCCGAAGCGCAGTTTCAGTTGCAGGTCGCCGACTCTCTTTTCCACCCACTGCGAGGGCCCGACTTCGATCTCCTCGATGCGCAGGGTGCGAGTCTGCTCCTTCAGCATCAGGTCGAGGAAGCTGACCACGTGCGGACGCAGCACCTCGCTGGCCAGCCGCAGCCCCCCGATGCGGTTGGGAGAGACGGTGCTGTTGGCCCCGGCGCGCAGCAGCTTGTCGGCGAAGCGCTGGTCGGTGCAACGGGCTACGATGCGGATACGCGGGTTCTTCTGCCTCACCATCACCGTGATCACCAGATTGTCCTTGTCAGGGTCGAGGGCGGCGATCAGTCCGTGCGCCCGCTCGAGGCCGGCGGCCTGCAGCACTTCTTCGTCGGTGGCATCGCCAGTCACTGAGAGCAACTCGTGGCCGCTGGAGGCCTGCTCGCGATAACGCGCGAGAACCTCTTCCGAGTGTTCGATCACGACGTGGGGCGAGGACGTCTTCTGGAGTTCCTCGATGACGCAACGGCCGGTGTCCCCCAGCCCGCAAACGATGTAATGGTCCCGGAGTTCCTTTATTTTTTTCTGCATCTTGCGTCTCCAGAAGATGTGGGTGAGCTCGCCTTCCACCAGGAACGCGGTCACCACCGAAAACACGTACACCATGATGGTGACACCAAAAAACACCACGACGATGTTGAACAGGCGCAGGCCGGGGTTGTGGCTGGTGTCTACCACCTCGGCGTAACCCACGCCTGCAAAGGTGATCACAGCCATGTAGAGCGCATTCAGAAAGCCGACCGACGGGCCGCCGAGCAAACGGTATCCGGCGACGCTCACGGTCAGCATCACCACCAGCAGGACTACAGCCAGTTGAAGTCTTCGGCGGATATTCATCGGCAATCGCCGCGCGGCGCTGGGACCGCGGCGTGGCCCGACACCCGGCCTGCGCGCTCGGGGAGAGGAGGGCCGCGCGATTGTAGCATAGCGATCGCGGGCGGTTCTGTTGCTACACTCTCGGTATGGCGGACTTCAGCGGATTCGTTCTGGCCGGGGGGCGCAGCAGCCGCATGGGAAGCGACAAAGCCTTCCTTGAGTTCGACGGGCGCACGCTGCTGGCGCGGGCTCTCGACCTGCTGCGCCGTGTTACTCCGGATGTGCGCGTCGTCGGGCCGGAGGCCAAGTTTGCGGCTTACGGGCCGGTAGTGGAAGACATCTACACCGGCCGCGGGCCATTGGCCGGCATTCATGCCGCGCTGTCGTCTTCCGCGACCGAGTTGAATCTCATCCTCGCCGTGGACCTGCCCTTCCTCACCGAATCTCTGCTGCGGTTTATCGTGGAGCGCGCCGGCGCAACCGATGCTATGGTCACGGTCCCGCGCATCGCCGGCGGCTATCAGCCGCTCTGCGCGGCGTATCGCCGCGCGTTTGCGTCCCCGGCTCAGGCCGCGCTGGAATCCGGCAAGAACAAGATCGACGCCCTGTTTTCCATTGCCACTATGTGTGTTTTGGAAGAATCCGAATTGAGCCGGTTTGCCTTCAACGCCGGGATGTTCCAAAATCTTAATACGCCAGAAGATCTGCGCCGGGCCGCCGCGGAGAAACCGTGATGAACCACCCCGTAGCCGATTCCGAGCCGCCCAAGGCCTACATCGAATTCAAGGATGTTTCCAAGGCCTTCGGCGAACGCAGCGTGCTTGACCACGTCAGCTTCGACGTCCTGCCCGGCGAGACGGTATGCATTCTGGGGCGCAGCGGCGTGGGCAAGTCGGTTTCGCTGCACCACATCATGGGATTCCTCAAGCCTGACTCCGGCCGGGTCATCGTGGCCTACGAGGACATCACCGATTACCCGGAACCCGAGCTGGAACGCATCCGCAAGAAGGTGACCATGGTGTTTCAGAATGGCGCGCTCTTCGATTCGCTCAGCGTGGGCGAGAACGTCGCCTTCCCGCTGCGTGACCGCCGCGACCTGGACGAAGAGCAGATTTACCAGGTGGTGGATGGTTTGCTGGAGATGGTCGGGGTGCGCGCCATGCGCGACCTGTTCCCCTCCGAGCTTTCCACCGGGATGAAGCGCTCGGTAGCCATCGCGCGCGCCCTGGCCGCCCAGCCCGAGTGCATTCTGTATGACGAGCCCACCACCCAGGTAGACCCGTTAATGGCGCATTTGCTGGGAGATCTAATCAAGAAACTCAAGCATCAGTTGAGACTGACCAGCATCGTCGTCACCCACGACATGCGGCTGGCCAAGAAGTTGGCGGACCGTGTTATGTTCCTGCACGAAGGCCGCGCGATATTCTTCGGACCTTATCCAGCCATGGAGCGCAGCCAGGAACCGATCGTGCAACAGTTCCTCACCCTCGACCAATTGATCCTGCCGGGCCAGGAACCGCCGGAGGGATATCCTGCCGGGGCGTGAGACGACGCGACTGTCGCTAGTCGACTTTACAAATTACAAATCTTGAGCCGACCCGATTTCTCAGAATCCTTCCGCTACCAGTCTCTCGAGCGTGACGTTGCCCGGCGCCGCCTGACCCAGCAGCATCTTCTCGGCGTACTTCGCGATGATATCCACCTCGATGTTCATGGGATCGCCGGGCTTGAACTGCTTCAGGTTGGTCATTTCATGAGTGTGGGGAATGATGGCGATGGTCACCTCCGTGCCCTCGATCTTCGCAACCGTCAGGCTGATGCCTTCAACGGAGATCGAACCCTTGAAGACCACGTACTTCGCAAGTTCGGCTGGAATCTCGAGGCGCAGCCAATAATCGTCCTTGCCCTCGATCTTCTCCAGGCTGAGGAAGCGCGCGACGCCGTCCACGTGCCCCTGCACGATGTGCCCACCCATGCGGCCGTCGGCCTTCATGGGCAGCTCCAGGTTCACCAGCGCGCCTTTCTTGAGCCGCGACAGGGAAGTGCGGGCCAAGGTCTCGGCCGCCAGGTCAAAGCCGAGGGAATTTTTCCTGATCTCGACCGCGGTCAGGCAGACGCCGCTGACCGCGATGCTGCCGCCTTTTTTCATCTCGCGCGGCAGCTTCGACGCAGCCACGGTGAGGCGCTTTGTGCCCCGGCCGCCGCTCAGTGACAGAACCTTACCGACTTCTTCGATAAGCCCAGTGAACATACGCTTCCTCTGCCGCCCGTACCGGGCTCTTGAATCTATCAAACCTTCTACCCAGGGCTTCCGCCCTGGGCTAATTTATTCCGGCCCTACGGGCCTGGATAGACGGCCATCCGCCGGCAATCGCAAATCAGAGGTCACTAATCACAAATTACAAATACGGGTCCCGAATGTACCCTTCCACCGCGAAGTCTTCCCCAAACCGGTGCAGGCTGATGTTCTTGACGTACGCCGCCTCGCTGAT